>NZ_CP096670.1:2647500-2827500 GCF_023238625.1 Agarivorans sp. TSD2052
GACCTTAGCCTTAGCGGCTAATTACAGTCATCACCACCCCTATATCATCGGCCTAATCGCAGGCTTAAAAATTGCCGCGTTGGTGGTGGTAGTAGATGCTATTAGGTTAATGTTCAGCCAATTTTGCACAAATATTTATCTTAGTAGCGCTTGTTTCGTAACGGCTTCAGGGCTACTCCTGTTCCCTCAGTTAAGTACCCAACTCGTCTGCCTAATGCTCGCTGCCCTCGCCGGTTTAGCATTACACAAGCGGCTCGTGCTTATAAAACCCAATAATGAGTTGATGGTGTTAAAAACAGGTTCAATCAACTTCGCTTACCTGGTGATATTTGGTCTGCTGCTAGTTTTGCCATTGCTAAATCCCCCCCCTATTTTGCAGAGTTTTAGTCAATTCTACCAAGCGGGTAGCTGGGTATTTGGTGGAGGGCACGTAGTACTTCCGCTCCTGCAACAAGCGCTATCTGGCGAAATAAACCAAGCGCAATTCCTTACCGCTTATGCTGCAGCACAGGCAGTACCCGGCCCAATGTTTACTATTGCCAGTTATCTAGGTGCAATAATCGGAGACCAAACGCCTTTAAGCTACGCGGCTACCGCCACCTTTGCTATTTTCCTGCCTGGTTTTTTACTGGTACTCGCTTTTGCGGATGCTTGGCAAGTTTTAGCCCAAAAGGCCAAGTTCTCAGCAGCAATGCAAATGGTGAATGCAGCGGTCGTTGGCTTGTTAATCGCAGCCCTTTATCAACCGATTTTTATTAACGCAGTGCACTCTAGCCTAGACATTACATTAGCCCTGATGGGCTTTTTTATATTACGAATATTAAAGCTTCCGCTGTACATAATGCTTATTAGTTTAGGGGGGGCGGGTATTGCGCTGTTGGCTTAAAAAAAATAGCCTGCGATTAAGCAGGCTACGTTGTTACTCATCTGAGGTGGTCACCTTAAATAAATATCAAATCTTGAAAGCACTCACTTCTCTATGCAATTTATCCGCGATAGCATCTAGTTCTGTAGCCCGCTGCGAACTACCCGCCGCTTGCTCAGCCAATTCCAACGAAGCATCTTGAATACCTTGAGTATTCCGCCCCACTTCTTCAGTCACCGCTCTTTGCTGCTCAGCAGCACTGGATATCTGGGTAGCCATATCACTAATATGGGTGATGGAGTTAGTAATGTTATCTAACATTTCAGCTGCTCGAGTTGCTTCTTCTACGCTGATTTTTACTAATTGCTGACTTTCATCCATGGTTTTAACGGTGCTATCAGTATTCCCTTGCAAACGCTCCAGCATCGCTTTGATTTCTTCTGTCGAACTCTGGGTTCGTTGTGACAGATTACGTACTTCGTCGGCAACGACGGCAAAGCCTCGCCCTTGCTCACCGGCTCGAGCCGCTTCAATGGCTGCGTTTAAAGCAAGCAAGTTGGTTTGCTCTGCGATACCTTGAATGGTCGACAAGATATCACTAATCTCTCGAGTATTACGCTCTAATTCTTGAACCGTAGCCGCCGCACTGTCTAGTTGGCCAGCGAGACTGTTAACCTGCTGCTGGTTACGACCAATCAACACCTTACCTTGACCACAGGATTCTGCAGACTCTCTTGCAGCCTCGGCGGTTTGCTCTGCATTGTTAGCCACTTCGTTGGCGGTTGCGGCCATTTCATTTACC
Source organism: Agarivorans sp. TSD2052 (assembly GCF_023238625.1). Lineage (NCBI taxonomy): Bacteria > Pseudomonadati > Pseudomonadota > Gammaproteobacteria > Alteromonadales > Alteromonadaceae > Agarivorans > Agarivorans sediminis. Next base: position 2,649,168 of record NZ_CP096670.1, read on the forward strand.
GCGGTTGCGACTTGAGTTACCTCTGCCTGTTGGCGCTCAATTTGAATGTTAGATTCAGCCGTTGAAGTGCTAGTTAAGGCCGCTGCCTGTTGCAGGTTATCTGCATCTTGAGCTATATCTTTCAATAAATCATGGAGCTGCTCGATAAACCGGTCGATCCCCCCTGCTAACGAACCAATTTCATCGTCTCGTTGAAAGTTCAATCGCTTGGTTAAATCACCATCGCCAGAAGATAGCCCTTTAATTGCGTCACCCAATACCTCGACCGGACTAAGCACTGAGCTAATGACCTTAAATAACACCAGTGCCACTACTGCAAATAGCACAAGCGCGAATAACACCGAGCTTTTAACCATGGCTGCCACTGGCGCCATCGCTTGGTTCTTATCGTATACAAATAATAGGTACCAATCGGTACCACGAATTGGGGTTGCATTAACTAAACTATCTTTTCCACTCACGACGACATCACTGATTTGCGAATTTCGAGCAAGTTGCGCTATAAAGCTAGCGTTAAAATCAGCCGATAAATCAGCCACGTTTTTCAGCACCAAATTTTTGTCTGCATGAATAACCACCAAACCGTCTTTATCTACGATCACGGGATACACATTGTCATTCGCGAGGTTAAGTACGCGCTGGGTCACAACATCTAAGCCAAGGTCCCCAGCATAAACACCGCCAGCTACCTTTTGCGCAACAGAAATAACCATCTGCCCTGAAGTTGCGTCGACATAAGGAGCTGAGACAAAAGATCCCTTGGCCTCCGCCCCTTTGTACCATGGGCGTGTACGCGGGTCGTAACCATCTGGAAGCACTTCATTAGGATCGTCCATGGTCATTTTCCCTTCACTACTACCGAAGTAAAAATAGATAAAATCACCACTTTCTTTCGCCTGAACTAAATGGGAAAGAAATTGCTTTGACTTTGAGTCGACACTCACCGCCTTGGCAATAGTCAGCTTCGAATCAAACCATAAACTCACTTGATCGGTTGCCGCCAAGGCCAATTGCTTGGCATCTCTGCTAATATCCTGAAGGGTTTCTTCAGACAAGCTGCGAGCTTGAAACCAAGCCTGCACACCACTTAACACCGCTAACAATATCACCACTGTAAAAATCAGCCGCTGTTTAATCGATAGACGTCCCATCATCATTCCTTTTTCAATATCGTTCTTTGGCTAAATTTTTGTTTAGGCCACAAGTTAATCAAAATTATGTGTTAGCATAAAAATAGCTTAATAAAAAATGTCTATATATATGAATAACTTTAGCAGAACTATTCTTGCAGCAAGTGTTTTTTTGTTGTCACCACAGGTGAATGCAACAGTACAAGTCCAACACTTAGATTACAGTTTATTACTGACCGATGACTGTTCAAGTTCGGCTTCTACTATTAGTATTGCTTCTTCGCAAATTTTTGCTCATATGGAGCAATTGCAACCGATAACCAAGGCACTGATTGACGAGAGTATTTTAGTCGCTCATTTACCTTCAGTTAACTCAACTCAGCCTTATTTTGATTTCGCACTGCTAAACAAATCAACCAGTAAAAGCACAATTAAACCTAGTGATATGGCGTTCAGCTATCATTGGGAAAACAAGTATTTTGAGTGGTTTAACGCTTATCAATCTAATCAAAGCCAACTGACACCAGCACCGTTTTTAGCATTAGCGCGTATCAAACAACAAACGTGGGCTAGTGCAGCAGCCTCAATCACCAACCAACAACAACTGCCTGCATTCTTAGAAGAAGACTATATTAAGCAGCGCAGCCCATTAATCGTTTTTATAAATAGTGCAGCCCCTCTAAATGGCTCAGACTTACTCATTCTGCAAGAACATGATCTTCAGGTTCACCAAACAGGACAGCTCATTATTGCGACTCGTGGTGTTGCAGTTTGCGATAGCGGCGTTCAGCAAGGCAATAACCAGCAACACTTAGCTTGGATAAAAACAGATTTGCAAAAATAAAACGATAAAGCGCATAAAATGGGGGAATGGCTTAGTTTACAATTAAGAAATCCCCCTATATCAAGTAAACATTGCTACAATTAGGTTTATATACTCAAGCAATATCAAACTCTTGTAACCGATGATAGACTTTTCTGATTTTTACCAAATAATCGCTAAAAACCGTTTAAAACATTGGCTCTACACGCTACCCGCTCAATTGGGCGATTGGCAGAAAGAGCATGCCCACGGCGATTTTCCTCGTTGGCAGCGAGTGCTGAATAAACTCCCTCAACAAACTACCACTCATATCGAGCTGAAAGATAAAGTCAGTATTGGTCAAGCCGAAGATATGCCGGCCGGAGAAAGAAAGAAAGTTGAAAGTTTGCTGCGCCATTTGCATCCCTGGCGAAAAGGCCCATTCGACATCTATGGCATCCACATTGACACCGAGTGGCGCTCTGATTGGAAGTGGGAACGCCTTCGTCAACATATTTCACCGCTAAAACACCGCTATGTATTAGATGTAGGATGCGGCAGTGGTTATCACATGTGGCGTATGCTCGGCGATGACGCTGAGTTTGTAGTAGGTATCGACCCATCCACCCTATTTCTCATGCAATTTGAAGCCATTCGCAACTTCGCCAATAACGAGCAACGGGTTCATTTGTTGCCATTAGGCATTCAAGAATTACCCAAGTTAAGAGCCTTTGATACGGTATTTTCAATGGGCGTGCTTTACCACCGACGCTCACCCATGGACCATTTAATTCAATTAAAAGACCAGTTACACACTGGCGGCGAGCTGGTCCTAGAAACGCTAGTCGTTGATGGTGACGAAAATCAAGTTCTCGTGCCTGCAGGGCGCTATGGAAAAATGCCCAATGTATGGTTTCTGCCAAGCACCGCTGCATTAAAATTGTGGCTTGAGAAAGTGGGCTTTGTTGATGTAAGAGTGGTAGATGTTGATGTAACGTCCACCGAAGAACAACGTAGCACCTCTTGGATGACGCATGAGTCTCTTGATGATTATCTTGACCCAGGCGACAAAACGCTCACAGTTGAGGGGTTACCCGCGCCTAAACGTGCTGTTTTTATTGCAATTAACCCAGACTAATCAAGGTTGTTACGCTATGCTAACAAAAACGAATCAACCGCTATTATTACTTTTGCCTAATGGATTTATACTATGAAAAAGCTTTCAGTTATTGCAGTCTCGCTCGCGCTATCAGCTTGCGCCAATCAACCAACGTCCCAGCAAAATGATCAAGCACTAGAGCAACTCTCTCAGCTTTCTGCACAACAAACTAACGTGCTTAGCCAATGTGAAGCGATGTCAGAGCAACTCGCCACTAATCAACAGCGTTTTGACCAACTGGAAGAGAAAATAGTCGCAATAGTGCCTGCTCCTGTAGCCGTTAATAGTAAGTCTTCAGCACAATCTTGTAACAAACAAAGCGCTTATAAGTTAGGCAACAAAACGGTACTCGGGGAGTCTGAGTGGGTGAGCCTTCAGGGACAAAATCAGGCTTTTCAAGCGCGCATAGATACTGGCGCGGCGACCTCTTCATTAAATGCGACCAACATTGTGAAGTTTGAACGAGATGGTAAAAATTGGGTTCGTTTTAACTTACGTCATAAAACTATAGATAGCGATATTATGGTTGAGCGCCCGGTGATACGTACCGCGGAAGTCACGCAAGCATCAACCAACACCATAGATAAGCGTCCAGTAGTTTCCATGCTAGTTAAACTTGGACCTATTTCGGAAAATGCTCAATTTACTCTAACCGACCGCAGCCACCTAAGTTATCCAGTATTATTAGGGCGTAGTTTCTTAAGAGACATTAGTGTGGTTGATATAAGCCAAAAATTTACTCAAGCAAAGCCGACATTTAAGGATTAATGCCAATGAGCTCCCGCAATATATTCTATTTCATCGTAACCCTGTGCATGCTGATAGGAATAAGCATGACCATGTACCGCCACACTCAATTTGAAGTGCCTTGGTTTCCCGGTGAAAAACGTCAAATTTGGTCGATTGAAGCCAAAGTAGAATTTGATGCTAAAGGCGATAGCGTTGAGACTGTATTAGCCCTACCCCAAACCCAACAGGGCTATACCCGTATTCATGAATCAACCGCTTCTTTAGCTTATGGCTTGTCATTTGTTAATGACCAAGATAATCCTAGAGCGATTTGGACCAAGCGAGAAGCGAGCGGCCATCAAGAAATGTACTACAAGGTCGATTTTCTAGTCGACCCAAAAGCCGCTGACATTTACCAACCGCAAATGCCAGATACACCGTTCGTTGAATACCCAGAACCTTACCTAACGGCGGCCAATCACTTATCGAAACAAGCAGAAGAAGTGTCGGCTGATGCCTACAGCTTTACCCGTGAGCTGATTAAAGCATTAACCGGCGAAACAGCAACAAGCAACCAAAATACCGGGCTGATTCTCGATTACAAACCGAAAAATCGACTGGTAGTAGACCTACTAAATAACGCCAACGTACCAGCGAGAATTGTTCGTGGCTTACAACTAGAAGACGGCCGTCGTCGTCAAAGTATCACCGAATATATTCAAGTATTTAAAGATGAAAATGACTGGCAAGTTTTCGACTTAAAAACCGGTACGCAAGGTAGACCAGATAATACCCTGCTATGGGAATACAACGGCAATAGCATGTTAGAAGTGGTTGGCGGCCAAGATTCACAAGTCACCTTCTCTATGCTTCTAGTTGAGCAAAGCGCTCAAGCAGCTGTCGCCCCTAAAATTAGCGAAGCGGATTTCTTAAACTTCTCCATTGACAGCCTACCTCTAGAAGAACAAGCGCTATTTAAAGGCATTTTGCTTATCCCTATCGGGGTGCTTATTGTCGTATTACTTCGTGTGCTTATTGGCCTGAAAACCTCTGGAACCTTTATGCCTGTGCTCATAGCAATGGCATTTATGCAAACTTCGCTGGTGACAGGCTTAGTCGGTTTCATACTCGTCGTCGGCGTAGGCTTGGTTATTCGTGGTTACCTCTCTCATTTAAACTTGTTATTGGTCTCGCGAATATCGGCAGTGATTATTACGGTAATTGGGATTATCTCCATTTTCAGCGTAATGAGCTTTAAAGTGGGCTTAACCGAAGGTTTAAAAATCACTTTCTTCCCGATGATTATTTTATCTTGGACCATTGAGAGGATGTCGATATTGTGGGAAGAGGAAGGCCCTAAAGAAGTAGTATTGCAAGGCGGAGGCAGCCTACTTGTTGCGGTACTGGCATTTATGGCGATGAATAACGATTATGTTCGCCATCTCACCTTCAACTTTATGGGTATCCAATTCATTGTTTTGGGTATTATTTTAGTGTTAGGTAACTACACTGGCTACCGCCTATTAGAATTGCGTCGTTTTAAGCCTTTAGCGGATAAGGAGGACTGATGATAAATCCATTTTCCAGTCCCTTTAAGTTAGCCCGCAAAGGCATCATGGGCATGAATCAACGTAATACCGGCTACATTAGCCGGTATAACCCGCGGAAACTTTATCCGCTAGTGGATAATAAGTTAAAAACAAAAATTATTGCCCAACGTGATAATGTGACCATTCCTGCATTGATAGGAGTGGTACGTACTCAGCATGACATTGAGTCAATCATTCCATTGTTGCATAAACACTCTGGTTTCGTTATCAAGCCCGCTAAGGGCTCTGGTGGCAAAGGTATTTTAGTTATCACTAAGCAAGAATCTGGGGTGTTTTTTAAACCCAGTGGCGCTCCTACTCACGAAGAAGATGTAAAACGTCATTGTTCGAATATTTTGGCTGGTTTGTTTTCTTTAGGGGGCAGCCCTGATGTAGCGGTAATTGAAGCACTCATTGAGTTTGACCCTTGTTTTGATGGGTTTAGCTTCGAAGGCGTACCTGACGTGCGAGTGATCGTGTTCCAAGGCTATCCGGTGATGGCGATGATGCGTTTATCCACCGCGGCTTCTGACGGCAAGGCCAACTTGCACCAAGGCGCTGTTGGGGTAGGTATCGATATTGGAACCGGTAAAGCCTTACACGCGGTTCAGTTTGATAGGCCAATTGATAAACACCCAGACACCGACCGTCCGTTAAAAGAGCTGATAGTGCCACATTGGCAGCGTTTACTTGAACTAGCGTCTAGTTGCTATGAAATGTCTGGCATGGGCTACCTTGGTACTGATATGGTCTTAGACAGCTCAAATGGTCCAATGTTACTGGAGCTAAACGCCCGCCCTGGCCTGGCTATTCAGATAGCAAATGGTGAAGGTATTCTGCCACGCTTAAAGCTTGTTGAAGAACAACAACGGTTGAATATACAACGCACGCCCAACGAACGTGTCGAGTTCAGTAAGCTAGAGTTCTCTCGCTAAGCCTCGTTTTAGACCAGTCAACTCAAATAAAAAAAGCACCATGAGGTGCTTTTTTATTGAGCGATGATAGGCTTTAGCTATCTTCGTTGTGCAACTCTAAACTTGCTACTTCTTCATGAGCTTGAAGCGCTTGTGCATCATTATTTCGTAGTTGATCTAAGTAGTTCAAATAGTCCTGATCAATATCATTGGTCACATACTTACCATTAAATACTGAGGTTTCAAAAGTATGAATTTCAGGGTTACTTTGACGACAAGCTTCAATTAAGTCTTCCAAGTCTTGGAAAATTAGGCCATCTGCACCTATCAGCTCGCAAATTTCGTCAACTTCTCTACCATGAGCAACTAATTCGTTAGCCGAAGGCATATCGATGCCGTAAACATTAGGAAAACGGATTTCAGGTGAAGCAGAGGCAAAATAAACTTTCTTAGCGCCCGCATCTCTCGCCATTTCAATAATTTGTTCTGAGGTTGTGCCGCGAACAATTGAATCATCAACTAACAATACGTTCTTGCCTTTAAACTCAACATCAATGGCGTTTAGCTTACGACGCACTGATTTACGACGCTGGGTTTGCCCCGGCATAATAAAGGTTCGACCGATGTAACGGTTTTTAACGAAACCTTGGCGGTAAGGTAAATCTAGGTGCATAGCAATTTGTAGGGCCGTATCGCAAGACGTTTCAGGAATCGGTATCACCACGTCAATATCGAGATCATCCCACTCGCGCTCAATTTTTTCACCCAGTTTGGTCCCCATGTTTACGCGAGCACCATATACTGAAATTTTATCAATAATTGAATCAGGACGAGCAAAATACACATACTCAAAAATACACGGGTTATGCGCTGGGTTTTCAGCACATTGTTGAGTGAATAATTGCCCATCTTCAGTAATATAAATTGCTTCACCAGGAGCAACACTACGCACAAACTCAAAGCCGACCGCGTCTAACGCAACGCTTTCAGAAGCAACCATGTACTCCATTTTGCTGGCATCGACATCGCACACTTTTTTACCCAATACTAAGGGGCGAATGCCGTTAGGGTCGCGAAACGCTACCATGCCTTGACCAATGATTAAGGCAGCCACTGCATACGCTCCACGCACTTGCTTATGTACCGCACGTATTGCGGTAAACACTTGCTTCTCGCACAGCTCATCTTTAACAATACGGTCTAATTCATGAGCTAACACGTTAAGTAATACTTCAGAGTCAGAAGTCGTGTTGATGTGGCGACGAGCCGTTTTAGCCATTTGCTCGCGTAGTTCTTTAGCATTCGTCAAATTACCATTGTGCGCTAGGGCTAAACCAAAGGGTGAATTAACGTAAAAAGGCTGTGCTTCAGCTGCGCTAGAACTGCCCGCAGTTGGATAACGAACATGACCAATACCTAAGTTGCCACGTAAACGCTGCATGTGTTTCACTTCAAACACATCTCTTACCAATCCATTGGCTTTGCGTTGTTTAAACATGCCTTCAGTAATTGTTACGATACCCGCAGCGTCTTGACCACGATGCTGTAAAACAGTTAGTGCATCATAAATCGCCTGGTTAACGGGACTAGCACCGACAATGCCGACAATACCACACATGAAGCTTTTCCTTATTAAGATTGGTAGTTATCTAAAAAACTAGAAGAATCTTTTAAAAACTCAAAAAACCACTGAACAATCACGGTAAATTCGGGGATCAATATTGAGCCCTTCCACCAAGAAGACTCAGGAAAACCAGTAAACGACAGTACAAACAGTAATGCGCTTACCACTAAGGCACCACGTATTGCTCCAAAACAAATCCCCAGTACCCTATCGGTACCAGTGAGTCCTGTGGAGTTAACAAGATGACCAAATAAATAATTAACTAAGGCACCTAATACCAAGGTGGCTATGAAAAGCAGAACAATGGCTACGCCACTGCGATAATAGGGATTTTCGATGAGAGTAAAATAACTGGATAGATCGTGATAAAACTGACTAGCGACAAAGAACGCGGCTACCCAAGAGACTAAAGAAAGCGCCTCTTTGACAAAGCCTCGAACCAAGCTGATTAATGCCGACAATACTATTACGCCGATAATGACGTAGTCTACCCAAGCCATAAATTTTCTACTTGTTGAAAAACGCTGCGAATTCTACCAGAAACAAAAATAAAATGCGTCTAAGTATTTCCCGGCTTATTTGAATAAAGGGTCAAATTGGCGAATCGTGCCGCTCAGCCCGGTGAGTTCTTTTAATTTAGCCTGCTGCTGTTCAAGTGTTTTTTGAGACACATTTGGTCCAACAAACACTCGGTTCAACTCCCCTTCTACCGCAGGCTCGGGGTAAGAATGGGCTTGAAAACCTGCATCTCGCAATTTGGCCACCAAACGGCTGACGTTATCAGCGTTCTTAAAGGTACCGAGTTGCACGATATAGGCTGGTTTATCAAAGTCTATAGTGCGTATCACCTCGGGCTCAAGCTGTTGGTTGCTTGCCACTTTTTCACTATTATTTGACTCAGATGAGTTGTCCTTTTGGCCCTGTTCGCTAGGCAAGTCAATTAATAGCGGAGGCAGAGAATCAACCTTTGGCGCAAAAGGAATCGCATTAAACTCTTCTTCAATACGATTTTTTTTACCGTCCAGAACATCAGGAATGACGATCACGCCTAATGCGACCAAAATAATCGTGCCCACTAAACGATTTTTAAACTGTGCAGTCAAAAGATACTCTCTGCTATGCTTGAGCTGAAGACAATTTTATCGCTTCTGCTACGGTAAAAAAAGAACCAAATACAATTAACATTGACTGCTCATCTAGATCACTCAATGCTGCATTATAAGCCATATCAACGGTTTCAAACCGCACCACATTAGCCGCTGACGTTAAACAGGCAGCCAATGCTGAGCCATCGTCCCCTCTAGGGCCAGATAAGCCACTGACATACCAATGATCAACCAGCGATAACAGCGGCCTCACTGTTTGCTGCATATCTTTATCATTGAGCATCGCACACAACGCTACAATCTTTCGCCCTTTGGCTAAAAGGGTTAATTGTTTGGCTAAATAATCTGCTGATTGAGGGTTATGAGCAACATCAGCGATAACCAAAGGTTGCTGTGATAAGGTTTGTAAGCGCCCAGCTAACTGCCACTGACTGATTGCGCGCTGAAGTGATGCGATATCAAGATCAAGGCCTAGCTGTTCCAAGGTGGCTATTGCTGTCGCCGCATTACTGAGCGGCAATAAAGGATAAGGTAAATTGTGGTAACTCAATGCCTGGCTGGTATAACTCCAGCTATTAGCTAAACACTCAACGTTATAGTCTATGCCCGCAGCCAATTGCTGACACCGAAGTTGTTGAGCGCACTCTAGTACGCTAGACACGATATTTGCATCACCAATAACCACTTTGCCATTCTGGCGAAAGATACCGGCTTTTTCTCTGCCTATATGGGCTAAATCATCACCTAACCAGTCAATATGATCGATGGCAACGGTGGTCACTACACTCACGTCAGGTTCAACAATATTGGTCGCATCTAGGCGGCCACCGAGGCCGACTTCCAGAATAACGTAATCGAGACTATATTCAGCAAACAACCAAATAGCGGCTAAAGTGCCAAATTCAAAATAGCTTAGGCTGGTATCTTCGCGTAACGCTTCAATCGCAGTAAAAGAGCGACAAAATTCGCGTTCTTCTGGCAACTGACCATTGATACGAACTCGCTCTCGGTAATCCAAGATATGTGGAGAACTATAAACACCGACTTTATAGCCTTGGGCTAAGAGTATTTGTTCTAATAGTGCACAAGTTGAGCCTTTGCCGTTAGTACCCGCAACGGTAATGACGGTGGCCTTTGAATGACATAACTGCCCGCTACTGGCTACCTTAGCCACTCTTTCTAGCCCTAAATCTATAGCACTATGATGCTGAGTTTCTAAATAACAAAGCCAGTCTGTAAGAGACCGGCTTTGTGCAGGTGTTGACTCTGGCATGTTATTCTTTTTCGTTAGCCGATAGCGCTTTGCCTAAATCTTCGGTAGGTTCTGCAGTCGCTACCAGCACTTCTACTTCAGCCTCAACAATGCCCATCATTTTTGACACCAAGCCAGCAATTCGATCTCGCATATTGCGACGGTCAATGATGATGTCGATAGCGCCTTTTTCTAAAAGAAACTCACTGCGTTGAAAACCTTCAGGTAATTTTTCACGCACGGTTTGCTCAATCACACGCGGGCCAGCAAAACCAATTAGGGCTTTTGGTTCAGCAATATTGATATCACCCAACATAGCAAAACTAGCAGACACCCCACCCATGGTAGGATCGGTTAACACAGAGAAATAAGGTAAGCCTTTTTCGCGCATTCTAGCCAAAGCAGCAGACGTTTTAGCCATTTGCATTAACGAAAACAAGGCTTCTTGCATGCGCGCACCACCACTTGCTGAAAAACAAATAAGCGCACGATCTTCGGCTAAGCACTTATCAACCGCAGCAACAAATCTCGCCCCTACAACTGACCCCATAGAACCGCCCATAAAGGCGAATTCGAAGGCACAAGCAACAACCGGTAAACCTTTCAATTCACCTTTCATTACCACTAAGGCATCTTTTTCACCGGTATTACGCTGTGCAGCAGCGATACGGTCTTTATATTTCTTACTATCTTTAAATTTAAGTTTGTCACGCGGCTCTAAATCACCGGCCAACTCTTCACGGCCATCCTGATCGAGGAAAGCTTCTAAACGGTCACGCGCACCAATCCGCATATGATGGTCACACTTAGGGCAAACATTATGATTACGCTCGACCTCTGCACGGTATAAGGTTTGCTCACATGATGGACACTTAGTCCACACACCTTCTGGAATATTGCGTCGCTTAACAGAAGCACTTTTGCTTTTAGGAAGAATTTTCTCTAACCAACTCATCGGGAACCTTACTTCTCAGTAGGCGTTCATAACGCCGTAATAACAGAATGCATTGAATGGCCGCAATTAAACCACAATTGGCCACACTTTTTTACTTAAAACTGGTCTAACCCTTAATTCTCGTACAGTTTTTTTAACTCGCTGGCAAAAATAGCGGGCCAATAGGCAACTGTGGCAAATTAAATTCGCTAGGGTAATCGACTTGCACTAAATACAAGCCCCCGGCTTTAGCGGTTGCTGCAGCTTGAGAGCGGTCTTTTAGGGCCAGTAGCTCGGCTATCCATTCTACCGGGCGATCTCCTTGGCCAATTTTAATTAAACTGCCCACTATATTTCGCACCATATGATGAAGAAAAGCATTGGCTTTAACATCGACCACTACGTAGTCGTTATAACGCGTTACTGTAAGGTGCTCCATTCGACGGCGAGGGCTGTGACTTTGGCAGTGAAGAGCCCGAAATGAGGTATAGTCTTGCTCACCTAACAAGGCCTTACCTGCTTGCTCCATCAATTCTATATCTAAAGGCTGATGATAGAAACTCAAGCCTTGGCCTAAAATAGCAGGCCGAAAACGGCCGTTATAAATCACATAACGATAGCGACGTGCTGTTGCACTAAAGCGCGCATGAAATTCATCACCCACTGGCTGAGCCCAACGTACTGCAACATTTTTGGGGAGATTAGCGTTTACACCTAAGGTCCACGCTGCCATTTTACGTTCAACTGGCGAGTCAAAGTGGACAACTTGACCGGTAGCATGCACACCGGCATCGGTCCTACCTGCGCACTGAACCTGGATCGGGCAATTGGCCACAATAGATAAACTTGACTCTAACTCTTGCTGAATAGAGCGAACGTCTAACTGACGTTGCCAACCATAATAATCGGCACCATCGTATTCGATGCCTAAAGCGATGCGCATAAAAAACCACTAATAATGTCTGTTGCCGCACATGATAAAAAAATGGCGGTATAAAGTCACCGCTTTATCTTTAGGTGAGCGTTTTCCAAGGAAAAGAAATAGTGAAAGGAGCTTGCTGTGGCCACGATTTGACCACAGCAATAACAATTAACTAAAACGAGCTAATAACTCCTCTGCTTCTTGTTTCAGTTTTTGATCGTCACTAACCAACACTTCTTGGAGAATTTTTTTAGCTCCATCTTGGTCGTCGATCTCTAAATAGGCTCTGGCGAGATCCAATTTTGAAGCCAGCTCGGCATTCATATCAACGTCCACAGACTTGCCTTCAGGTAAAATATCTGGGAACGAGTCAAGCTCAACGTCTAAGCTGGGTTGGTCGTAAGGGTCTGAATCATCACTAGCCCCTTCGTCGGCTTCATTTAATAACATATCGATATCAACAAACTCTCGCTCTTCTATATCACTTCGCGAAGGAAGGTCATCGGATGCATTAGGTTCGGCTGATTCACTAAATGCATCACTGCCAAAACTGGCAAACATACTGTCAATGTCGTCATCAGTAACGGGGGCTGAATCGTCTTCATTGGCTTTTTCAAGCTCTGCTAGCTCGGCGGTGTCGTCACCTTTCGGTGTTAAATGAAGCTCAGACACATCGGGTTCGGTTGTAGGTTCTTCATTGTCAAGCTGACTAGCAAAATCATCAGCTACCGCACTCGGATCGTCTAACTCGATGCTAGATAAATCAACGACATCGTCATCTAAATCAAAGCTTGCTGACTCATTCTCGTCACTACTAGAAGCACTTTCAATGGTATCTTCAAGTTCTGCAGTGAGGTCTTCAAGGCTACTTTCATCAGCAGATAAACTGTCAAAATCATCGTCTTCTGTTGAATCTGACAAGTCGATATTATCGAGGTCAAATTTCTCTTGTTGACTGACCTCTGATAACTCAGCTTCCATGTTTTGTTGCTGCTTCAAAGCATCTTCAAATGAAAGCTCATCGGCATCATCAATGTCATCGCTACTTGATACTTCAAATAAGTCTTGTTCATCGTCCATCGACAATGCAGCGGCTAAATCATCGGCACTAATCACCGAGTTAAGATCGTCTTCGACTTGTTCATTACCAGCCGGTTCTGCATCATCTAAAGATGGCACTAAATCATCGGACTCAAAGGCATCTAATGCTGACATCTCACTGTCATCCAATGAGATTTCAGGTATCGAGTCTTCTTGAATAGCGGCAAAATCTTCGAAACTTGCTTCTTCAATCTCGGGCTCTAGATCATCGACGTCATCTTCAAAGCTGTTGGTTTCGGCGATGGGTTCGTCAAGACTTAGGTCCGGTTCACTGTCGAATTGGTCATTTTCAAATTGCTCATTCAAGTCTGGAGCTTGTTCATCTTCAGGCTCTAGGTTGTCACTAAACAACTGTGAGAATTCATCATTTTCATCGTCCATCAAATTGAGGGTCGATTCTGCCATTTCTTTATCTTGCTCTTCTAGCTCACGCTTCGCCTTACGCCTAAACATCAAAGTAATGACTAGGGCAATAAGCAATAGAGGGATAAAGATAGCTAAACCAATGTTCAATGGCGATGACAAGAAACTAGATAATCCAGAAGCATCTTTATTCATTTCAGATTCTTCTAGCTTTGGTTTTTCCAATAATTGCAATATTTGGGTTTGATTACGTCTGTTCTCGTTGAGCTCATCGCGAATACTGGCCAGTTCATCGCTTAACTCTTGAATACGCATTTTCATTCGATGGTTGACTTCAGCCAGTCCTACCATTTGTTGGCTAGACTCGTCCATCTGCTGTTTTAACACATCAAACTCTTGACGTTTTAACTGCTCTAATTCATCGATTCTCGATTCGAGCCTATCGCGAAGCGTATCTAAATTTTGTTGAGTTTGTTCTAATGCCGCAGCATCAGCAGGTTTAGTCACTGCTTGTGTGGCAGCTGGCGCTACAGCAACCACCGTCGTCGCAGTAGTTGTTGCTGGGGGAGTTGTCGCTACCACCGCCTTTTTCTTCGGTGCAATAGCTGCTACGGCCATCTGATGGCTTACCGACTGAGCTTCATCAAGTGTAGGTAAGGTAAGATAACTGCCATTAATAACCGAGTTTACATTACCGTTATTAAAGGCTTGAGGATTTTTTTGCAAAATCGCATACATCATTTGATATACGCTAACCGAGCGAGAAGGTCTGTTTAAACTAGCAATAGCCCATAACGTGTCGTTACTTCTAACTGGCCCATAGACCTGCTGCTCGGGCTCACCGACCACTTCGTCTGGCCCAACAAGCTCCACATAAAAGGTTCCATTTTCTTGACCAATTGCTGGGTTGAGAGTAGTGAGCGATATAACAGCTGACAACGCAACGAGGGAAATCTTACGCCCCATAGTTTTTCCTTGTGTTCTTCCGTTAGACTGAATAACTTCAATCCGTTGTTATTGTTGTAATATAACCAGCTAACAAATTGCGATCTAGCTAAACTATTAACAGTTTACACGTAGATCGCATTTTATTGCGTTTTTCCTCAGCTAAAGTATCGGCATCTCTCCAATAATCTAAACCGCTAATTCGCTTAAATGTATTGTTTCACTAACGTTTCTGCGATTTTGGCTGCGTTTGCCACTACCCCAGAGAGCGGGTTATTCGCCATCAAGGTCAAATTAACACCACTTTCAGTGTTTGGATTTTGACGTAGTCGACTTAATACCACTGTGTCATTGTTAGCGATATTGCTCACTGGAGTAACCATATCTTGTTCAACCAATTCAAAGGCTGGATGATTACTTAACCACTCTTTAATACTGAGAAGGTCTAAGGAGTATGTCGCATAGAGGTGCAGCGCTAAACTATCGCCATAGAAAACCGGCACATGCTGTGCACTCACATTTATGTTTAACTCAGGACTTTGCAGCATGGCTTTAGATTGCTCTGCTAAATCGGCTTCAAATTTCCCCGTTCCGTGAAGAGACTCTTCTCCTTGCTCGGGCAACAAATTAAACGCTAATTGTTGGCTAAATAATTTGGGCTCTACCGGCAAGCCATTAAGTAATCTAGCCGTCTGTCCTGCAAGTTCATCCACACCGGGCTTACCTTTATTCGCAGCGCTTAGCATGGCGTTCACTTCAACCCGTTCTAGCTCAACGTCTTGCTGAATAATATGCAACAGAAGTGACAACTGGCCAGCTAGGCTAATTGGACAATTCAACCAACGCTCGGTTAAACCCTCTGCAATTTGCTCTGGGTTTACCTCTGCATGAACCCAGCTTAGCGCGTTTTCATTAGCATTGACCATGTCAATCACAACACAACCCAACTGGCGAGCCTGCTCAGCGATATCGATGGCTGCTTGTTCAGTTGATAGTAGCCAAGCCACACTCACCTCTGACCAATTAAGCATCGTTGCATCGGCTGAATCAAGGGTTTCGCCTTGCCATTTTAGCCCCCCGTCTAAATCCTCTTGATCATCATCTTGTTCAACAATGTCAATATTAATAGGGAATATCTGAGCTGCCGGAAACTCGCGCTGCTCTAACAAGCTTAAAAGTTGCTGGCTTTGTTCACTCTCAGCGCCAATGATTGCGACATGATGAAACTGTTGCATTATTTGTTCTCTCGAAGGTTGAAACCAAGCTGGCTTAAAGCGGCTTGATTATGTTGGTTGACCACCTGTAACACCTTAAATTCTCGGCGTTGCGGGTAAAATTTTCTTAATTTATCAAAGCCCTGAGGGTTTGAACCGTACAACCTAAATCGTCGGTCGTCGGCAAATATGTCATATACCAGTTGAGTGAGTTTAGTCAGTTGCGCTTCACTTAGCTCACCATTAAGGCTTATTTCAGAGAAGTCAGCCACAGGTAACAATTGTTGGCTAATATCATTGCTGTTAAGCCCCAACGCTTGACACATGGCATGGTAAATCATACTGGTACCACGCATTTTTCCTTCAAGGCTATAGCCGGCAATATGTGGAGTCGCGATAAACGCATACTGAACCAGAGGCTTAACTATCGTCGGCTCGCCTTCCCACACATCTAATATCAGCAGCGGTGCTTTGCCCGCCTCGGCCAAGGCTAACAAAGCGTTGTTATCGATCACTTCGCCACGGCAAGCATTAACCAAAATTTGTTCTGCCGACAACTGAGCTAAAGCGGCTTTATCGAATAAATGGTAGGTAGCATGTTCACCACCTTTGGTTGAAGGTACATGTAAACTGATCACATCTGCGGCTAATACTTGCTCGAAACTGACCGAACCGTCACATAAGCCCTGCTTTGCTAAAGGGGGATCGTACAACATAACGTTCATACCTAAAGCGGAGGCCCGCTTGGCCACTTGGCTCCCTGTATTACCCGCACCAACAATGGCGATGCTTTTACCGACTAAACTAGATTGCTGATGTTCAGATGCCGCCAACAATGCGGTTGTGACATATTCCCCCACTGCAACGGCATTACAGCCAGGCGCGCTAGCAAAAGCGATGTGATGGCTGGTGAGGTAGGCTTGGTCGATATGTTCGGTACCAATGGTAGCCGTTCCCACAAACTTTAATTGTTGGGCTTGACCCAATAGCCGAGCGTTCACTTTTGTCACTGAACGCACTAACAAAGCGTCAGCACCCACCAGTTGTTCAGGCGACATCGTTCGGCCATCCACAGCGATAACATCGCCATGTTGGCTTAAGATTTGTTGGGCAAAGGGAATATTTTCGTCTACAACTATTTTCATAGGCTAGGTGATAAAAGCTATGCTGAATTTCAAGGTCGGCAATCTTAACACGGGTAACAAATTCGATAAAAAAAAAGCTGCCTAAAGGCAGCTTTTTTTAAACAAACTTGATTTAGTCTTGGAAACGTTCAATAACCAGCGTGGCATTGGTGCCACCAAAACCAAAGCTGTTAGACATTACGCGGTCCAGTTTAGCCGTTTGGGCTTGGTTAGCCACAATGTTTAAACCTTCCGCTTTTTCATCTAAGTTGTCGATATTAATGCTTGGCGCAACAAAATCATTTTCCATCATCAACAATGAATAAATGGCTTCATGCACACCAGCAGCTCCTAAGGCATGACCCGTCATCGCTTTAGTGGCACTGATTAATGGGCTATTGCCGCCAAATACTTCTTGAATAGCGCCCAATTCTTTAACGTCGCCCACTGGTGTTGAGGTACCGTGAGTGTTCACATAATCGATATCACCCTTCAAACCCTGCATGGCTTGACGCATACAACGAACTGCGCCCTCGCCTGATGGTGCCACCATGTCGTAACCGTCAGAAGTTGCGCCGTAACCTACAATTTCACCATAGATTTTAGCACCGCGAGCTAAGGCATGCTCTAGTTCTTCAACTACAACCATACCGCCGCCGCCAGAGATGACGAAACCATCACGATCAGCATCATAAGTACGTGAGGCAAGTTCTGGGTTATCGTTATACTTGGTAGACAAAGCACCCATAGCGTCAAATTCCATCGCTAAAGTCCAATGCAACTCTTCACCACCACCCGCAAATACAACATCTTGCTTACCCAGTTGGATAAGTTCAAGCGCATGGCCAATACAGTGTGCGCTTGTAGCACAAGCACTACTAATTGAGTAATTGACACCTTTGATTTTAAACGGAGTAGCTAAACACGCAGAGGTAGTGCTCGACATCGTTCTTGGTACCATATAAGGCCCAACACGACGTACACCTTTTGCACGCAAAATATCTGCAGCTTCAACTTGGTTTTTAGACGATGCGCCACCTGAACCAACCACCAAGCCTGTTCGCTCGTTGGATACTAATTCATCGGCAAGGTTTGCATCGTCAATAGCTTGCTGCATTGAAAGATAAGAAAACGCCGCAGCATCACCCATGAAGCGCATTGTTTTGCGGTCGACATGTTCTGCAGGGTTAATTTTGAGATCACCCCACACTTGGCTGCGGAGTTTTAGCTCTGCAAACTCAGGCGAATGGGTAATTCCCGATTTACCTGCTTTAAGGGATGCTAATACTTCTTCTTTATTGTTACCGATACTAGATATAATGCCTAGCCCGGTGATAACTGCTCTTTTCATCAGATGGTCTCACGGGTTGTATTTGCTGCTATGTTACCGATTTTGCAGCCTAATCTGGTCGGATGAGAGTACACGTGTACGCTTAAATTTTCTAGTAAAACTCGAGGTTAAATTTTGTCTTCAACGGATAATGTGAATAATGCCACAACCGCCACCATCCATTGGAACCCTGAAGGTACGCCTGTGGCGACCGATTACGACGATGTATATTTCTCAGTGGATAATGGTTTAGCTGAAAGTCGCTATGTATTTATTGAACAAAATCAATTATCTGAAAGATGGCTAAACCATCCAAGCCCTTGCTACACAATAGCTGAAACCGGATTTGGCACCGGCTTAAACTTTCTTGCAACATGGCAGCATTACCAACAGCACTTAGCTGACAACCCCAATTCAGCAGTTAAAAGACTGCACTTTGTTAGTTTTGAAAAACACCCCTTAGCACTAAAAGATCTAAGCCAAGCACTCAAACAGTGGCCCGAATTGGCGGAATATTCAAAACAATTGATTCAATTTTATCCCGCGATTATGACACTCGGGTGTCATCGCATAACTTTTCACTCGCCACTACCTATAACACTCGACCTATGGATTGGTGATGTGCATGAAAATATGCCTGAAGTTCCAAATACTCGAAGCGGCTTGGTAGATAGCTGGTTCCTTGATGGCTTTGCCCCCAGTAAAAACCCCGACATGTGGTCACAACAACTGTTCAACGGTATGGCAAAACTATCAGCCGCCAATGCCAGTGTAGCCACTTTCACTGCTGCAGGCTTTGTTCGAAGGGGATTAATCAGCGCAGGATTTGCAGCCAAAAGAGCCAAGGGCTTTGGCCGAAAACGCGAAATGTTAGTGGGTCAGTTTATAGGGCCAAAGCAACCGGCAGAGTTACATCAACGTTTATATCATCGAGTGGCGATAAGACCCGGTGAAAGTGTTGCTATTATCGGGGCTGGAATTGCCGGTGCTAGCCTCGCTTATGCACTGGTTAAGCGCGGTGTAAAGGTCACCATATACGATCAAGCTTGCGCCGCTGCGGCCGAGGCATCGGGCAATAAACAAGGGGCGGTTTATCCCCTTCTTAGCCCAAACCAACCCAATGTTAGCGAGTTTTTTCAACATGCTTTTAATTACCACCGTCATCTTGCTGACCAATTAGAACAACAAGGCTATCCGCTAGATCAGCAACGCTGTGGCTTACTGCAGCTAAGTTACAATCAAAAAGCGGCGCAAAAAAATCAAAACATACTGGATGCAGCCTACCCAGTAGAACTGGTGCACTTAGTCAGCAGCAAACAAGCCAGCTCACTGGCGGGGGTAAGCTTAAGCAATGAGGCCCTGTATTACCCTCTCGCTGGTTGGGTCAACCCCAAACAGCTTGTAAATACTTTACTCAAGGTCGCCAGCCTTAGCGGCTTACTTGACATCCAGTATCAACAGCAGTTAGTTGCTATGAATACTACTGAACATCATGTAGAGCTAACCTTTAAAGAGGGTCTTCAGCAACACGACAACGTGGTTTTCTGTCAATCTCATTCGCTACTAGAACTCGAGCAAGCTAAGCATTTGCCGCTAACGCCGGTGCGTGGACAAGTCAGCCATATAGACAGTAACCCGAAAATAGGTGCGCTAACAAAAGTGCTCTGTTATGAAGGGTACTTAACCCCTGCAAGTCAACAACAACACTGTATTGGAGCCAGTTACGTAAGAAATGGGGTCAGTAAAATAATGGATGAGCAAGAAGGATTAGACAATCTACAATCCTTACAAAACTGCCAAGCTCAAGCTTGGAATCAACAACTCAGTTTTGCCAAAGTGGCAGGCCGAGTTGCGATCCGTTGTGCGGTAAGAGACCATTTCCCCTTGTTGGGAGCACTGCCTGACATTGAAAACATTTATGCCCCACAGTACTTACAGCAATGGCAACAGCAAACACCGCCCTATTATGAGCGTTGCTTTATTGCCGTAGGCTTTGGCTCGCGCGGTATCTGCAGCGCTCCGTTTGCAACCGAACTATTGGCAGCTCAGCTTTGCGGAGAAGCAATCCCGCTAAAACAATCTAGCTTAGACAGCTTACATCCACATCGATTTTGGAACCGTCGATTGATCAAAAACCGCCCCTTAGAGTTAAGGTACCGTTAAGCCCAGTGAGCGACCATAACGAGTTTTACGCTGGTAAGTGCGTATTTTTTGCTGCGCATTCGCCAAGGCAGCGCGCCCTTTGGCATTAATTAGAGCTTCCAGCTTTTCACATTCAGGGGCATTCAAGCCCCTAGTCTGCTGCACAAACCTGCCAGCGCTTTGCTCAATAAGGCGGGTAATTTGTTGGTGATATTGCTGAGCAGCAGCAATGTAAGAGATCCAAGACTGCTGAGCGCCAAACTCAGCCTTGCTTTGGCTTATCCAGCGCGGCATGATTAAATCAGCCGTCAATTCTAAATCTGGTTCTAAGGCTTCGCAACGCTGATCCCTCACTTGAACTCTTGCTGTCCAAGTGAAGCTATATTCAGCTGCGATGCTGTATCGGCGCCCTTGCTTTTCGGGACCTTGATTATTTATTTGAGCCCTAAGTTGGCCCATATCATGAGCACCCACATCATAATACTCAATTCGACTTTGTACTGACGCCGCTTGGCCAATGGTCGAAAACAACACGCAAACAAGCATTATTCCGTGTTTAGTCCATTTACCTGGTTTCACATTCGACCCTCTGAATAATCCATTTCCGTTTTCTGCTAGCTTGAGCTAGGTTTATTATATACTGAATTGTAATTTGATTTCGCAGTTTGCGGATAACGTAATCTGCAATGAACTTTAACGAATAATCAATGACTTCTCGACTAAACTTACCTTTATGGTTAATAACAAAACTGTTTTTGTGAATTACCTCAAAGCGCCGTAGACGAAAAGTGAATATTTTTTATTAACTCTTAGCATCACAGCGGTTTACCTTCATACTATGCACTCTACAAGGAGAGTTACTAGTAAATTATGCCCTTACCGATTCTAATATGCGATGACTCTAATCTCGCAAGAAAACAAATGGCACGAAGCCTCCCTCCGGGATGGGACGTGGAGATAAGCTTTGCTGAGAATGGTCAGGAAGGTCTAGCTTTGATCCGAGAAGGCAAAGGGGATGTGGTTTTTCTTGATTTAAACATGCCCGTTATGGACGGCTACGAGGTACTTGAACAAGTACAAAGTAACGACCTTCCGGCACTTGTCATTGTCGTGTCTGGTGATATCCAACCTGAAGCTCACGCGCGAGTTAAACAACTGGGCGCTTTAGATTTTATTAAAAAGCCAACCAATAAAGCAAAAATCGGCGAAATTTTGGTTGCTTATGGCATCGTAGAGTCACAGCAATTACTCGAACTCGAGAATGATTTAGCCGCTCTCGATAAAATGCCTGCACCAGTCAACGATACGCTTAGCCCTAAAATTGTCGATTATCGAGACCATTATCAAGAAATCGCTAACGTTGCTATGGGTAGAGCGGCAGATTTACTGGCGCGTTTACTAGATACGTTTATCGTGTTGCCCATCCCTAATGTAAATATCCTTGAAACCAGTGAATTACATATGGCTCTGAGTTCAGTCGAAGAAAACGAACAAATGTCTGCGGTTTGCCAAGGTTTTATCGGTTCAGGGATCGCCGGCGAAGCCCTATTACTTTTCCATGACTCTAGCTTTAGCGATATGTCTAAGCTAATGAACTATCAAGGTGAACTGGACGATAACGGTCAGTTAGAAGTATTAATGGATATTGCCAATATTCTGATAGGGGCTTGTTTGAAGGGCGTCTCTGACCAACTTGATCTTTCATTCTCTCAAGGGCATCCCGTTGTTTTAGGGCAACACTGTAACATTGGCGACTTAATCAATAATAATACCCATCGTTGGCAGAAAACCTTAGCAATTGAAATCAACTACACTATCGAAAAGCACAATATTCAATGTGATTTATTGCTGTTGATTACCGAAGATTCTTTGCCAACACTTAATAATAAAATTTCTTACTTATTTGAGCATCATGAGCCAACACCAAAATGAAATGAATGAGTTCCACTGGATGCTAGACATGATACAAACTATCGATGTCGGCTTAGTGGTGCTAGATAAAAACTATCAGGTTCAAGTTTGGAACAATTTCATGGAAGCGCATAGCGGCTTGCGACCTGACCAAGCTCAAGGTAAAGGCTTGTTTACCTTATTCCCCAACTTACCTGAAGACTGGCTGAGACATAAGATTGATTCGGTTTTTTTCTTAAAGAATCGAGCCTTTACTACTTGGGAGCAACGCCCCCATGTATTCCCATTTAAAAACTACCGCCCTATTACAGGCACGGTAGATTTTATGTATCAAAATATCACTATTATACCGCTTACCTCATTAACCGGTATTGTCACTCATATTAGTTTAATCATTTATGATGTTACCGATAACGCGGTTAACAAACTCGAAGCGATAAAAGTCAACGAAGAGCTAAAAGTTCTGAGCCGCACCGACAAGCTAACTCAGCTTTATAACCGAGGCTACTGGCAAGATCGGTTAGAGCAAGAATTTAATCGCTCGGTACGTAATACCAGAGCAAGCTCTTTAGTGATGTTCGATATTGACCACTTTAAAAAAGTCAATGATACCTATGGCCACCCTGCCGGAGATGTCATTATTTCTTTAGTGGGCGATACCTTACGCAAGGTGATGCGTAAAACTGACATCGCTGGACGCTACGGCGGTGAGGAGTTCGGGGTTATTCTCACAGATACAGATTCTCAACATGCCAGCATATTTTGCGAGCGCTTGCGAGTCAGTATTGAGCAACTTAAACCGGTAATCGACGGTGTTGAAATCCCCTTCACTATTAGTTTAGGCAGCGCAGAACTAAACGAGCAAACGGCCAGTGCCAAAGAGTGGTTAGCTAAAACAGATCAAGCGCTATATAAAAGTAAGCATAATGGACGTAATCAAACCAGTTTATACCAACCCTAATAATGCGTTGGCTCTATAGGGGGTCTAAAATAGAGCCTATATAGGCAGGGTATTAAGCTGAGAAGTGACTCTAACATCTACACATGTATCGCGTGTTGAATTTTGTGCCAGAGAAGAGTCACTCACCTTCATTTGGATTGTTTCTGTTTAAATCAGCTGCTGATAAAGTAACTCAAATTGCGGTAACACTGCGTCTGCCGAAAAGCGCTGCTTTATCGTTCGCTTTGCTTGCCGCGCAATGGCAGCCTGCATAGATCTATCTTGATGCCAATCAACGATACAGGCTTGCCAGCAATCAAGATTAAAACCACTAAATAAAAAGCCATTAACTTGGTGCTCAATTAGCCGGCTCAGCCCCCCAACATTAGTCGCGATTACTGGGATACCTCTGCCCATCGCTTCTAAAGCCGCCATAGGTAAGCCTTCATTACGCGACGGCATACACAATAAGTCTATGTTTCGCCAATGTAATTCCATGCTATTTTTTTGCCCATGGAATACCAAATTGTTAAGCGCGAGGACATCTTCTTTGGGTCGCATCTCGCCTTCACCAAACACCACAAAATCAAACTGTGGTAAGCGCTTAGCTAACTGATAAAATCGGTCAGGCCCCTTAACTGCTGTTAACCTTCCGACAAAAGCAATGGTAGGTTTCTCTCGCTTAGACAACTGGCATACTGCACTCGCTGGAACATCAATAAAGTTATCGATAACCTTACTAGGCGCGCCAATCCTATTCGCGATATCTGTACTTATCGCGACCCGTTTATGCGACAGTAACGCGCTATAACGGTCTATAAAATCATAAAGCGCCATTCGGCCTTTGCTTATCTCACCCGCATGAAAACTAGACACCAATTTTAAGGGTTTAATTAATCTAAGCATTCTACTAATGATGCTCGCTTTATAGCCATGGCTATGAATTAAACATGGTGGATAGTCGTTCATAGCATGCATGATTGAACCGATGCTTCCATCTAACATCACCCAAGCAATGTGATGTTGGTTTAACAATTCTATCATTGGGTGCTGTACTTGGTACGACTGCCAAAAAACCACAGACACAGAGTGATCTCTTTTCGCTAAAGCCAGAGCCAAATTGGCAACATGGGTTTCTATCCCCCCAACCGCTTGCGAGTCTATAAAAAGCCAAATGCACTGCGGCTTTGGGAGGACAACACTGGTGGTATATGGACGCATAAATCTGTTCTCAATTTAAAAACTAAAGGTCAACGCCTGCAAGTTACTACCGTTCAGATCGAGCGTTTGTCTAGTGCTGCTCATATCTCCGGATGAAACCTGCCATACCTCTGCAACCAAATAGGAGGCATGAGCGGGTAAGCTAAAATACACGTCTGACTGCGTTTGGCTTATCTGGCCACGCCACAAACAAGAGTCATAATCCACCGCGTTCTGTTCAGCATTTTTCCATTGAGTACAGATATTTAGGTAGGCTCTTTCAGAAGCTTGATAAGGATAATAAACCGTAAGTTGTATCTCTTGTTGATTAGAAAAGGTAAAGCTTTCTGCGACTTGAAGCTCTTCCAGTCGAGTGACCACTGGCTCTGGGCTCGGCGCTACAACGATCTCTTCAATCGGCGGTGTATCTGGCACAGGGTTTGATTCGGTACTATCAATTATTTCTGCCGCACCGCTGCCACCGCCACCGCCACCACAGGCCAATAACAATGAACAACTGGTCATAAGTGCAATACAACATGCTGTTTTCTTAATCGGATTTATTAGATTCTTGTTCATGGTTTTAGTCCTGTTCTTGGTAGATTAAATCGCTACGAGCGTTTTCTAATAGATACCATTGGCTATTTTCTTGGCCTTCACTTTGCGCATATTCCAAAAACAGCGGATAGGCATCACCAATGCTGATTCGTTCAAAAGGATACTGCCAGTTGTAAGGCACTATGATTGCCCAAGGTAAGCCATTTTCATTTTGGTAGTAACTGCTCGCCGACGGGTTGGAGACATCATCAAAGCTGCCCCACAAGCTATCGCTAGCCATAGCTGTAGGCAGTTGATTCTTAACGTGGATTTCTAAGCCACGACCCGGAGAGCTTGCAAAATAAGGCGCTCGACTATGCTCGGTAGCATAAATAAAGGGATCAAAAGGAGCACTGGGTAATGAGCTTGAAGCTAGCCCCTCCAACATCGGTAACAGTACTTTAAAATGTAATTGACCAACGCCACGACAATCTGCTTGCGTTTTATAAAAATCACATTGGTTTTGATCATTAATATAGTCACGTACATCACTAGCAATAATGGCGGTTATATCGCTAGTATTCGCGTCTAGCACACTACTTGGCTGCAACTCGCCGTTGATTTCATAACGAATGGCAGCGCTGTCTACCAAAGATTTATCAATACCTGGTATGCGTATAGCAAAGCCATTATGGAAGCTAGCCCCCACCGCTCTTACTTCGCCTTGTAACTCAATACGCGCGACATCGCCATTGCTAAAGCTGAGTACTTTGGTTTGCAAATTAACCACTAAGTCGTTGAGGTCGTAATCGCCAGCTGCTGGCCAATTGTCTTCAAACGCTACGGTGGCATAACCATCGGCACTGGGGTAATAACTCACTTGCGTTGCCGAGTCACCTACATATATCTGAACATCTTCCACTTCACCGTCAGGTGCACCGCCCGTTGCGGCATTGCCACCCGCCGAGCTAATTCGAAAACGCGCCCAACGGTCTCCACTTTCGTAGCCTTCAGGCACCGTCACTAACAATGATTGAACCCCAGCGACGACGGCTTGGTCAGTGATAAGCTGTTCGTCTAGATCAAATACACCGTTACCGTTCAGGTCAATCCAGGCGCTCAAGTAACCGCTGGCCGAGCTATCAACTTGAATCACAAAGTCTAAGCCTACTTGCACATCAGTCACAAAAGCTATGCCATCTTCATCATCAAATAGCCGCGAGCTGTCATCACTTTTGGGGTAAACATAAGCATCAGCTTCACCATCGACGTAGCTGCCTAAGCGAATACCACCTTCCACCAATTGATGCCTCGCTCCATTGCTGGCTAAAGACGTGCCAAAACTATCAGGCGCATCACCAAAATCAATCGTGGCATCGTCAACAGCAACAATCGGTGCAATGGCACAACGCGCGCCATCGTTATTGCTTGAAGCTGGCCCCTGAGCATACAGTTCAGCCGTGGGCTGGGCTTGAGCAATATCAATTTGAAATACTAGCCCATCGTTATTACGGCTTATATACAAGTTACCGTCTACATCGAAATATACGGCGCCAAAGGTGCCGGTTTGCCCCACATTGGCTAAGTTTTCACTGGCCCCTGTACTGGGATTCACTTTCCATAATATGCCTCGGTTATCTACGCTATATAACATCCCATTATCTGGATGGAACGCCATGTCGAAGATGCGTAGATTTAACGTACTACCATCAACCACCCTCTCCATTTGAAGATAATCAGGAGCACCTTCATCAAGCGGAACACGATATAAGCCACGCGAAGAGCCACTGCTATAGAGATAGTGGGCATTATTGTCTACTGCCACATCACCCACATAGAAGTTCACATTGCTATCAATGCCATTCCAGTTTAATGCTAAGGGCTCTACTTGGTAGTCGTTACCGATTCTTGCTAAGGTTCCATGCTGATAACTCCAGGCATATAAGTAGTCATCATGTAGGTTAAAACCAATAGCATTTAGCTTACCGCTGGTGCCCATATCGGTAGATAATGTTTGATAAAAACCAGTGGCGAGGTTTACACCAAATAACTGAGCGACATTTTGTTGAACTAAAAATGCTTGAGTGGGGCAACTTGAAAATGCAGCACCGTAACTACTCAACGGCGAGCAGATAACGGCAAAAGCCAGTGGTTTCCATAGTTTCATAATCAATCCTATCGTTTAGGGGACAGTGCCAATTACACCTACTCAGCAAAAGCCAGGCCAAAAATATAACCATATGATTTTTATGAATTATTAGATAGGTAAAGAATGAAATAAGCGCCCATTCGCAAGTTGCAAATAGGTGATGACACAGTGAGGTATTCTCGAAAAGAGCAAGGCTTAAAGTAAAAACCAGCCATACTCATCAGCCTAACGCTAACCATGTTAGACCTACAAAAAAGCCCTATTAAAGGGCGTTATTTACAGATGATTACTCGCCATAGGGCTTATGAGACTTCAGCCTCTTCCCAAGCTTGTTTTTTACGATAAATGGTTGAAGGGCTTACATCTAATAACTCAGCGGCTTTGGGGATATTGCCATCACAATGATCAATGGCATGCTCTATCGCCTCTTTTTCAGTGATCCATAAAGGTTGGATTTGATATTGGCTAGTCCCGGTGAGTTGCGCATTATTGCTTAGGTCCTCTAACTCTTCTGCATGGCGACCATCTTTGCCAATGGTACCTTCGGGTACAAGTACATTAAGAGGAGGGGGAAGCTGGCTGGCCAATACCTCTTTTCCATCATGTAATACGCAGATGTTACGAATAACATTCTGTAATTGGCGTACATTACCGGGCCAATCATAATTGCTCATCACGGTGGCGGTAAGACTAGAAAAACGACGAAACTGTTTCCCCTCTTCTTTGGCATAACGACGTAAGAACTTTTGAGCGATGCCTGGCACATCTAAACCGCGCTCGCGTAAAGGGGGAAGATGGATCGGCACAACGTATAAACGATAATAAAGATCTTCTCTAAAACGCCCTGCTTGCACTTCCTCCCATGGGTCGCGGTTTGTGGCGCATAAAAAGCGTACATCCACCTGCTCTTCTTGGCTTCCACCCACCTTTTGAAAACGCCCCGTTTGCACAAAACGTAACAGCTTGGTTTGCAAATCCATGTCCATTTCGCCGATTTCATCTAAGAACAAGGTACCGCCATGGGCCTGTGAAGCGGCCCCTGCGCGCTGTGCTGACGCTCCGGTAAAGGCGCCTTTAACATGACCAAAAATTTCGCTTTCCATTAGATCTTTAGGTATCGCACCGCAGTTGATCGCAACAAACGGCTTTTCAGCACGCCCTCCTTGTTTGTGAATTGCTTCAGCGCACACTTCTTTACCAGTGCCACTTTCACCGGTAATAAACACTGTGGCTTTGCTAGGTGCTACCGCTTCAATCATTCGGTAAACATTCTGCATCGACAAGCTCGCACCGATAAAACCATGAAAACTGTCGCGACCAGCGTCAGCTTGGTAGTCTTCGACTAGAGATTTGAGTTTGTGTAAGTTGAGCGCATTATTAACGGTTACCTTTAAGCGGCTCGCATCGAAGGGTTTCTCAATGAAATCAACCACGCCCAAACGCATAGA
Source organism: Agarivorans sp. TSD2052 (assembly GCF_023238625.1). Classification (NCBI taxonomy): domain Bacteria; kingdom Pseudomonadati; phylum Pseudomonadota; class Gammaproteobacteria; order Alteromonadales; family Alteromonadaceae; genus Agarivorans; species Agarivorans sediminis. Next base: position 2,677,733 of record NZ_CP096670.1, read on the forward strand.
ATCAACCGCTATATCTACCGAACCATACGCGGTAATAATAATCACCGAGGTAGGCAGGCTACGTTCCACCATCCATTCTAGAACTTGCATGCCTCCCATATCAGGAAGGTTTAAGTCCAGTAGCATCACTTGTGGTGACTGCTTAGACAAAAATTCGATGGCAGCACCGCCAGTGGCGACACGTTCCAACTTTAAGTTTTCTTTACTAAGATACGCTTTATAGGTAGCGGCTAATGTTTCACTGTCCTCTACCAACAACACCGAGGCTTTTAACTCAGTTCCCATAGTATCTCCCTAGGCTATGCTATTACTGTTTTTTCAAACTGCTTAATCGCGGCAATAGTTTGCTCTACGGTGTTAGCTAATTTTGGTATTTGTTCATCTAAAGCCTTCAGGTCAGACGCTTTGCCTGCAAGCTCTATGACCAACGCTAATTTGCGTAAACGTTCACCGCCAAAGGTCGCCACGTTTCCTTTCATGGTATGTGCGGCTAGCGTTATATCATTAAAAGCCCGCCGTTGATGTGCATGCTGAATACTGCTTAACTGCTGCTCGGTTTCTTGATACAGCAACGATAGCATTAATGGCAATGCTTCGGTGCCAGCATCTTTAACCAGTTGATTCAGTACCTGCCTATCAAGTAGCAACGATAAATCTTGTTCGGGTTCAACCGACACCAAGTCTGAAGAAGATGACGCGATAAGCATCTGTTCATCTTTAAGTTCGATAGCTTCAGATCCATCATCATTGCCTAAACGAGGTTGAACTGGCGCTAATATTTGTGGTTTATCATTAAACCACTGAACCAGTTTAGCCCTAAGTAAAGGAATGTCGATAGGCTTGGTGATAAAATCATTCATACCTGCAGAAAAACAGGCTTGCTTATCTTCGGCAAAGGCGTTGGCGGTCATCGCCAGGATCGGAGTATGTTGATTAGGCCCTTCCATTTCCCGAATATTTCGGGTGGCAGATAAACCATCCATAACTGGCATCGCCATATCCATAAGGATGACATCATAGTGGTTCTCAGCACAAAGTTCGACGGCGATTTGACCGTTTTCAGCACAACTCAACTCTTTAACAAAATCCTTTAACACCTGGGTGACTACCGTCCGATTCATCGCGCTGTCTTCCACTAACAACACGGTTGCGTTGTTAGCCGAACGGTCACTCGGCACGGGTTGTTCGAACGCCTCATCAAGTTGAATTGCAGGGGCATGTCGCCCTCTAAATGGAAACTTAACAGTAAATGTTGTTCCCCGCCCTACCTCACTGTCCACATGAATCTCGCCCCCCATTTTCTCAACCAATTGACGAGTAATGGCTAAACCCAAGCCTGTACCAGAATAGCGTTTACTGACACCACTTTCTACTTGGAAAAACTCCTCAAAAAGGCGTTCTTTATCTTCCTTCTCAATCCCAATTCCCGTGTCTTTTACTAACAATTCGATACCATAAGGATGGGTGGAGCTTAAGGCTAAAGTCACCCCTCCTTCTTGGGTAAACTTAATCGCATTCCCCATCAGGTTAAATACAATTTGTCTAAAGCGGAGCGGCTCTCCAAAGTACTCAGGCAAGATGTCATCATCAATGTGCAGTTCAAACTGCAAAGCTTTTTGCTGAGCGGAAGTACTAAACAATTTGACTATACTATTAAGCGTTTCTGATGCCGAAAACCACTCATTATTAAATTCAAGTTGCCCTGCTTCAATTTTAGAAAAATCAAGCACATTGTTCACTAAAGCCATTAAGGTATGGCCTGCTTCATTACCCGTATCAACAAACCCTTGTTGCTCAAGGCTAAGGTCAGTTTCTTTAAGAATTTGATACATATTGATGATAGCGTTTAGTGGGGTGCGAATCTCGTGACTCATACTGGCTAAAAACCGGCTTTTAGCCAGACTAGCCGCTTCGGCATCATGCTTAGCGCGCTCAAGTGATTTTTCAACTGCTTTTTGGGCACTTAAATCGGTAAAATGAGCGACATAATGGCTCAGCTTACCCTCGTTATCTTTGACTGATGAAACACTTAGCCACTCAGGTAATAAGTCACCATTTTTACGTCGATTAACAATTTCTCCTGACCATTCGCCGCGCTCTCTAAGGCTGTCCCACATGTCGTCATAAAAGTCTTTGCCGTGCTCGCCTGAGCTTAAAATGGAAGGTTTCTGACCGATAGCTTCTGCTTCTGTGTAACCGGTTATTCGAGTAAATGCGTGATTAACTCGCACGATTTGAGCATTATGGTTAGTGATAAAAATAGCCTCATTGGCATCAAACGCTTCTGCGGCCAGCTTCAACTCTTGCTCAGTACGCTTTCTATCGGAGATATCCCGCATAAAGGCAGTAAAGATTGTATCATCCCCCACCTCTACCGAACTTATGGTCAACTCAGATAAAAACTCATGCCCCTCTTTGTGTAGTGCGGGTAGCTCAAGTCGTTGCCCTAGTACGGGAGCTTCACCGGTATCTCTATAATGCTGCATGCCATTTCGATGCATTTCTCTAAAGGCTTCAGGCACAATAAAACTAGCCAGTTCTTGGCCAACAATTTCATCTCGAGAAAAGCCAAAGATGCGCTCTGCACTTTGGCTAAACTCCAGCACATAGCCATGTCGATCGGTAGTAATTACCGCATCCATGGCCGAGCTAATGGTAGCTTTCAAGATAGATTGGTTTTGCTCCAGCTCAAGCGCTAACTTTTCTTGCCCTTCAATCGCTTCTCTAAACTCAATATGCGATTGCTCTAAAGCCGCTGACATTTTATTAAAGGCGCGAGATACCTCCGATATTTCATCTCGGCCTTTTACCGCGAGCTGAAAACCAGGGCCGACTTGAGTAATGGTTTTGGCAGCATCTCTAAGGCCAGCAAGCTGACGAGTTAAATAAGTGCCTAACAGAAAAGAAAACAGCGCGACTAACGTAATCTCTAACAGAGCAATGCTCACCCCAAAAGAGCTAGCCTCAGAAATTAAAGCAGGCAAACCGTGATCATAAATACCAATTTGTATGTGACCATATAGCTTGTTGCCAATGATGACTTCAGTGTCGGTTTCAAAAATTTTGTGCGCATTATCAAAGTCGGCGTTTTGTTCAGTGCTAGCGGGCGGCTCTGTGCCACCTTTAGAGAGTAGTCGCTGGTTCTGGTCAGTAATGATGACATAAGCGACATCTTTCTGAGCAGAAAATTCTTCGGTAAGGCTATCGAGAGTCGCCAAATCGGTAGTAATAATGGCGTTTTTAGTTGTAGAGGCAAACAGTGAAGACATCATGCGGCCATGTTGCTCGACCTGTAACTCATTAGAGTCATATAACCAGCCAATACTACTATAAACCAGTACGCCCAAAAGCACTGACTCTATCAGCGCTATACCCACTACCGTTTTCGCTTTAAAGCTAAGATTCATCGCGCCTATTCATCCTTGTTAACAAGGCTGGTCAATGATGAGTATCACCTATTTTAAGTTGCCTCACATCATCCCAATCTTTGTCTTTGGCTAATACAAAACCTTTCATATTTAAGTCTTTCAATAAGACTTGCTGTTCTGGTTTGCTGTCCATTTCAAGCATTGCTCGTTGCACACTGAGCACCACCGCTTCAGGCACCCTTGGATGAGCAGCAATAGCATGAGGTGTAAAATCAGGCGACTTCCACAACACTTTTAGCTGCTCAGTGATGGTCGAATCGCTATTAGCAAAAGTGCGAGGGATCCCGCCACCAGCTGGATATAAACCCGCCGCTACCACTCTGTAAACCGAATCATGAGACCCCACATACTTGGGCGTAAAGTCGACCCCTTGTTGAGTCAAATACCCTCTAGTCACCACGCTCGCGGCAAACGCTCGAGGTGCAGGAAAGGCTAACGTTTGGTCATTGAGCTGCTGAACACTAGTGACATTAATATCACTATCAGCTCTTACCACTATAATACCATTTAGTCGTTTGTCTTTAGATTTCGCAAATGCCCGATAACCAGGATGCGCGGAATAGACCTGATAATGATAAGGGTTCATGTAGGCAAAATCGTATTCTCCACTGGCTAAACGCTTCTCAAATTCAGGAATACTCGGTGCGGTTTTAAATTCCACTTGGTAATGGCTTTCAACACTAAGCGCATCCAAAAAAGGGCTCCATAGAACAGCTAAACGCGTCGCCGATTGCTGAGGCACCACCCCAAAAGTGTAAATTTTTGGCGCTGCTTTCACTTGTAAAACCACAAAAATAAGCAGTAGCGCGATGACAATAAGCAGGGTTGCCTTTATCTGTGTTCTTCGCCGAGCTTTGTATTTTTTACTTTTCAGCTCCAGTATTTCAATATCCGGCTTTTGCTTGCTCAATTTGCTCCTTACTCCAGTTAACGCTTGTATAGTAAAAAACATATCACACCCTTATTGAAAGTAGTTGAGAGTTAATAAGTATTCTTTGTACATATCGCTTGAAACGAGGAAACAAAACAGTAATACGTGAGGTTTCTCTCAATAATTCTGATTTCAAACTAGGGTTAAAGCGATCGTTCATCACAACCCCAATCAGCCTCACGTCATCAGTACGTAAGTCAGCAATCGCCGATTCAAAAGCCGGCCGTGAGGTTAACCCAGCCATCATGGTTATAATGCTGGCATCACAGCTTGATAAGGCTCGCTGAGCAGAGATATTACCGCCATTGTTTTGATTAACCGCAGATGTATCAACCAACACCAACTGATAGCTTTCTTTCCATTGCTCAACCCACTGCTCAATCACTCCGGGCTCTTTAAGGGAAAGCAATGAAGCTTTGTCGTTTGGACTAGGTAAATAATCAATCCCAGTGTGAGGGTCTTTAATCACTCCTTGTACCTTTCCCTTATCCCAGCCTAAATCAAATAGCGGTATATCGAATTGTCGAGGGTGATGCAGATTGAAATCGACCACCAATACCCTGCGATTAGCCGCTGCGGCCCGCCTCGCTATGGCATCGACAAGGGTTGACACACCTTCTTCCGGTTGTGCTGAACTCACTCCAATGCAAGAGCTTTGTGCCACTGGTAAGCGTTGATACACTCGCTCTAACTCTTGGTAATTCGAAGGTAAACTAATCATAAAAACCCCAACAGTGCGCTAATTGTTACAATTCTGAATACATCTTCCATACCTTGGCGAGCCTTATGCCAACCACTCTCTTCACGTGATGGGATGTACACCGTGTCACCAGCTCTAATCACCGGCAGCATGCCAAAGTCACCGGTTTTAGAGAACTCGAGCAAATTAAACGTACGAGCTTGGTCTTTACAACAAGATAAGTTAACCACGGTGATTTTTTCAGGAAATCCATCATTGTCGACACCGCCGGCTTCAGCTAACAAATCTAATAGCGTCATATCATCGTTAAAGCGGTAACGACCAGGTTTGTTCACTGAACCTAACACTCGAACAGTGCGTTCTTTTTTCTCTGACAACCAGTTACGGTCTTTTTCAGGGATGTAAATCGAATCCCCTGGAACCACATTAGGTAACAAAGATTCATCTCCCGTTTCAAAATACATCGCTAAATCTAATTTTGAGACTTGCGCATGTTTACCATTACGGTGGCTGATTCGCACATTGCTAATATCAGCTTTTTCCGAAGGGCCATCGGCTGCAGCAAGAATATCGAGGAAATGCATGCTGGGGTCAAAGCGGTAGCGGCCGGGGGCGACTACTTGACCAAATACATAAATAGAGTCTTCTGAACGCTGGCGCACCCATTGAGATTTATTATCACTTGGGTCATCAGGCAATTGCGGCACCATAATGGTTGTACCAGCTACGATACGGGGCATACGTGTATTACTAATTTCGCCGTTTAGATACGCATTTAAGTCAAAGTTAACCGAACGAGTACTGCCGTTTGCATCACTAAATAATACGGTTATTTTCGCCATATCAGCGTTAGGTTTAGGGCCGCCAGCGTGCGCTAACAAATCCATGAGATTCATTTCGTTGGCCCATTCAAAACGGCCTGGACGGTTTACCTCTCCCATGACTTTTACTGCACGATTAGGTGAAACCTTGGTCCATGATTTCTCATTTAAATCGGTTTTTTCTGGGATGAAAATCGCGTCGCCAGCGGCAATTTTTGGCAATTTGGCGCTGCGACCTTCAGTAAAAGACTGTAAATCAAAACGTTCTACTGAACCGCTTGCCCGAATAATTCTAATTTGACGAGTTTCAGCAAACCGCGTTGGGCCACCCGAATTAGCTAACACATCTAAAAATCCAGCATTTTTATTACCTTCATAAGCACCAGGTTTAAATACTTCACCCATTACATAAACGGTGTTAGCACCGGCTTTAATCTCTTCTTCTTGCTTAGGCACAAAAACTGTAGTGCCAACGGTTAAGCGGGGCATCATATCGCTATCGCCAGTGTCCAGATAACGCTTTAAATTGAAAAGCTTAGGCTCACCATCAATAATAACGCGAATTTGTTCAACACTGGCATAACGCGTCACGCCCCCGGCACGCATCAACATATCTACCAATGTCGCTGACTCTTTAAAAGAAAAGCTGCCAGGGTTATACACTTCACCAAATACTTTTACAGCGGTGCGATCTTCGGCGGCATCACCTTTATCATTAAGCGCCTTAGGATCAAAATCTACTGCTACATTACCTATCTTGGGTGATGCTGGAACAAACAATACATCCAAAGACTCCAGCCTTGGCAGTACCTTTAAATCACCGGAATCCAAGTAACGCTTGTAATTGAACACTTCTGTTTCATCATCGCCGCGGCGCAGTTGCATGCGATCAAGTTGTGCCCCAGAGCGCAATCCTCCAGCAGCTTGAATAGCCATTTGTACGCCAGCACCCTCGGCTAATACTACTTCACCGGGTTGGCCAACAAAACCTAATACACTAATCCGGATACGTCGCTCATCGAGCAGAACTTTTAGGCCTGCTAAGTCGCGATACGCTTTAGATAGCTCGCGTCTAATTTTTTCCTGCATTTGCTGCTCAGTAAAACCAGACACCATAATCGGGCCTACTTCTGGCAATATCAGCCGACCATTTCGGTCCACTTCAAAATTTTTGTCTAAAGACGCCTCACCAGGTAGGATAATTCTAATCACATCGCCCGCTTGCACTTGTGGGTTCGCTGCCGACGCGGTCACGCTAAACACAATACTCATTACCAAGCCCACAAACATCCATGCTACAACGATAAATTTACAAAGCTTTGAAGTACTCATGGTTTGCTCCTTACTGTGCGCTTTCAAAGCGCTGAGCGAAAATGTTGGTTTCGGCGTCGATAACACTAATAGTGACGCGGCGGTTTGAGTGACGAATGGCATCGGTTTCGCCTTCTGAATAGGGTTGAGAGTCAGCAACAGCAGCCAATTTAATTTGCTGTTCGTTCATACCAAGTTCTGTCATGTAGTCTGCAACCGCTTGCGCTCTGGCTAGAGACAAACGCTGTTTGTACTCGTCATCACCTTTACTATCACTATGACCGGTAATAATTAGCGCTACTTTACTGGCCGCAATAATCGGCGTGAGATTAGTGAGCTGATCTTTATATGCCGGAGTCAGCTCACTCGAATCAAAAGCAAACTGGTTATTACTATTTAAGGCGTCGCTAATGCTTACCATCAAATGCGAAGATTGAATATGACCTAGGCGATCAGTTTGGCAGGCGCCACTTTCGGTAACCCGATCAAGGCGCTGCTCTAACATGTTTACAAAGTGTTGTTGAATCTCAAGATCATTGGCAGCATCAAAGGTTAACCCCCCTTCTAACTCACGCACTATTCGCTGCTGTTGCATCCGCGCTTGAGTGACCGATGCAGGGAAACATAACTCGGCGCCTTCTAGGATTAACAAATCTAATTGATGTTTAACTAATACTGACTCGAAATGCAGGCCATGCTCTGGACCCAGTTCTCTTAGGTCAGCGGTACCCGTATCGCCGTCTAACCATGCTAATAAACCTAATTGATGCTCGGCAAAACCGCCACGCCCTTGCTCTGGCCAGCTGCTACACGCTGAGGTCATTAATAACAATAAGCTGATGATGATGCTACGCATGATAGGCTCCTTGAATACCACTTAAGCGGCAATAGACGTTAAAGAGTCAACGTGCTGAGTTTGACGAGGAAGGGTATCCATCATGGTAATGATGTGGTTTACCCGTAACATAGTGAGCAAATCTCTTGGCTGTTGCTTGGCGCCCACCAGAATTAAACGGCCGCCCACCGATTTGATACGTTTAAACATAAATACCAAGGCACCCACTCCTGAGGCGTCCAGAAAATCAACCTGCTGCATATTCACAATCACTAGCTTGCTAGCTGCACTGTGGCAAATATTTTCAAATTGGTTTTTATGCTCTGCACATGACTTGGCATCAAAGTTACCGTCAATAGATGCAGTAAGGTCACCGAGGTCTGAAGTAGTAAGTTGCATATTCATATTTAGCTCCACAATTCTTGATTATCAAGACCTATAAAGCCAAATCTATGCCACCATTAAAATATTGATTAATTACAATAACTTAAAACAACAAAGAATGAAAAAAGACGTCTTTTTCAGAAAAGAAAATCGTATTTCGCAAAATGCAACAGCCTAGGTTTAAAGTCTCGCTAAGCATGATCAGTGCGCATCAGCGGACTTTTCTGACACTAGCACTATCGCTGATAGGATTTAAGAGGATTACCCGCAGCCAACCTAGTTTATTATTGCTTGGCTCAGCGGTTCAGGCTTAGCTAATAAACGGTTCAGTTGATTTGCTTGCACTGGCCTAGAAAAGAAGAAGCCTTGATAAACTTGGCAGCCATTACGGTTCAGAAAATCTAACTGCGCTTGAGTTTCTACGCCTTCAGCGACGGTGCTTAAGCCTAGGTTATTAGCTAAGTTAATAATAGTAGAACAGATTTGAGCATCTTCTATCGTGGTTGCACATTCATCAACAAAAGAACGATCTATTTTAAGCACATCAATGGGTAAGCGTTTTAAGTAATTAAGTGAAGAGTAGCCGGTACCAAAATCGTCTACTGAAATTCTTATATTTAGGGCTTGTAGTTGCGACATCACTTCAATACAGCGTTCAATATCGGTGAGTAGTACCCCTTCGGTTATTTCTAATTCCAAATGGCTGGGGTTCACCCCATAACGATGACAATGCTCTTGTATAAACGACACCAGCTGGCCTGAGACCAAGTGTTTACCGGATATATTCACCGATATGGGCACTTGTCGTATGTTTTCCTGCTGCCATTGCTGTAACAAGATCACCACCTCAGTGATAGCGAACTGACCCAACTGGATCACGAGATCAGACTCTTCCGCTAACGGAATAAACTCACTGGGCGAAATGCTCCCTTCTTTAGGGTGAGACCAGCGCATCAAGGCTTCCAAGCCAACCACCTCACCATCAGCGGTGACTTTAGGCTGATAAACCATAGAGAACTGTCCTCCGCACTCTATTCCTTTGGCCATTTCTTGCTCGTAATCGAAGTTTCTGGCAGCCTTGTGAGCCATTTCGGCTTCAAAAATTTGAAAGTTGTCTCGGCCCCGCTGCTTAGCGTAATACATCGCTATATCGGCATGTTGAATTAGCTGTTCACTCGTCGTTTGGCCAACAACCGCTGGCGCAATACCAATACTGGTAGGAATGTTTATCATTCTACCCTCAAGCTCTAAAGGCTCACGCATCACCGTTAAAACCTCGTTGGCTTTAGACCTTGCCAACTCAATGCTTACCGCTCCAGAAAACAACACTACAAATTCATCACCGCCCCAACGGGCTATAACATCGGTAGCTCTAGTTACACTAATTAAACGTTTAGCCACTTCACAAAGCAACTCATCTCCAGCCTTATGCCCTAGGGTATCGTTAATTTTCTTAAAACGGTCTAAGTCCATAAAAAATAGAACGATATCTTCATTTGTATGGGTAGCGCGTTGAATAACGTCTTGTAAACGCCCCATCAAATAGGTTCGATTATACAAGCCTGTTAAGGGGTCACTATAGGCGAGTTGTTTCAACTTATCTTGCAGTTTAAGTTGGCGGGTTACATCACGAATATGTAAGGTAAACTCATTTTTTATCTCACTGCCCAAGCTGGCCCCAGTAATCACAATTTCTGCAGGAAACTGGTCACCAGAATTACGGTGCAGGGTAATTGCGTTTCGCCTGTTGCGGAGCAAACCTTGCGAAGTAGAAAACCGATGTTGTAGGCTAGCTTTTACTTGCTCTTGGTCTTGCTCTAAGATAAATAGCTGAATAAAGCTCTTGCCGCTAACTTGTGATTTTAGATAACCAAAAGTACGCTCTGCGGCAGGGTTAAACTCGATAATCCCACCCAATAGATCTACGGTAATGATGCAATCCATCGACGAGTCTAAAATGGCACTTTTTCTTTTTTCACTGGCACGAAAGTCATCTATGGCATTATCACGTTTGGATATTTCCACGCTGACTCGTTCGATAACTTGATTATATTGAGTGGCTATTTGTCCCACTTCGGTAAATGGCTCAACCGGAACGGGCTCAGAAAAGCGCCCTTGTTGTTGTTGGTTATTCATTGAACTTAGTAAATCAATCAGCTCGGTGGACGCTCTATGTTCACTGACATTCATGCCTTTTAGTTCATCTTCTCTCGATACCCTTAAGGGGAAAAAATGATTCACTGTATACAGCAATATAAAGCTTAAGCCAAAGCTATACACCCCAATTGCACCAATGCCATACAACTGTGCTGTCACTTGTTCAACACGCGTTAATCCCGTAGCTAAGGTGTCTAAATTAGCAAACAGACCCACAGCAAGAGTCCCCCATATCCCAGCAAACAAGTGCGCAGGCACAACACCTAAAGCATCATCTATTTTGCAGCGTTCAATAAGACGGGTGCCAACATATAACACCCCCCCAGCAACCATGCCTATCATGACGGCTTGTTTTGGCGATACGGCATGGCAACCCGCTGTGATAGAGACCAAACCGGCTATTACACCATTTAAGATAAAGCCCACGTCAACATAACGTTTACACCAATAATGACAGACTGAACTAATCAGCCCACCAGCAGCGGCCGCTAAGCAGGTATTAAGAATAATGCTAGGGATTTGGTCACTAAACAATATAGTGCTACCACCATTAAAACCAAACCACCCCAACCAAATAAGCAAGGTACCTAACACTGACATCGGTAAGTTATTACCTACCGGTAAAGATGTAGCACTATCAAAGCGACCAATTCTTGGGCCTATAATCAGTACCGCTGCCAATGCGACATACCCGCCAACAGAATGAACCACAGTAGAGCCGGCAAAATCGACAAAACCTAAGCGTTCCAACCAGCCCAAGTTTGTGCTTATGTATATCGACGCCCAAGCCCAATGGCCAGCAACCGGGTACACAACTGCGCTGATAATCACACATACAGCGATGTAGCCCATAAAGGACATACGTTCAGCTACCGCGCCCGACAATAGCGTTGCTGCAGTACCGCAAAACATCATTTGAAATAGGAAAAAGCTAACTTGGAAAGCCGATTGCTGCTCGCCCACAAAAAAATCGCTCAGGCCTATCCAGCCCTTAGATGACTCGCCAAACATCAACGCAAAGCCAAACGCCCAATAAATAAGCGCAGCGATAACAAAATCAGATATGTTTTTCGCAGCGACATTAATACTGTTTTTACTGCGGATTTTGCCGCTTTCTAAACACAAAAAGCCTGCTTGCATTAAAAACACTAAGGTTGAAGCAATCAGCAACCATAAGTAGTCCATTACATATCCCCATCGAGAAAGATGTTTGCTTTAGGTACACGAAAATACAGCTTCCAGCTGGTATTTTTAACACCATGTCTTTTAAAACAGTTTGTTCAGTATCCATACAACAAGACTGTTTAGCAAGCCAAAACACCTTCACACCTATTGGGTAAGCGTTTGTAAAGACTAACAATAATTAAAACTTTATGGGTAAAACCATTGAACAAACAAAGCGATATTGGAGCAATCAACTACAATTATCTCGGAACCATAGCAAAACCCTGTTTTTCTGCGGGTAGCCCACCGTTAACATCGACGATTTCACTAAATACGGTGACACATACTTACTGATTAGTTCAGCAATCACTGGCTATATTACCTAAGGGTAGACATTAGCCGCGCAAACTATTGCCCCTTCCCTGCCACCACTACCCATACGGTTTTAAGTAAAACGCTAAGGTCTTGATATAGCCACGTGCCACATTGGCTCAGACTTAATGCATAGCAGTGATCGTAAGCCAACTTTTGCTTCACATCTTCAATGCTGGAGTCATAGGCCAAGTTGACTTGAGCCAAGCCGGTAATGCCAGGCTTTAAGCCTACGGTACGCTCGCTGTAGTAAGGGATAGCTTGCTCTAAAGAGTGGTAAAATACCGGCCGCTCGGGACGAGGCCCCACTAAAGACATCTCGCCTTTAAGTACATTGATGAGTTGCGGTAGCTCATCAATACGGGTTTTACGCAAAAACCGCCCTACTCGAGTTGTTCGATCATCTCGCTTGCTCGCCCATACCGCACCACTGTTTTTTTCCGCATCGGCTCGCATACTTCTAAACTTATAAATTTCAAATAATTGCACTACTTTGTCAGAAATCAGTCCGACCCGTGTTTGCTGGTAAAAGATAGGGCCTTTGCTGTCTAATTTAATCGCTAAGGCCACCAACGGAAACAAAGGGCTAAAAACAACCAGCAATATGCTCGAGCCAATAATATCAAATGCTCGTTTACCCACCATCACAGTGGGGCTAACAAATCGAAGCAAGTATTGGCGCCTCACCTTCTTAGCTAGGTACTCAAGGCAGCCAAGCATGCTAGAAAAATGCCCCTCCACCAAATAATTAAGGCTAGCAATTGCCCTAGGCCAAACCAGACGAGGTAAAACTCTCGGTAGCATAGCTAATACGTAAGCCACTAACTGTAATAGAAATAGTACCGCAAACAATGGAGCCTGCACGCCTAGCAGCATGGAGCCAAATAAGCTGGTTAACAAAAATACCGGAATGGTCACACGAAGGGCTTTGCCTGAGAAAAAAGTAAATGCAACACCTCTAAAACGGGGTAATAACATGTGGCGCAACCGGATAAGCTGTTGTAAGTTACCGGCGCCAATACGCTTCCTGCGACTGCGGTCTTGATTATCTGAAGCGTGTTCAAGCTCTAACGCGCGAATATTTGGCTCATACACCGCTCGATACCCCTGAGCCACAATATCCATTGGAATAACAAAATCATCATTGATGGTGTCTTCTGGCATAGCTCGAAATAACGATTTACGAATCAAATAAAACGCACCATGAGCACCCAATGGCGCCCCCATGTCAGCTTCACAACGTTTCACTTCACGCTGATAACGCCAATAAGCTTGCTCTCCTACTGAACCGGGACTAAGTAGGTGGTAGTAACCACAGACCACCCCTACCTCAGCTTGGCTAAAATGACTTGCGGCAATCAGCATTGCGTCAACCGAGATGAGCGCAGAAACATCTGATAAAGCCACAATATCAGCCTGACTTTGCCTAATATGCTGATTGAGCACCGCCACCTTGCCCTGATTGTCTGTTTGTTCGCATATTTCGATATCAAAACTGCAAAAGCTCAATTCTGCTAAACAGGCTCTTGCGACGGCGGCAGTATTATCACTGCAACCATCACATATCACCTTAATGCTTAAGCGGTCATCGGGATAATCTAGCGTAGTCAGATTAATCAATTTTGCCGCAATATAATCTTGTTCATTGTAAGCTGGAATGAGTAATTGAATGGTCGGCAATCGCGCATCGGCTTCGCTGCGATGATAATTGCGTACCACACTAACAGGGCTTGCCGCTTCTGTTTGCTTATTCCCTTTACTGAGTAACTTAAGTAATAGCGGGTAAAGCGCGTGATGATAGACCACCAGAAACATCGCTATTAACGTAATCCAAATCAATGCATTCATATCCCCTCTCCTTTTCTGCTTAAGAGTAACGGTGACGAAGCGCCGCGTAGTTACGCGCCGTGGTGCGTAAATCACCGCATTGCTTAACAAACTGGCGAGGATTACCAGAATTAGGCATCTCTAGTTTTTTTTCTAAAGCTTGGGCCATTGCAAAAGCACTACCGGGCTCAACCAAGGTCCCTGTGCGTGGGCAAAGAGCTTCGGTAGACGCACCAACATCTGTCACCACCGCGGGAATTTCACAAGATTGCGCCTCCAAGATAACCAATGACAAACCCTCAAAGTAAGACGGCAAACAGAATAGGTCTAAGCTTTGATAAAAAGTAGGCATCGCTTCTACCGCGCCCAAAAAATGAACCCGCTGCTGTAAGTTTAACGACCGAACTAATTGTTCTAAATGTGGTCGCTGACTGCCATCACCAGCCAACACAAGATCAACGTCAGGAGGCAAAAATGTTAAAGACTCTATCAACACCGCCTGGCCTTTTTCAAGCTCTAAGCGCCCAGCACAACCAATCATTCGACGCTCTTCAGGTAATCCCATTTTCCTACGTGCCGCTAGTTTATTACCGGGTGTAAAGTTATAAGTATCCACGCCATTTTTAATCACTTGCACCTTTTCATCATCCACCCCTATAGCAGCTTTTAACTCTCCAGCGACGAGGTTGGCATCAGCAACCAGCATTGGTTTGACCCATTTCAGTACCAGCGCCTGTAAAAGACGGCGACGCTGCTGGCGTAGGTGCCATGCGTCGTGCTCAGTATGAATAAGCACTTTGACGCCCGCCAAGCGGGCTGCAATGCCGCCATAAATTAGCGGCCCAATATGATGGGTATGCACCACTGGCACGGCCCATTGGCGAAACAAATTTATCAACTTCCACAAGGTCGCAAAATGAAAACCGGGCTTTTTATCCAAGAACATCAATCGGGAGGCATAAGGGCGTAAGCGCGGCCACGCTGCTAGCGCCTGTTCTTTGTTCCCTTCCAGAGAGATAATCACCCCTTGCTCATGTGTCTCTTCCATGCGTTGTAAATCTAACGCCATAGTTTCAATACCGCCGGGTTGCAAATGTTGAACAACTTGGATCCAAATGCTCATAATGTAATCCTTTTTAATGCGATTCTTTAAGCGGTGGAATTCGGCTTAATACCGATACTCCCGCAATGTCTTCAATGTCTTTAATAGTGCGTAAACTTGAATCGGTTAGCTCTGCAATCACCGCTAAACTAATGCCAATGGCAATGCCTCCAGCTAAACCTGCAACTACAAACATCCACATGGGTAATGTTGCTGGGCCACTAGGGGTATAAGCTCGGTCAATAATTTTTATCCGGTCAGCTTGCTCAAATACCCCCAACGCACCAGTAACTTGGGCCATTTCATAGCGAGTGAGCAGGTTTTCGTAGAGGCTACGTTGCACCCGCAGATTTCGATTTAAGATACGAAGCTGCTGCTCTTGCTCACCCACTGAACCAATTTGTTGCTGCAATGAATTGGCTAAGCTGCGTAACTGCGATACCTCTTCGGCCAAAGCGTCTACCCGTTGACGAGCTATCATTAAGGCCTCTACCTGCACAATCAACATTTCACCATTGGACTCAGTAATCGAGATTTGCTGTTGGAGTAACGCCGAGCTGTCGGTATTGCTCACCGCCGATTCTGGTAGCGCCAACACTTGTTCACGCTCCTCTTCTAGATGACGTAAGGTACGTTTGATAGCCAGCACCTTAGAGTGCCCCTCGGTATAACGAGACATTAAGGTCGCTAACTCAGCCCGATTTAGGACAATTTGCTCCTCAAGACGCGTCACTACCGGGTTTGTCCGTGAAAGCTGTTGATCTATGCTACCTAAACTTTGTTTCGCCCCTGCTAATTCAGCTTCGCGCTCAATCAACCGCTGACGTATTTGTGATAAGCGGTCCATATTTGCGGCATGTTGTTCGGGCAAGCCATCGGCGTGCTCGGTGCGATATGATGCCAAGGCTTCTTCGGCTTTTTCTAGTTCTAAGCTGCTAATGCTTAAGTGCTCACGCAAAAAGCGCTCAGAGTCTTGGATTGAAGAACGGGAAGGCGCCAGTAACTGCTCGATGAAATGTGTTGAGACTGTTTCTAGCAATTCACTCATGCCCTTCGGATTAGCTGATTTATAATCGATCCTAATTAAATCTTTACCCACTTGGCGTACGGTTAGTGCTGATGATAATCGCTTAATTACTTGCTCTTTGCGTAAGGGGCTATCACTCTCAAACATCAAACCTTGTTCTATGGCCACTTCACTTAAAACATGTCGGCTATGTAATAAGGTGGTTAAGGCTTCCATCCGTCCTTCAACGTTGGCAGATACAGCTAGGTCTTCTAAAAATGGATTTAAACTGGCAGTTTCCTGTACCAACATACTCGTATGCGAGGCATATTGCTTATCAGACATTAGTGATACTAAGGCACCAGCAATAGGCATAAGTAATATTGGTAAAGCAATTAAATAACGTCGACGCCACAGCGCATCAACGATTAAATAAATTCTTGGTAGTAACTCGCCCATTGTATTCTCCACTTTATTCAAGCCTTGAAATGCGAATTTCGTACCATTATTTTTTTATTCTTAGTATCAGACACTTAGAGGAAATGTTAAGCAAACATTTAGTGCTCTTTGCAATTTGCAAGATAAGCGATAACCGCAAGGTACATTCAAGAAATATGAGCGTGACAAGGAGGACTTGCCTAGCACAAATCTACATACGCCGCTTCACGGATAGTCGCGAGGGTGACTATTGAAGGTATTTCTCAAAAATCATATCGTAGCTGCCATCTTGCTTCATTGCTGCGAGCGCCTTGTTGTATTCCCTAATGACGATGGAAAAGTCTCGTTTTTTAGTGAATGCTAAATAACTAGGAATGGCTTCTATAGGAGGTGATAACTGCTTTATTCTATGCGCTGCGCCCAGTGTTTTTGCAGTACTAAAAACCACATGCCGATATGAGGGTATCAAATCTACTCGACCAGCCAGTAGTTTTCTAAGATTACTTTTTGAGCTTTGAGCTTCATCAACAGTCTTGAATAAGCCCTGCTCTAAAGCAGCATCAAGCCTTGGACCGTAGCTAGTTGCATTGATGATGCCGATTGAATTATCTGCCAATTGTTGAAGGTCACCATCATAGGTGATGGTCGAATCAATTGAGACAAACAATGCTTGAATCTGGGTTATCAGTACTTCGCTAGTGTAAGTGAGGTATTTCTGTCGTTCATCAGTTAAATACAGGGAGAAGATGCCATCAACAGTGCCTTCTTGGGCAGATTTCAAACACCTGGCCCAAGGCATTAGCTTAATGTCAACGGTGTAACCCGCTCTGGTAAACGCTTGGTTTATAACATCCACTAAAATACCGGTTTGTTCACCGTTTTCTAGATATGAGGTTGGGATACTGCCAGCGGCAGCGGCAAGCACTATTTTTTCGGCGTAAACCTTTTCAGAATGAATCAGTTGCATTGACAATACAAACAGCAGAACTTTAAACATGAGGTTTGCCTTTGGCCACCCAACAAATGATGTTCTTATACAAAGACTTTAAGACATACCACTGATTTTACAAGCTCATCGCCAATTGAGTACCACAGGGCAATTGGTAATCGGTATTTCGGCCCTTACAGCGGTAGAGAGCATAACACTTGGACCGGCCTACTATAGGTAACACCAGCAAACCAAACCCTAAGCAACATCACCACGATATTTGTCATATTGGGATATACGGAGTTGAATCATTTGTGCGGGGTCTAACCTATCCCTATTGATTAGGCCCCCATTGTTAAGCGTTAGGCCATCAGCCTAATCTCTTCGAATACCACAGCAGTCGAGTCGACAGTACTCCTCAATATAGAGTCATTTCTTAGATGCCAGGACTTCCTCTAACTCAAGCCCCGTTAGGCTATGAATTGTGCGCCACAAGTAATAAAAAATAGCCATCATCATTACCATCGAGGGTAGCGCTATCATCGGGTAACTATAGAGAGTTAACTGGCCAAGCTGTTCATTAAATGCCGACGTTCCAGCTGGGCTAGTCACTAGCCATTTGGCGAGGATATAGTTCATGCTTGCCGAAAAGGCGAAGGAGCCGGCGACAAAATAGGTGGCCTTTAGTAAGCGGCTTTCAAAGGCAGCACTGCTGTTATGTTCAGCTAAACGTTGTTGGATTTTTTCCACATCCATAATATCAGGGTTAAACAGCAAGGTTTTAACCAAAGGATAAGGGGTAAAGGTAGAGACTAAAACGGCGATGCCTATTACCGCGGGTATAGCCGCTTCTTTAATCGCTAACCATTTTGTATCGAGCTCAAATAAACCAATCCCCCCCGTCAACAAAACACTCACCAAGCCTAGTAAAGCAATGAAGTTAAATTTTCTATATCTGATTAGCTCAAAAAGCCCCCACCCAAGAGGGAAGGCCAGCGCAGCAATCAAACCTCCACTCGCGCCTAAGGCATCGTCGCCACTTAATTTCATGAGTATAAAAGACGGTAAAACGATACTGACGATGAGATCAACTAAAGGACGAGGCTTATGCGTAGGAGAACTTTTCATGGCTTCTATATGTTGTTGCAAATTGAGTTGAAAGGTTATAGCGAATTATGAGCAATGAAACAACCAGCAAATAGCGGCTGATTTTTCATTTAAGCACTCATTGTCATGCAATCCTGCCCTACAGACAAAGAAAAACGTGATGCCCCACGGCTGGTATTCTCTGTAGCCTACAGCTGCTTAGCTACGTCAAAAAATGACTATCAGTTACCGCTAGTCTTTTTTATCAAGGGTGATTTCAATGGTTTGACTATTACCCGCAAACCATTTCTGAACATACAATGAGCCCAATATAGGCGCCGTTCCCTCGTCGGGGACTTCCTTATAGCGAACGCTGTTTTTAGTTTCTTTCTCGATTTCAAACCTTATCACTTTCTTTGACATTGGTGTTTCTCATTAAGTTATTTTATGTCTAGACAATGGTCTCTAGCTTAAGTGCTCTCGCCGCCAGAGCCAAACGTTGTTGAGTATTTTTTAGTTTTGATACCAACGTAGGCCCTAGCTTATAGCCGTTCTAGCTCACCAGCTTAAACTTGCCTACATTGTTTTCTTGCTGATTAGATAACGCATTTAGGCGCTGCCCATCGGCGGCTAACCCATCTAAGGTCAAGCTATTTTGTTTTGCTTGTGCAGCTAAAGAGCCCATTTCAATGGTGATTTTTTCAGCGCCTTCGCGTTGCTGCTCGGTGGCGGTACTAATACCGTGCGACATATCTCGCAACTTTTGTATGTCGCTACTAACCGCGCTAATAGCTTGTGACAAGTCACCGTTTAGATGCAAGGTTTCACTCATCTTACTGCGACTCTCACCCATCAATTGCATTGACTCACTTGCTTGATTTTCTAAACGATTCATCACTTTAGAAATTTGTTCGGTTTGCTCGGCGCTACGCTGTGATAACAATCTCACTTCATCGGCGACCACCGAGAAACCGCGACCATATTCACCAGCTCGCGCAGCCTCAATGGCAGCATTTAAGGCGAGTAGATTAGTCGCATCGGCAATTGAACGAATGACACCCAACACCGCTTTTATACTTTCTACATCGTTGAGCAAGTGCTCCATTGCGTCATGGGTACTATCAATATGCTGACTCAAGGCTTGAATAGTCTGCTGGTTATTTTGCATGACCGTTCGGCCCTTTTTAAGTCTATCATCTGCACTTTCTGTTTGATGAAATGAGTCACTGGCAATACTAGCAATGGCTTGGCTAGCCTCAGCCATTTGCTCAATGGCGGCACTAAGACTTTCTAAACTGGTGTTCTGATTATCGGTTTTACCTTTAATTTCACCAGTAATGGCAACATTACTGGTCGCCATGCTTTCTAGCTCGTTGGTGACGAGCGCAATTTCTGTCAGTGAATGATTGGTATTGGCTGCTACCTCATTGACCCAGCCAGCCACTTTGGAAAACTCGCCATTCCAGTTATTTTGCATATGTAAAGTAAAGTCACCTTTAGCCATCGCCCGAGTCACCGTAGCTAAGTCATCAATGGGCCGCTTAATTAAACGGTTAATCGAAATACAAGCGCCAAGCGCTACCAACAATGCGATTAAACCTGCAATAGTGGCACTTAAACTCACTGTGTTTACCAGCATTTCTGCATCATTAACCATGGCACTTGTTTGTAGATCGATTCTCCCGACTAATTGTTTTAATTCATCAATTTGACCGTTTATCTCAGCCTCCAAAACAACCCGTTTGAGTCCTACTCGCTCAACACTTTGCTTATTGCTAAAAATACGTGACAGCAGGCCTTGATCTTCTTTGATATGCTTAGTTATAAATAGCCAGTTTCTTTGGATGTCGGCATGACTAGATATTTTGCCCACTTCAATTTCTAAGTCAGAAAAACCAGCTTCTAATCGCTTGGTATTTTTTCGAATATAGCTAATTAGTTGACTGACAGTATCGGGGTTATCTACTGAGGCTAACTCAAAAGCTTTTAACTGTACCCGTTGTGAAGTCGCCATGAAGCTGCGATAAATATCTCGTATGTATTGATCCTCTAGCGCATAAGCTTCTACTTGATAACCAATATCGTTGTATAACTCGGTAGATTGCAAAACAAACTGATTAAAAATTTTTGTTAATTCTACATCTTCAACATAACTTTGGGTTAAGGCTTGATAAACTTGAGAGAGCTCTTGGTCAAGCTGAGTAAGCATTTTCAGGGACGCCGTAAACGTCTCAGCATTACCGTTTTGGCCGTGGCTCAATGAGGCTTGTATCGCTTGCTCTAGCAGGTGTTGGGCACTACCTCGCTGTTGTTGCCATTGTGCAAAAAGTTGATCCAACTGTAATTGATCTTTAGAGGTTAAAATAGCGAGCACTAAATAATTCATTTGCAAATAAGACGCCTCAACATCAGAGGCATTTTGCAGGGCAACCAATGAAGAATTAGCCAACTCTTGATTACGGTTTTGAATATTATTTAAACCAATAACGGCGATTAAAATTGCCATCACAAAGGTAGTCGCAATAATGGCAACCACAGCGACCACCTGCCTAGCGATAGATATCGTTTTGAGGCGACCAAAGAAAGCCGATGATTGAAAATTGCTAAACATATTGCGCTCCACTAGCGATGATTCAAAACACTTCCCAGTGTATTTAGGGCTAACTTAGCGATGCAAATTCCTTTAAGCAATCCTATTTAAGCGCTTTTATGTTAATGATCAAAAAATACATATTCACTGATAACAAATTGATAAGCATATTTTAAGCTTTTGATTTTAAAGATCAAAAATAACACAGGCGTTTTTTGGGGGACGAAAACTAAACGAATACTACCGATAGAACAAACCAGCTTATTAGCAAGAGAAGTGTGGGCGTTCTTTTATTCGGCAACAGACAACTACTGATTTAATACTTGTTCAACGTTCCTACAATATTGTTGAATAGTTTCTTCTGCATTTAATTGCCCTGTAGGTTCCTGCGCTAAATGTTGCATTAAGTCTTTTAAGCAAAGCACAATAGTACAATTTCTCCCTAGCCGTTTTGCTTCATATAAAGCCACATCAGCCCGCTTTATAGATTCCTTAATATCTGAATTTTGGCACAACTGCGTGATACCAAATGAAGCCGTTACACTTAGCGGTTTACCTAAATGGGTGATAACAGAATTAGCGAGCTTTATTCGGATCCTCTCGACGGCTTGCGTCGCTTCTTGCAAGCTCATATCAGGCATAACAAATAAGAACTCTTCTCCACCAAAGCGAGCCACAGTGTCGTTGCGCCTTATAGACCCATTAAGCACAGCTGCAGTATGCTCTAAAACCACATCGCCAACATCATGCCCGTAACTGTCATTGATATCTTTAAATCTGTCGATGTCGGCCAGCACAATACAACAGCAGGAATCTTCAAGGCCTTCTAGCCGCCGCTTTTCGTTAGCTAAAACAACATCAATAGTTCGTCGGTTTATCAGCTTGGTAGTGGTATCAAATTGATACTTATTCACCAAAGAAAATTCAAAAATGTCTAGTACACTCGCAACAAAATCATCTTGGCTTAGATGAAAGTCTTCGAGTTCTTTAGCACTCACTAAGTCATTTTGAGCAAAAGAAGACAACAGCCTAGCGGCCGATTTATGCAAGCCCTGATGAACATGATCTAAATGTCCGAAGGCATCAGCTTGAATCAAATTATCTTGTGAAAGCTGCCACAACCAGCGACCGAACTTACAATAATGGTGGGCGTGTTTATCAGTAAATTCAGGATCGACTAATACCTGGCGTAGCACCAACGAAGCGCTAATTTTGTGAGCCCATCGTCGATGCGCTAACAAGGCGTCTTTAATATCATTAGAGGGCACCCCAAACGCTTTTTTCTCCACACGCCCGAGTAAACTTTGGTGCATCACCTAGATCCTTCTTTACGTTCAAACTACCAGCAAGTAAGACAGCCTTGTCTTAATGGGGTAACAGTTATCCTGCTGTGAAACTAAATTATAGTAGAGCATTGATAACAAACTGTGCTTTACAGCATAGTTAAACAAAACTAAAAAACAATAACGTCACCCAAACGTAGCAACACCGCTATAGTCCATAACAAACTGATACTGTTAAATTTACGCTTATTTATTCACTTAACCACTATACCCGTCATAAGTATGTAAACGCCTTTAGCCTAGTATAGTTTTGGTGGCTAATGTCGTTTCTTGGTGTTGCTCCGGATGACGAGGCACCAAAAAAGAAAATGCTAAAGACGCTACCGCGATAACCGCCCCCAGCCAAAAGACCAAAGACGGCGAATACAACCAAACCAAGCCCAATAGTGCCGGCAATATCACCGCCGCAATATGATTAATGGTAAAACTAACCCCCGCAGAACTGGCAATATCGGCTGGGTCAGCAATTTTCTGGAAATAGCTTTTTATGGCGATAGCCATAGCGAAGAACAAATGGTCAACAATGTATAAACCGGCCGCCCACTCTGCCTGCTCAACTAAGGCATACCCTGCAAACACAAACACTAAGCCTGTGTATTCAATCATCAAGGCGCGGCGCTCGCCAATACGCCCAATCATCTGACCTATCTTCCCGGCAAACAAGATGTTTAATACTTGGTTAGCTAAATAGAGCAAAGCGATATCAGACACCGAATAACCAAATTTTTCGACCATCAAAAAGCCAGCAAATACCACGAAGATTTGTCTACGAGCGCCACTTAAAAATACTAAAGTATAAAAAAGCCAGTAACGCTGGCGCAAAATCAACCGTTTATGTTGTTCATGTTCAGCGGTGTAATGCGGAAAACGCAGCGCAATAAACAATACGGCTAATATCGTCATACCCCCAAACATCGCATACAACGACACATACTCGAAACGACCATATTCTAGCAATGACCATAACAAGCTATAGGCCAATACTGCCGCTGCGCCTTTTACTGCAAGTGCTTTCCCCATAAAAGCAGGCGTTTCGTCTTTAGGGATCCACTGTAAAGTGAGCGATTGGTTTACCGTTTCGAAATAATGAAAACCTATCGACATTAGCACCGTTGTAAAATACAAACCGTAAACGCTAGGGAAAAAACCAGTCAGGGTAATACCAATGGCTAATACCAATAAACTGAGTAAGGCAAAGGTCTGCTCTTTTAATATCAACAATACAAAAATGGCGGTAAAAGCCAAAAAGCCTGGGATTTCACGCAGGCTTTGCAAGATGCCAATTTCACGACCAGTAAATTGGGCAACTTCAATAGCAAAGTTATTGAGTAAGACCATCCAAATAGAAAAACTAAATGGCATCAAAAATGCCATCATCAACAAAAGTTGCTTCTTAGAACGTGGCATCATAATCCTTGGTATCTAATAAAGAAGCGCGCTTAACTAAGCTCAGAAAACGCTAAACGAACGCCAAAACCAGCAAACACCCCACCTAATATTCGGTTTAACCAAGTTTTGGCTCGCCTGCTGGTGTGTAATCGCTGGGATATAGACGCACTTAACCAAGCTAAAATATGCCCCCAAATCATCGCGTTTAGATTAAACACTAAACCTAAAACGACAAATGCTAAGGCTTTATTTGGCTCTGCAGCATCGATAAATTGAGGAACAAACGCTAAAAAAAACAGCGCGACTTTAGGGTTTAAACTGTTGGTAAGAAAGCCTTGGCGAAAGATTTTTGAGTACTTACTCGCCGAGAGTTTAGTTGGCAGCTGATGTGGCTTGTGACTCAAAGCCATAGCAAACCCCATATACAGTAAGTAGATACACCCCAACACTTTAACAACGGTGAAAGCCATGGCTGAACTAGCAAGAATGGCCGACAAACCAAAGGCGGCCGCGCTAATATGCACAAATGTACCCGCCCCAATACCCAAAGCGGCTACCGAACCAGCTTTAAACCCCTGACTAGCGCTGCGCGCCGCAATATATAATGAATCTGGGCCAGGTATTAAGTTTAGTAATATTCCTGATACCACAAACAACCAAAACTCGTTTATCCCTAACATTACACGACTCCGTTAGCGTTCTCGCCCATTCGCTCAAGCAACAAGATTAACATGACGATTTATAAACAAACTAAGAAAAAATGCCAGAGCAACATTTTTAGCTAGCGATATTTTACAATACCCGTTTTTACACTTAAATAGAGGTATGCCGCAGCACTTATTTTGTCTACAGATACGCCCTCTAAACCAGATAGTTTGTTTATCAAAACGCTGGGACAGCAATGATAATAAGAAAACGGCTCTCTCAATGGACTCTCAGGCGCCAACGACAGGGGCCTGAAGTATTACACCGCAGCACCCTGCCTAACTTCCACACTGGTTGGAATACCCGAAAAGCTTTAGAAAAATACGAATACTGTATGCCACTATATCGCGATTTGAGCATATAAAGCCTCCAGAAAAAGCCTTAAGCACCTACACTTAAACTAGCGACTAATTAAACCCAAGCTACGTAAATAGGCGCTTAGGAACTAACAGATAACAGCTCCGCCCTCAGCCCGTGAACCAAGGATCACAGCATGGAATTTAAAGATTATTATAAAATTCTGGGCGTAACAGCTGATGCGGATAGCAAACAAATTAAAGCCGCCTATCGAAAGCTGGCGTTAAAACACCACCCCGACATGAACGCGGTGGAGGGAAGCGAAGCCAAATTTAAAGAATCCGCCGAGGCGTATAAAGTACTAAAAAATCCCGAACGCCGGGCTGAATACGACGAGTTGCGTAAATATGGTCAACGTTCAGAGCAAGAGTTTACCCCTCCCCCTGGTTGGCAAACCAATCAACAAGCACACGCTAATGAGCAGCAGTTTGACGGCGATTTCTCAGATTTTTTCAACTCGATATTTGGCCAGCAATCTTCCCATTCTCGTCAACATACAAGAGCCCCGTCTGGGCATCAACGCGGTCAAGATGTAGAGATTGAACTTCCAGTATTTTTGGAAGAAACCATTCAACAGCACAAAAAAACGGTTGAGTACCAGTTGCCGCATATTCGAAATGGTCAACTTGAGCACATTGATAAACACCTAAAGGTAACGATCCCCTTGGGGGTAAGTGATGGAGAGAGGATCCGCGTTGTAGGTCAAGGCAAGCCTAGCCCCACCGGCGGTAAGGCAGGCGATTTATATCTGCATATTCGCCTAGTGCCGCACCCCTTATTTGATGTGCAAGGTCATAATTTGCTAGTTTCACTACCGCTAGCCCCTTGGGAGGCAGCCCTAGGGACTAAAGTCACCCTGCCAACCTTAGAAGGAAGAATCCATTTATCTATCCCGCCGAATACCCAAGCAGGTAGTAAGCTGCGCATAAAAGGCAAAGGCTTAAAAACCAAAAACATTAATGGCGATTTGTTCGCAGTGGTCAAAATAACGATGCCTTCCGAAGCCAATCAACAAAGCCATCTATGGCAAGAGCTCGCGAAAAACAGTGATTTCAATCCACGTTCCGAGTGGGAGGTCTCTTCATGAGTAACACCTTATTACATATTTCTTTTAGAGAGCTTTGCCAAGTAGACGGCCTAGAAAGTGACCAGGTGATTAAGCTTGTTGAATACGGCATTGTTCAACCAATACAAGGTAATACGCTAGATGCTTGGGTATTTGACGCCAACAGTGTGCACTGGATTAAAAAGGCCGTGCGTATCTATCACGACCTTGAAGTAGACTGGGTAGCCGTTGCCTTGGCGGTAAATTTAATGAAAGAAAATGAAGCGTTAGCTAAACAAAATCTAAGCTATCAGCGGCAACTCGCGCGACTTATAAAGCCATAGTGCAGGCCTTCATTAAAGCTATAAACCAAACCGCCAACACTAAGCGGAATACAACTGCACGCAGTTTCGCCCTTGATCCTTTGCTAAGTAGAGTGCTTTATCAGCTTGCTGTAACAGATCTTTAAGTGTTTGCTCATGGTGTGCCGACGCCACTCCAAAGCTAGCAGTGCAGGTAAATGAACGCTCGCCAACAATCGGAATTAGATGCTGTGATACCTGCTCTCGCATACGTTCTGCGACGTTTTTAGCTTGCTCTAAATGAGTGTTGGGCATGGCGATAACAAATTCTTCTCCACCGATACGAGCGAATAAATCTTGCTCCCGACAAATCGCCTTAATCTCTTTACTAATTTCGACTAAGCACAAATCTCCGACTACATGTCCGTAGCGATCATTGATATTTTTAAAATAGTCAAAATCGAGTAATACTAAGCTAAAATCAAGGCGTAATTTTTGCGCTTGCTCTAGCATATTGTTGCCTTTAGAGAAGAAGCAATGACGATTAGCCAAACCGGTTAAAGAATCAGTTGCGGCCTGTTGAGTGAGTTTTTTCTCGTTGGCTTCTATTTGTCGCGCGAAGATGGTTAATACGAATACCACTTCAATCATATTCACCAATATAACCGACTGATACAACAAATGATTAGTGGCCTCATCCAATACGATGAGTGGGTTTAGGTTTACGGTATTTTCACAGTATAAAAATAGTCCGACTGAAGCGGCACTTAAAGCCAACATTTCGCGACGCTGGTTAAGTTCAAATAACAAAAACGCCCCCGTTGGTACTAGAAAATAGTAAAGATGAAAACCACTGGCGTTGGTAACATACACGTTAGTGCATATTAATAAATGCACCATCAATACCGAAAAGAACCAAGTTTTCGCCCCCGACACATGCCCTTTACGCATAAAAGCTAAGGTAGTTAAATAGGCCAAGGTGAAGCCAAAGTTAATTAAAGCAACCTGGGGATTATCCAGCAATAACCAATAGTTTATTGAATACAGACCCGAAATAACGGTCGTCAATAAGCTAATAATATTGGTGAGTTTTATCCGGCTAACAGCTGAAAATGATCGCCCTTGGGCCCCCACATTTATAAGTGTTCTAATATCCATATTAATCTTCTGAACGTCCCTTTGCGCCATCAGCGTAACATAGAAATAGGCGACAAAATGTTTGATGTCGTGTTTTTATGAGCTGTGAATAAGCAGTCAATGTCGCCAATAATTACGTTAAAAGTCAGTAAAGTGCGTTAAGTTTTGATTTTTAGATAATTACAAGCAAGTACTACCGCAGCGACTGAGTAATTAATTAGAAAAATAAATTATTGGCTACTTGGGCATTTCTACACGCAAGTGTCCCTGTTGGGCTTGGCTTAGATCCACCTCAAATCGTTGCGGTGACCAACCGTGTACTTTATCGCGGGCTTCGATGAATACCATTGAACCCTGCGCAGGGTGTGGCACATTATTTAAACTGCGAGTGAATGGCTGCTCGTTAACATGCGGGTGCAGCAACTCTCGTTCGGCCAATACTGTGCCTTTGGTATCCACCACCCGCCACATATTTGCATAGTGATCCCAGCCACTATCCTGATGTAATAGCGATACATCTACCTTCCAGCTACGCTGGCCATCTTGAGTAAATTCGGCGGCCACAATGGTGACATCGTTGGCAAATGCAGTAGTGATTGAAACACTGCAAAGAAAAGCCCCCACCAAGGTCACACCGCGTACCTTAGATAAATAAATTCGCATTGCTCTACCTTATTGAGTGTTTCACTCTTTTCTTCACCCTAGCAGCTAATCACCGAATTATGTAGTAAAGCTTGTAAAGTGGTTTAGTTATCGCCGACTAACCATTGCTCTGCGAACGCCACTTGATTCATATCAAAGGCCTTAATGGTTAAACCAGGTATCAACTTACCTTCTAACTCGCTGATAGTTTGCACCCATTGTTTGTCGCACAACACTGCTGCACGATCAAATTGACGAATCATCTTAAACATCTCAGGAATACGAGAAAACTCAACGGCTAGTGCGCTTAGAGTAGGCACCGCAAATTCTTTTATGCGATATAGCATTAGACCCTTTTCAATGCCTTGCGCCTGAATGCTTAGTTCATCTAAAGCAGCTTTCATTTCTTTACTGTCTAGCTTGCCGCCGAACTCTATATCTAAGCGATTATCTGCCACCCTTGTTACTGTAAACATCACTATTCTCCAAGGCATAAGTACTATTTATGATGTAAAGATAGCCGTAAATGCCCAGCCTAATAGTGCGCTAGATCAGAGTTATGAATGTTTGAAAGTTGATTGAGTTAAAACACTTAACAGTAGAAAATCG
The DNA here is from genome assembly GCF_023238625.1 of Agarivorans sp. TSD2052. Lineage (NCBI taxonomy): Bacteria > Pseudomonadati > Pseudomonadota > Gammaproteobacteria > Alteromonadales > Alteromonadaceae > Agarivorans > Agarivorans sediminis. Next base: position 2,706,342 of record NZ_CP096670.1, read on the forward strand.
CTAACCAAATAGTGGCGCCATGTTGCGCTGTTTTAGCCACTTTATGTTTAGTATGTGCAGGGATCGTGACATAGTCACCTTTAGCTAAGTGTAACGCTGTGCCATCTTCAAATACCAAGATGGCATTACCCTCTAATACCACCACCCACTCATTCTCAGCTTGGTCATACCATCCTTGAGCTGGTGAACGCTGTCCGTAGGACACAATGCGCTCTACTCGAACATTTTCACCACTAAGCAAGTCACTAAAATGTTCGCAACTCACGTCATCAGGAAGGTTGGCAAAAAGATTCAACATGGCAGTAGCCTCTTAAATTAGACCTGCTAAATAAGCCAAGAGAATGAACGCGTTAAGAAAGTCATTGCTTCGCGATCTACTATCACCCCGTGAGCCATCACAATAACGGTAGGTTTCCAGCCGAATATCACTGATAAGTGCTTGCGCGCTGTAGTCTTTCCAAACATAAAACTTAAGCGCCAATCTATCGGCATTTTACCGTTTGGCGCTAATATCCCTGTTGCTTTAGCGAGCACTCGCTGCCAGTAACTAAAGTTGTCGCCAGAGAAATTTTCAATTAAGTCGGTCACTATCAACGCACCCGATGCTCGGTGAAAAAACACGCATTCTTCCATAAAGGGTGATCCGGTAAACAGCACTTGATCTAACTCTTCCGACCAAGGCCACAATGGCTGTTCGTTAAAAGAGGCATCAAACACTAAATCACTGCGTTTTTTGATCAGCTCAGGTGTTCCATAGCTCTTCGCATTTGGATAGGCGGCTTGCCAGTCGGCCAAAAATAAATGATGTAAGTGATTGGGTGCAATAAGATGGCTGACCCTACCCAGTTGCTCGACTTGCGTTTGAACATCCTCAGTCAGTTCAATTGGACTGTGCACCCATAAGTCACCATTAGCTAAGCGAATCACTGTCATTCTGGTGGTGTAAGGTAAGCCCAAAAACGGCACCGCTTTACCATTAAAAATCCATACCTTATCGGCAAGACAGTCCATTTTAAATCCTCAATAAGTTCTCACTAGCAATGCGCATTGAAAGGGCTTAACGCCCCGTTTGGCCTAGCTTTTCCCTGTTCCTTACCTTGCTATTTTAGCTCGTGAACTACAACTGCGCTGTAACCACTAACGCGGTGCTATAAAGGGTTTTCTCGTAATACCTTTTTTAAGCTTTTTAACAGTAAGTGACTGCTAATTTCGCTAACCGCCACCCTAGAAATCAGTACCCCTAAGAAAATGGTCACCATCAGCACCCACACTGGATAACTGAACAACAAATAGCTAGCCACCGGCAAAAACAATATGAAAATCATACGTATTAATACGGCTATATTAGTGAAAGTAAGAATTTTAAAGCCTGAGCAAGCGTCATCATGAGCTTGCTCAAGTAGATCAAATTGCTGTTCTCTTTTTAAATGCGAAATTTCGCTAAAATAATCAATGTAGGCTTTTATATTCATAGTTACTCATGTGCGTGAACGCTAACTGGTGATAATGCCGCATTACCGGCACAAGCCGATACTGTTGCTTGTTGTGTATATTCTTGCTTAATAACGATGGTACCTGCAATAAAATCATGAAGCGCACGTTTACGTTTATTACACAGTAAAACCAAAAGCTCACACCATATCCAGCCCTCGCTGGCTAGAGACACCGCCCCATGCCATGCGGGAAATGAAAGGAGAATATACTCATTACGCTCCATCCAACCAGCATTCAAATAGATATCTGGGTTAACCTTCGTTAGCGCGACGATATGAGCGACTACGATCAAAAAAGCAAACAGCAAATCCACAGAAGATCTTAGCAAAGCCTGCTTAACACCAATCTTTCCACCATCGGGTAACGTAATTTTGATGCCAACAGCAATTTTCCCAAGAGTTGCAGCAAATTTGTAGTGAAAAATAATCGAATACACTGAAAAAAGTAGGCTTGAAATAATCAATGTTATCAAAGCACTCGTAAGCGAAATCCCTTGGGTAAAATGAAAAATCACCAGAAATGGAACGAAAACAAGGGTGTCAATAATCGCAGCGACCAAACGTTTCCAAAACCCAGCGTAAACTTGATCGTTGTTTACTTTTAGCGGCAAGAACTCCATGACTTATCCTTAATCAAAGCGGCGTAATATCCTCGCTTGTAAAAAAAAACCCTTTCAAATAAGCGATAAAGATTAACATTGAGCCCCATGAAAATCAGCTGATTGGCGCTAACAGTGACAAATAAGTCAGAATAACAAGAAGGTATCGCAAGATGGGTATTTCAGCTGCTTGTTGATTAGCCCGCTCTACTCACTATCAAAGCATCGGCCGAGCGAAGCAGCAAAGGCGTACAACATCCTTCACTAACTGTTTGTTATAGTGAAACTAAAGCTAAATAGTGTTCAAACAACGTACAACTTAACTCGACATTGGTCACACTTTTCTTTATAGTGCGCCCCCTTATACGCATACCTTTGCGTGCTTGCTTCACGGCTTCATTGACCATCTCAGGATTACCTTTTGATTTCTACCGCAAACATCACCATGCAGTTTGGCGCTACGCCTTTGTTCGAAAATATTTCAGCCAAGTTTGGTAACGGAAACCGTTACGGCTTAATTGGCGCTAACGGTTGCGGTAAATCAACCTTTATGAAAATCCTTAGTGGCGAACTGGCACCCAGCTCAGGCAACGTGTCTATCACTCCAGGTGAAACAGTAGGCACACTAAGCCAAGACCAGTTTGCTTTTGAAGAGTACTCGGTCGTTGATACGGTAATTATGGGCGGCACTGCCCTGTGGAAAGTGAAGCAAGAGCGTGACCGCATTTATGCCCTGCCTGAAATGTCTGAAGAAGACGGTATGAAAGTAGCCAACTTAGAAACTGAGTTTGCAGAAATGGACGGTTACAGCGCTGAAAGCCGTGCTGGCGAAATCTTACTAGAAGCGGGTATTGCCGAAGAGTTTCACTACGGTTTAATGGCTCAAGTAGCACCAGGTTGGAAACTGCGCGTACTGTTAGCCCAAGCTTTGTTTGCTAACCCAGACATTTTGCTACTCGACGAACCGACTAACAACTTGGATATTCATACCATTGAATGGCTAGGCACGGTGCTTAACCAACGTAAATGCACAATGATTATAATCTCGCATGACCGTCACTTTTTAAATTCAGTATGTACCCACATGGCCGACATTGACTACGGCGAGTTGCGCGTCTACCCAGGTAACTACGAAAAATTTATTGAGGCTTCATCATTAATTAGAGAGCAATTGCACAGCGAGAACGCTAAAAAGAGTGCAGAAATCGATGAGCTACAAGCCTTTGTAAACCGCTTTTCTGCTAACGCATCTAAAGCGAAACAAGCTACCTCGCGGGCTAAACGCATGGAGAAAATCACGTTAGACGAAGTTAAATCGTCTAGCCGCAGAACCCCATCAATTAGCCTAAGCCAAGATAAAAAACTACATCGCCAAGCCTTAGTGACCGAAAACCTAGGCCATGGCTTTGAAGATGAAACCCTATTTAACAACGGCAATATTATTTTGGAAGCGGGTGCCAAACTAGCAGTAATTGGTGAAAACGGTGCGGGCAAAACCACGTTTTTACGTTGTTTAATCGAGCAACTTCAAGCTAACAACGGCACAGTAAAATGGTCAGAAAATGCTGATATCGGTTACTGCCCTCAAGACAGTACTAGCGATTTTGATAACAATTTAAACTTGTTTGATTGGATGTCACAATGGCGCAGCGCTAAACACGACGATTTAATGGTGCGTGGTTTGTTAGGACGCCTACTGTTTACCGCCGACGATTTTAATAAAAAGGCCAAGGTATGCTCAGGTGGAGAAAAAAACCGCTTGTTGTTTGGTAAATTAATGCTACAAAACCGCAATGTACTAGTGATGGACGAACCGACCAACCACTTAGACATGGAAGCGATTGAAGCCCTTAACAGCGCCCTAGAGCTTTACGACGGTACGCTTATTTTTGTTAGCCACGATCGTGAGTTTGTATCATCATTGGCTACCCGCGTAGTAGAAATTAAAGATCAGCAAGTGGTTGATTTTCAGGGTACTTACGAAGAGTACTTGGCCAGCCAAGAACAACAGCTAAAAGTCGCCAATGGTTAAACCTTATTTGGCTTAATGGTAGCGCGCTCTACTAACAAAAAAGCTCAAGCATTACGCTTGAGCTTTTTTGTTATTCATGGTCAGAAAAACGGCTAATGTGGCAGCTAATAAGACTCACCAAATACTATCGCTTGCTGAGTATCTAACCACAAAGGGTGCTTAAACATTGCCTTAGAGAACAAACGGCTCTGTAGGTGGCGGTTTAACCAAGCTTGTAAATGGGTATACGGACCTTGTAAGTAAAGCTGGCGATTCACTTTAGAAAACTGCCGAACAAACGGCAATAAAGCGTAGTCAAGCAAACTGGGGTGCTGGCCCATTAAAAAGTCCTGCTGGCTTAAACGCTGCTCTAGCTGCTGAATGAACGGTTCGCACCGCAACCTGCAGGCTTCCAAATCTTGGTGATGATAACGTTTAGCGTCTTTATAGTTCTCTAAATCAGGTTTGAAATATTGGTCATTATAGGCAATTAAATTAAGCATTTCTGGCAGAGCATCGGTTTGCTGGGCATACAACAAATTTTCAGGGTCATTGCGCCTTAGCGCCCACAACATGATGTCGAGGCTCTCATCTATAACCTGCGACGGAGTATCAAGCGATTCGCTGGTCGACTCAAGCACTAATACTGGCACCGTGCCTTTGGGCGACACAGCTAACATTTCATCTGGTTTATTCTTCATTACAATTGGCCGTAGTAACACCGCTTGTTTAGCCAACAAAATAGCTAACCTTGCTCGCATGGCATAAGGGCAATTTTGCAAAGAATATAGAATGGGTAGAGTCATGATTAAATACTTAAAAGGTCGCTTACGCTGAGTAAACGCATCTATTCAGATAGTATGTATAAAACTCAACGGCATTATTAATGCCTATGCTAACAGTTTAGCCTTATCCGCGCATTGTTGACTTTCCACAGCGCTCAGCTCAATAAACGAAGCCATTAGAATAACCCGTCAGCATAGGGCTATTCAGAAAGAACCTAAGCGGCACCAACAAACAGAGTGAAATGACCCGCCAATAAATTGTGAAAGGTATGCTTGAAGCTCACTTATTCTGAGTCTGGAAATAGCGCCGTCAACCACAGCTCTAAAGCGTCGGCTTCATCACTACTGCCGTTAATTTTTACTAGGCCAAAGTGTTTAGCCTGCCGCCATGACAATACATTAGAAGCTAAGGCATCCAATACGTCCAAATCTGTTATCAACAATAAATCTTGCTCGGTAATCGATGACTCGCGCGCTGAAATAAGCACTCCATTTCCAACTGTAACGTCACTGTAGTGCCCTTTTGTCGCTTCAAAGATACTAAAGTTCTGTTTATTTTCATGGGGCTTATTGAGCGCTTTTTTAAAAGACAACAACTCCACATTTTCAGCTTTATTCACATTCCCTAAAACATTAAATTTTCGTATATCAACAACATTGCCGAACACCTCTAAAGAGCCCGGCTCCGAGACAAAACTAAACCCCGTGCCCTGATGCATACCACAAGCATTAGCATTGGGTGAAGCGATCATAAGAATAAGCAGTAAGTGTTGTAATTTCATAATAATTACCTCAGCGGCATGGTGTTAATGGATTTGGTTAACGTTACAAGTAGAGTAAAACAGCGATGTGTCGAAGAAGCTCTGCAAGCTCAGAAAAAGGGACCATGTTGGTCCCCTTTATTGCCTTAAACTTCACTTAACAATGCTTAATCAATTAAAATTAATCATCGCTAACAGACATTTAGCGAACGATAAGCATGAGATCTTTTGGTGCCGTTGGTTTATCAAAATAGCTCATGAACAGACCAAAACCTTGAATGTCGCCATTGCTAAATACAAAATCTCCAGTCTGTAGATTTTTACCTATAACTTGTTGCGCGTTTGGACCCGCCATCAAGATTTGGTTTAGCACTGCACGGCTAGTGTTAATTTCAACATCAGCACCTTTTATTGCAGTGTCATGCAATTGAGCAATACCATTACGAATTTCAATAGTAAATGACTCCTTAGTATCTGCAAACTTGTAGGTCATTGCCATTTGCACGTCTAAGGTGTTCTCAGCGATAAGCGTAGATGTCATCATGTCAAAGATTTGCTGGCTTGGCAGTGCCGTTAGTACATCTACCGATGCAAAGCTAATCATGTTTGAGAAGTCACGAGTACCTTCTAACTCTGCAGCTGCGTTTAGACCCCAGTTACGCCAGTTGATGTTTACTTGATCTGCAGCCCACGCTTTATAAGCAGACGCTTTCAGTTGACGAACTTCTGTGTCGTTTTTATTCACGGTAATTGGATAAGACAAAATCTCAGCAGCAAAGGTGTAGTTCTCAGCGTCGATTGCGGCCTTAGCAGTCTGAATAATATTGTCGCGGCCACCCATAATTTCCACGAATGCTTTAGCGCGTTGCTGGTAAGCCATTGGCTCTAACTGCCATGGATCAGCTTCAAAGAAACCGTTGTAACCCACATAAATCTGACGAACAGCATGAGCCACTGTACCGTAATGCTCACCTAACCACGGGTGCTCTGCTAAGTGCTTAGGTAGCTTAACCACTTCGACTAACTCATCTGGGGTCATGCCTTTATTCATGAAACGAATCGTTTGGTCATGAGTGTACTGAATCGCATCTCGGTAAGCGGTTAATATGCTAGCGACGGCTTCTTTACCTTCTACCGGACGGCCATGAGAGTTAATCATTATTTCAGTATCAAATTCACGCATAACATCGATACCCTTGAACCACATCGCAGGATCACGGAACTTAGTACCACGGATAGTATGAAGATTAGGGAAGTTTTCGCCTTGCAGTACTTCTGCGGCATGTAAAATCTTCTGCTCTGGCAAGTAAACCACTACTTCATCTTTGGTTTCAGACGGCACATTAACAATTTCTAGTTTAACGCCTGCAATGGTGATATCTAATCGGTCTTTAAGTACTACGTTTGGCTCAATGAACGAAATATCTCCTTGCATGAAGCGAGGACCCAAACCATCGTTTACTGTACCGTGTTCGCCTTCCTCAACGTGCTTAGCGCCAGTATAAGAAGTACGGTGCCCAAACAATGTACCAAGGTTAGAAGACCAGTTAGCTACTGCCGCAGTTAAGCCTTCTTGAGCGATAATTTTAACATCGCCAGACTCAACTTCAGCATCGGTTGCCCATGCACGCACACCTGAAATGTGGTCGATGTGGTTATGCGAATAAATAATAGCTTTAACCGGCTTATCAGTAATCTTGCGGAATTGCGCCTTTACCGACTCAGCCATTTGAACCGACTCGCCTGGATCAACAATAATAATGCCATCATCACCTTCGATCATAACCGGTGTATCTAGGCCAAAGCCGTAACCTAGGTACACATTATGATCGACTTGGATAATCGCTTGGTCCATTTTACGGCCATGTTTAGTCAGGCTTGGATGCACGTGTTCTGACTCTGCGGTGTACGCCAAAGATTCACCGGTTGTAGACAGCACTTTAATGCGCTCGCCCTTGCCCCAGAACAAATTAGATTCATGTTCGAATAACGTCTCACTCTTATAGCGAGCGTTAAGATCGATATTTTGGTACTGAGCAGCAGAGCTAGTTTGCAGCTCTTGACCAACTGTTGATGCTGCTTCTGTAACTGGCGTTGCGGCAGCAACACTTGACGCAAATAGCGTACTCGCTATGGCTATTGGCAGAGCCATTATCTTGAACGAACTAGTCATGGTGACGACCTTATATTTTGTTGCAAACAATAGAATTTTTTAATGGGGCTAATAGTAGGCATCTATAACCAACGGAACCACAGGCTAAAACGAATTCAATTCATCGTAATTACGATGATTTATATATCTATCTATATTTTTATCTCTATTGCAGCACTGCTCTTCTCACCCTGCTATAATTAACTTAATCAGCATTATTCATTCAAAATCTAATCAATTATGGTTTGTTGTAGAGCTGAGTAAAAAAGGTGAGAATAGTTTTAAACATCGTTTTTACGATGATTAGAGTAGCTTTTAAGTTCACACAACATTGGTACACTAAGAGCAGTTAGCGATGAACAACGATATACCCAATTTTAATTTACTGGCGATATTTGCTGCCGTGATGGAACAAGGTAGCTTAAGTAAAGCGGCTAAACACTTAAGTACCAACCAATCTACGATCAGTACCGCCTTAAGCCGATTGAAAAAACAAATAGGCCAAGATTTGTTTATTCGAAGTGGTCGAGGAGTCGTGCCAACGGCTTACGCCTCTAGCTTATATGCACAGATTCAACACCCCATTCAGCAGCTCAATCAGGTGTTTCAGGCTATTGGCGATTTTGACCCAGCAGTATCTAAACGCCAATTTGTGATGACGGCTCCTGAGCACCTGCAATGGATTTTACTCAATCAGTTTGCCAACAAAAAGAACAAAGACATCCGTTTAGAGATTTTCGACCAACCCGATGACGATGAGAAAATGTACGATGGATTGCTTACCCAACAGTTTGACGTAATGATTGATATTTTCCCTCCCAGCCATCCCAACATTGAGTCTCTGCAGTTATTTGAAGGGGATTTTGTGATTGTTTGCCGTAAGGGCCACCCTAGAATTGAGGGTAAGCTCAGTGAGTCTCAGTACATGGAAGAGACGCATATTCTTTTAGAAAGAACCCGAAACAAAGTACGTAGCTTAGGTCACTATACTACGATAGATGTGAGTCAACGAAAGGTCGCTTATCATGGGCGCTCACTATTCAATAACCTCGTGTTGTGTAGTCAATCTGATTACATAACAGTAGTGCCTTTATCGATGGCCCTACAGTTTGAAAATCACCTGCAACTGCAAGTATTCAAACCACCTTTTGAGTATAAAAAGGTCTCTAACTACCTCATTTGGTTAAAAAAGCTAAATCACGAACCAAGCCATAAGTGGTTTAGAAACGAGTTAATAGACATCTCAACAAAAATTGTGGCTCGAATGAACAATACATTTTGAAAAACCGCTTAAGCGAGTCTCTGTCTACATGGATAAACCTTACCCCACGCATACACTAAATGTTTACTTATAAAAGACACAATGACTTATGGTTTTTGGATATGATATAGGCAAGGCGATAAATACTAGGTGTTACTCATTCAGGGAGGAATTGTGCTTAGATCATTAACGTTCTATTGGCCCTTGTTGTCTTTCGCAATTATCTTGGCCGCATTAAGTAGCTATTTAGGGAGTATCGATAAGCCTAATTGCAACGTTTTTTTTGGGTATAGTGCTTCAATATGGTCGCTAATAATGTTTTGCTTCGGTTTTCCATTATTGCTAGCGGTTGGCTCCGCCTACAGCTTCTATGCTGGTTGCTACTCCCTTAAGCAAGGGATCTATCCGCCCACCAACGTTCCTTCTCTGGGCATAAAAGTCCAGACGGGGTGGACCGCTAAACTACGAGCTTTAGTCGCCTTGTTATTTCCCATTTTAGCGGTGGCAATTATAGTGCTAGGTATCCATACCTTTGACGACGTCTTAGGCAGTCAAAGTTTACCCACATTACAAATGAAACTTGCGGGTAAGTGTAGCTAGCAGGTAAGCTAGCCAAGATATCGAGTTTAGTAAGTCTGTCATTGTCTTGTTTAAAAACACCTCGCTTACCCGTTCGGTGCTTTACCCTTAGCTCATTGCTTATTAGGAGTTATGTTATACATGGAAGCGCTATTTCGTTTACTGCAAAAATACGCAACAGGAAAGATCATAAGCGGGTTGTTTGTATTAACTATGTCCGTTTATATTTCAATGCTGGTTTATTCGATACCTGCTGTGTCGGCATACTCTCCAGGCATGGCACTCTTTGATTTATCCCCTTCCGGCTACTCATATACTTACGCAAATGATTTGTTAAGCTCGTTAGGAGAAGAAGGACGCCACCTTTATCTGTCGATTCAGCTACCATTAGATTTTATTTATCCAGGCTTATTCTCTATTACATACTCATTGTTGCTTGTTTGGATAATTGGCAAAACACAGGCAGAAAATTCAAAAATCCGCTACTTTGCATTGGTGCCTTTTATGGCGGGTGTATTCGATTACCTCGAGAACATATTCATTATAAAAATGATAAGCTCTTTCCCTGATTTACAGGTCTCATCAGTAAAAACTGCCAGTGCATTTACTCTGCTTAAAAGCAGTTTTACGATGGCATTCTTTGTCTTGTTAATTGCTGGTTTTGCCGTGTTATTGAAACAAAAGCTGTCAGCGTCTGATTAGTGGCAGATTGATTTAACGACAAGTCGCAGGGATCTAATGTTGATACTTAAACCTGGTCAATCTCATCGCAAGCGCTAATACGCCTCGATGTTAAGCAATATGGCGGTTGTCATTGCTGACTCATTGGCGTTTAATCATCAAGCTGTTATTTAACCGCGAGCTTCACAGTAAAGACTTACATCTCAATAGTTCATGGCCATGTAGGCCAACACAAAGTACGCTTAGCCGCTTTAACTCAGTCAGTTTCGTCTGGCAAAGTATCATCAAATGCTGGCTGCGAGGGAGTGCAAGTGAATCGTCAAGGAGACAATATTGAACACCAAGCAATGTATGGCCTGCAAAGAAGACATTTTAGCGGAAGCGCTTAAGTGTAAACACTGCCAACAAATTCAGACTAAAGCGGCAAATTTACAAAATAAGCCCGCTTTTAACTACTTAGTTATAGCCATGCTTGGCGCCTTCATCGTCTGGATTTTTTATTACATCATTTCAATGTCTATAAAAGAGCCTACAAAGCCAACATTTGAGATAAGTTCAGCAGAATTTCTGTTAACAGAGTCTGAGCGGGGCCTGAATATACGCTGTATTGGAGAAATCAAAAATCCTACACTTAAAAGGTGGGATGACTTTTCACTACAAGCAGAATTTAAAAATGCTGAAGGGAAAGTCATTGATGTTCTTTACTCTGAACCTCAAGTAACTATTTACCCACAATTTAGCTTTTCAGGCATGGTGTCTGGCGATGCTAGCGCATCAAACGCTGAATATGACTCCTGCGAGTTGGTAGTTGTTAACGCATTTGATTACTAACTCGACCAACATAACAGTGGTGTTAACCAGCCATTGTTTTAAACGACAAGGAGGCAAACCCTAACGTGAAAATCACCCTGCTTATTCTTTCAATGGCATTTTCAGCTATTCAAGCATTGCTATGTTATCTGTGGACTAGAGCAGAAGACAATGCTGCAGATCAATTCCGTCAGTTTATAGATTCAATATACAGTGAAATACCGCCATGGACAGAAACGGCATTTTCGTTAGGTAGGTGGTGGTACTTAAGCGCAATAGCCTGCGCAATGATGGCGATATACACCTATTGGCAAAAATCATCATATATGCACCTATTTCCACCACTGTTAATGGCTATTTTCGGCACTATCGCAATGCTTTATGCCATGTACCCAATCCACCTGATGCTTTTACACGCCCCTTTCTAATATTCGAAGCCCGTTTAGTTACTCGGTGTTCGCTGTTTGAAATGGCTTTTCAGATGCAATCTCTCTTTGTTTATGAGGGCAACGTCGATATGCGAATAGCCATATCAGGCGGCACTATTCCTCGACCATGATTTTCTCCTTACTAAATCCAATGTATTCGCATAGCGAAGAGATTAAACCCGTGTTGGGCAATCTCACATAGGTCGATCTGCGCTCAATATATAGTTGACATAGTCAACCATATAAATTAAAGTAGACTTTATCAACCAAGTTGAACTAGTTTAAAGTTTGGAGCATAACAATGAATACGCCACTAACAGTATCCACCCCGGAGTCTTCCCAAAAGACAACACCACTTATTTACAAAATTATGGTGGTGTTAGTAATGATGTCCTTAATGGGGGGCACGTTAACCGGTGTCATGACCTACATAAACCTTGGTTATACCGACACGTTCTTTACTGATTGGCTGAGCTCATTTCTGCTTGCAGCGGTAACGGTAATGCCAGCAGGTTTTCTAATTATGGCCTTACTAACAAAACTCATTCAGAGCCTACTACCCGATACAAAAGAGCAAACCCGCAATCTTGTAATTGGCATATCGATGGCTTTAATAATGGAGTCTGCAATGGCCTTTACAACCACTTTAAACAATGTGGGTGTTGCTGACATGTTGGTGTTTATCGAAGCCTGGTGGAACGGCCTTTTAGCCGCATTACCAGTAGCCTTAAGCCTTATGTTGGTTGTTTCGATGACAGTAAAACCCAAAATAGAGAACTTTTTAAAAAGCTAACTCAGCCGACATCTATTCACCTATTTTTATTACTAACAAGGTACTACACATGATCGCTAAAAATAAAAAAGACCGATGCTACCGTTTCACCATTGAAGAAGTTAATGCAGACCAAAAAACAGGAAAAACGCTGCAGTTCGACCTTCAAGACAGAGAAAACTTATTTGATGTGGTGGAAAACCTAAAGCAAGGCAGCGGATTAGAACCGTCACTGGCGACTAAAGTCGGTGTAGCCTTGCGTTTACTAGGCCCAGTAATGATGCAAAACCGTAAACACCCGTTGTTTATTGATTTTATGCCTCACTTCAAAAACTTTATGCACAATCTAAAAAGCACGGTAAAAAGTGCGTTGAAAGAGAAATAGTTCAGGTGATGATTAACGACCACTCGCACTGGCAAGCCATTGGTCGCCGCTGGTCGATTTATATCCTAATATATTTATAAAGTAACCCTTCACTGCCACACTAAAGTCAGGAACAAGAGGAAAACAACATGAAAATAGCCATCACTGCAGCAAGTGGTCAGTTAGGGGCGGCAATTGTAAAAGCCAGCGTAGCATTAATGTCTAAGGAAAACGTCATTGCTCTAGCACGCACTCCTGATAACGCTAAACACCTTGGGGTAGAGGTGCGTGCTGGCGATTACAATAATCCCGAACAACTTGAGCAATCGTTACAAGCTGTGGATGTATTGTTATTAGTCTCAGGGATGGACGCGCCTGAAAAACGAATTGCTCAACATAGAAACGTCATCCAAGCGGCAAAAAATGCAGGACTTAAAAAGATCGTTTATACCAGCGTTCAAGGCGCTGAAGAAAATACCGCCTTTTCTCCTGTAATTCAAAGTAATCGCCAAACCGAGCAGGATGTTCGCGACAGCGGCTTAGAATGGGTGATAGGTCGCAACGGCATCTATATCGAACCAGACATTGAATATATCGATAACTACAAAAAAGTTGGGGGCATTTTTAATAGTGCTGGCGATGGAAAATGCGGTTACACCACTCGCACCGAGTTGGCTTACGCTTATGCGCGAATGCTGACCCAAGATAAGCACAACGGACATACTTATAACTTGCATGGCGATTCAATCACTCAGTATCAACTTGCTGATTATATGAATTTAGCCTTTGCTAGCCACCTGACTTATCGTCCATTGAGCGTTGACCAATATCGCCAAGAGCGCATCGAGGAATTGGGGGACTTTATCGGTACCGTTATCGCAGGTATTTACCAAGGTATTAGTGAAGGTAAATCAGATAACCCAAGCCAGTTTGAGCAAGCTGCCGGTCGGCCGCATATCACTTGGGATGAATACTTTAATCAACTAAAATCAGCGGCAAACTCGCCCCACCAAACAGCCAACTGAAACACCATGACCCAACTTATATTAAGGGGGGTTATCCTTGTTCCATCAGCGGATCTTGATGCGGTGAACGCTGAGCCCATCAATCACCTGCGCTTAACCCAAGCTGAAGTAGGCTGCGTCACATTTGAAGTTAGCCAATGTGAAATTAATCCGCTGCGATTTGAGGTGTATGAAGTGTTTACCGATAAAGTCGCATTTTAGCGTCATCAAACCAGAGTCAAGGCTTCAAGGTGGGCAAAAGTATCGGTAAATGCTGAGTGTCACTACCAAATTATTGGAACCGAGTCCCCCGCTGGCGGTCATTTCAGCGAGGGGGTTCTGCGAGGAAGTATATAAGCGAGCTTACAAACCTTGGCTATACTGAGCATTGGTAGAAATGCTCACTATTTCGCTAAGCTGTTGCTGGGCTTGTTGGTCACCCTTCAAGAACGCGTCAAACTGGGTCACTAGAAAGGCTTTATCTAGCTCGGCTTTGGAGCCAGCCCCAATGTTAGTAAGGTCTATAAAGAACTCGTCAAACTGCCCAGCCAAATCACTCACAATATCAACGTTTAAAAACTGCTCGTGGTTGTAAATACTTGGGTAACCGCCCTTTTGTTTATCAACCGCAAACGACACACCTTTAACGTTAGTGATAGTAGTGGCTTTTTCGCACTTAAGCATACAGCCGTCTTCAATACTTGGTTTTTTACACCCTACGGTTTGCTGGAAGAAACATTGCCGGCTAGTCATCATTAAGATGGGGTGATAAATGCTATAGAGCATTTTGAAGTTATCGGGGCGAGTAATATTTCTAATTTGCATACGATTAATTTCGTTAGAAATAAACGCGCCCGCACAATTTAGTTCTTCTTTTAATGTAAGCAAAGCATAAGAGTTAGTGGTATTTAAAAACGGACCCGCAATCCACTCAATCCCCATTTCATAGGCTTTAAATGCTACGCCTGTATTGTTGCTCACAATCCTCGCTGGGCGAACTTGCTCCAACAAGCGCACCGCTTCTAGGTAATCTTTACCAATAAGTACTGCAGGAAACCACGGTATTAAACGTGGGTTTCGTAAGAAAATATCAATGAATTTATTACAGCCTTTCTTAAAGCTTTCAGGCAACTTGAAGTACACATCAGACGAGGTTAGCTCACATAAATGTAAGTCTTTCTCATCAGCAATCAATATCGACATACTAGGCTTGCCAGTATTTCTTGGGTGCTGTTCTAGGGGGGGAACTTCAACTGCAGGCACCACCGCCACTGAGTTATTCAACAAAAATGCAGCTTGATTCTTTAACTCGGTTAACTCTCTAAATGGTAGGCTCAAATTCTCGCCTAGTTCACGACAATCAAATTCTTCAAGACTAAAGTCGTTACTAGCGAAGTTTTTGAAGCGTTTTTCTAATAGCGCTTGGTCAAGCGTTTGTTTGCCTGCAACGGCTAATGGTGAAGGCGTTTCTAGCTGATGTACTTTATCGTTATCGCCAATGGTCATGGTTAAACGTAAGGGCTGATTTAAACTGCCAGAAAAAGCCATTACCAAGGGTTGCTTCGCAATACTTAAGTATTTTATTTTCTCGGCTAACTCTTCACCGATTTCGTTGCGCTCGGCATGTAGCTCTTTTTTCGCTTCTTGAATTTGCACTACCGAAATAGCATTGTATTTATCTACTGCATATTGCGGGCTGTGGTCACGCGGATTGTCGATAAACATGTCTTTGGTAAGATTACCGTGTAAAAAAGAGTTGGTGAAATCACGGTTAAATACTCGATGCAAGTTTGAGTCGTCCGCTAATAACTGGCCGGTTGCTACAAATTTATCGATTTGTTTACGCCAGCTGTCGACGACAGTGTAAACGTAATGAGCACCTTTAATTCGGCCTTCAATTTTTAGCGAGTCCACTTGCGCGTCCACTAACTGCGGCAAATCAAAATAAGCAGAGTTATCTTTTAAGTTAAGCGGGAAGCGGTTACCAGCGTTGGTAATTTCGTACTCATCTCGACACGCTTGACTGCAGCGGCCGCGGTTCCCAGAGTTACCTACGCTCACAGAGCTTGAGTAACACTGACCAGAGAAGGCAATACACAATGAGCCATGCACGAACACTTCGGTTAAAACCTCGTGCTGGTGCGCTAATGCGGTAAGCGTTTTTATTTCGCCAAGGTTTAACTCGCGCGACAAATTAACCCGCGAAGCACCAATCTTGGCCAAGAATTCAATTTGGCCTTCATTGTGCGAAGTAAGCTGAGTAGAAGCATGTATATCCAAAGTGGGGAAATACTTTTTAACTAAATTGAACATTCCCAAGTCTTGAACAATGATGCCATCGATGCCCGAGTTAACAAGCTTATTCAACAACTTAACCATTTGTGGTATTTCGTGTTCAAGAATCACCACATTGAGAGTTAAAAACACTTCGCAGTCGTACTTATGTGCTAAGCGTAAAATACCCAATAAGTCGTCGAAAGAAAGATTAGATGCTCGGTTGCGGGCATTAAAGGTATCTAGACCACAATACACTGCATTAGCGCCCGCGATTACCGCCGCTTTGATGGCTTCTACATCACCACCGGGGGCTAATAACTCTATCTTTCTGCTCATACGACTACACTCACTTAAATACTTGGGCTAACTTGACTGGCCAGAATAGCGCGCGATTTTAACGGCTACAGAACATTAATGCTACAGTTAACCAACCTTAATTGGGGTTGGCGAGCTGAAACCTGCGTTCCGGGCGAAGCCGTTGACGCCTCCCAAGGCCTGGTTATTTTTAATATGGCTAATGGCTGGTTTAGGCAAAGTCAGTATGCACAAACACTCGCTGTTGGTTTTTTCAGCAACTAAAAAAATGCGAGTGCCATAGCTTACATTTAGTGATGAAAGCACTGTTATTAGGCTACGCTTTACCGTATGTTTGATAGCATATTTTAGATACAGCGAGACCTTTAGTGAAAAAGTATAAACACGAAGCACAGCTTTTAAAGAAGGCCTTACAAATTGGTGAGGTATACGCCTTACAACGCGGTTTTGCTAAGTTCCCTCCTGGTATTTCAGAGAAAGACAAGGTAGAGGCGCTGTATATGCTGCTAGCCGAAGATAAACGCTTAACTCCACTGCCTAAAGACAAAATCACCGGTCCTGAGATGCGCCACAAGTTAGTACTTTGGTTAGCCCATCAATTACCTAAAGATCATGAATTACTCGGGGGCTGAGCCCTTCAGTGCACCATAACAACACTAAAACAGCACTATTTGAGTGCTGTTTTTTATTGGGCTGCCCTGTAAAGAGATTAATGGGGTCGACATCGCTTACTTCGTGCCCTGCTCGGCTAACCAATGCTCGGCAATTTGCTCTCGCGTGGCGTACCACACTCCTTCAAACTGCTGGGTATACTGAATAAAACGTTGCAGAGCGGCCAATCTCGCTGGGCGGCCAATAATTCGGCAATGCAAGCCAATACTGAGCATTTTGGGCGCTGTTTCCCCTTCAAAGTAAAGAACGTCAAAAGCATCCTTTAGGTACTGATAAAATTGTTCGCCACTGTTAAAGCCTTGTGGCGTAGCAAAACGCATGTCATTGGTATCTAGCGTATAGGGCACCATTAACAGTGGTTTACTGTAGTTCTTATCCCAATAAGGTAGGTCATCGGCATAACTATCAGCGCAATACAAAATGTCGTTTCGTTCTGCCAGTAACTTCAGGGTATGAGGGCTAGTACGGCCGGTATACCAGCCTTTAGGCTTAGCACCCGTGAGTTGCTGATGAATAGCAATAGCTTGCTCCATATGTTCTAGCTCTTGCTGTTCAGTGAAATCTTGGTAATGGATCCAACGTAAGCCATGACTGGCGATTTCCCAGTTGGCGTCTAGCATGGCAGCAAGCGCCTGCGGATGGCGTTGCAAGGCCATGGCTACAGCGAACACCGTCACCGGAATATTGAGTTGAGTAAATAATCGATGTAAACGCCAAAATCCTGCTCGGCTGCCATACTCATAAATCGATTCCATACTGAGGTGGCGGTCTGGGTAGGCGGTAGCCCCCACAATTTCTGACAAAAACTGCTCTGAATGAGTATCACCATGCAATACGCAATTTTCACCGCCCTCTTCGAAGTTAATCACAAATTGTAAGGCAATCTTGGCGTTATTTGGCCAATTAGCGTGGGGCGGGTGTTGTCCATATCCGACTAAGTCACGCGGGTATGGGTTGTTAGGCTGTTTTTTATCGCTCATAGTTATCCTTACGCCACCAATTGCTTGGCTAATTGGTGGTGTTTTGCTTTAAGTTGGTTTAGTTGCGCGCGGGTGTCATCGCCATTTTCAATAATCCATTTACCCGCCACCATCAGTTTGTTCACTTGGCTAGCGCCACACAAAATCAGGGCTGCCAATGGGTCATGAGCACCGGAAAAATTGAGCCCATCCAGCTTATACAGCCCTAGGTCTGCTTGCTTGCCAGGAGCCAACACGCCAATATCTTCACGCCCCAGCACTGCGGCACTGCCTTGAGTCCCCCAGTTGAGTACTTGATGGTGGGTAATTTGATCGGCGCGATAACGCAATCGTTGCTGCATTAATGAATGACGTAATTCTTGAATCATATTAGAGCTGTCATTAGAGGCTGAACCATCCACTGCCATACCAACATGACAACCCGCAGCCGCTAAATCTAAGGTGGGACAAATGCCCGATGCCAACACCATGTTAGAGGTGGGGCAATGGGCGATACCAATCTGTGCAGCACCTAAGCGTTGTATTTCTGCTTCATCAAAATGGATGCCATGAGCCAACCACGTTTGCGGCCCCATCCAACCACAATGCTCAAGGTAATCTACCGGGCGCATACCGAGTTTTTGCAGACAAAAATCATTTTCATCGATGGTTTCACCTAAATGGGTATGCAGCCGAACCCCTTGCTGCTTAGCCAACAAAGCCGTTTCTTTCATTAGGGATTCGGTCACTGAAAAAGGCGAGCAAGGCGCTAATGCCAATTGCAGCATACTTCCTTCGCTGGCATCGTGATAAGCCTTGGTGAGCCTTAAGCTATCATCTAAGATTTGCTGTTCAGTTTGCACCACTGAATCAGGCGGCAAACCGCCATCTTTTTGTGACAAGCTCATGCTACCCCGGGTTAAGGTGGCGCGAACACCTAAACGCCCAACAACTTCAGCTTGAATGTCTATCGCCTCACTTAAGGCATGGTTAAACACGTAATGGTGATCGGCCACCGTGGTGGCACCACTTAGCATTAATTCCCAACAGGCAATTTCTGTCGCCAACTCAATATGCTTGGGTGTCAGTCCGCTCCAAATGGGGTACAACGTTTTTAACCAAGGAAACAAAGGCTGATTAATTGCCGCCGGTAAACAGCGCGTCAACGTTTGGTAAAAATGGTGGTGGGTATTAATTAAGCCGGGGAGCAGCACCATGTCACTAGCATCGAGTTGCTGGTCGATGGGGGTAATCGGTTGTTGCCCTGCTGCGACACATTCAACGATGGTGGTACCTTTAACCACGACCCCACCGCGTAAATCTCGCTCTGCGTCGGCCCCTGAAATAGCACCACTAAATACCGCTAATGGGTTTTTTATCCAAAGAGCTTGGTTAGTGCTTGGTTTATTAGAAGGCATTGCGTTTGTCTATTTCCTTTAATAACTTGTCGTTATAAATATGCTTTAACCAACAAGCAATTTCTTGACCAACTAATCAAGTTAAATCAGTATTAATAACACTCACTTTCTAACGCTAAACCTTAAGCCCTAGACCTCGAACCACAATATCAATCAAGTTTTGCTCTGCGCTAGCAAACTCTTTATTACTTAAGGCCTTGCCATGAATCAGCCGGATCTCGGTATCAAAATCAGCGTAGAACTGGGTAGCCCCCCAAATCAGAAACAGTAGATTTAGCGGTTCTACGGCTTGCATTTTACCTTGGTCAATCCATGCTTGAATAAGCGTAGATTTTTGTTTTGCCCATACGACAACTGGCGCTTGCAGTTGGTCTTTTAGGTTTGGTGCGCCTTGGATAATTTCCATCGCGAAGATACGCGAGCTTTTAGGGTGGCTGCGGCTATAACGCATTTTTGAGCGAATATATGCGCTAATGGCAATCGCGGGGTCATCGTCAGCGGTGGTGTTTTCAAAAGCATCGTTCCACATTGCCAGGATATCTTCGAGCAATACCGTATATAAGCCCTGCTTAGATTTGAAATAGTAAAGAATATTGGCTTTGGGTAACTCCGCCCTGTCTGCAATGGCTTGCAACGATGTGCCTTGATAACCGTGTTTCACAAACTCGTTTGTGGCCGCCTTTAAAATGAGCTTCTCGTTCTTTTTTCTAATGGTGCCGCTTTGAGCTGTCGTCGCTTTTGCCATGCTTATTCACTCTCCTTGTTGCGGTGTATCTGTTATATAGTCCGTATATAAAGTTATTATTAAGTATTAATTGGTAAATCACTAGTACTATGTTTGTTTAATATAAAGCAATATTTTGCACCAATATGTCACAAAACTTGCCATACTACGCACCAATCGAGCACAACAAATATTCAACAAATGCAACTTTTACGCTACACCTATAAAGTTGAACAAGTGGTCAGATTTATGCATTGTTTTTTAGGATTGCATATTACCCAGTGCTCAATCAAACGATTGAACATGGCAATGATATTGACTTAAAGAAAACCATACAGATATCGAATGGACTCATAATGAAACAACACGAACCATTGTTAGCGCTATGGCAGGTATCTAAAAGATACCCCGGTGTATTAGCCAACGACAAGGTAAGCCTTAGCTTAGAAAAAGGTGAAATTCTTGCCCTACTGGGTGAAAATGGCGCTGGTAAGTCGACCTTAGTAAAAATGATTTATGGCGTAGTACAAGCCGACGAAGGCGGATTATTATGGCATGGCAAGGAAGTTAAAATAAGCTCGCCCAATATGGCTCGTGCCATGGGCATTGGTATGGTCTTTCAACATTTCTCAGTGTTTGAAACCCTCACTGTGCAAGAAAATATTGAATTGAGCCTAGACGCTGGGGTCGTGAAAGACAAAGCGGCCTTACGCGCAAAAATTGTTGAATTAAGTGCCGCCTATGAGCTAAAAGTAGACCCTGACCGTTACGTACATAACCTCAGTATTGGCGAACGTCAACGCTTAGAAATCCTGCGCTGCTTAATCCAAAACGTAAAACTACTGATCCTTGACGAACCAACATCGGTGCTTACACCACAAGAAGTAGCCGGTTTATTTAAAGTATTACGTACCTTAGCCAGCGAAGGCTGTAGCATTTTGTTTATTAGTCATAAGCTAAAAGAAGTGACCTCGCTGTGCGACCGAGCGGTTATTTTACGCGGCGGTAAAGTAAGCGGTGAATGTGTCCCCGCCAATGAAACGCCTGATTCTATCGCTCGCATGATGGTAGGCAGTGATGCGGTGTTATCAGAGCGCTACGAGAAAACCATTGGTTCTGATGAACTGTTAGTGACAACTAATTTATCTGTTGAACCGACCAATCCTTTTGGTACTGGACTCAACAAGGTAAATCTTAGCCTACACAGCGGTGAAATCTTAGGCATAGCAGGAGTTGCAGGCAACGGCCAAGAAGATTTGCTGGAAGCACTAAGCGGAGAAGATACTCGAGCCGACGCTGCCAGCATTATCATGAACGGCCGTAAAGTAGGTAAATTAAACGCCGGTGAGCGACGCTTGCTAGGCATGAGTTATGTGCCGGCAGACAGATTAGGCCAAGGTGCGGTGCCAGATATGAGCTTGGCCGACAATACCCTGTTAACCAGCGCGCGCAAAGGTTTGGTTAAAAAAGGCCTAATTTTGCCTCACAAGGTACTGGAACTTGCCAAGTCAATTATTCACCACAATGATGTTAAATGTCATAACGCTCACTCCCAAGCTAAAAGCTTATCAGGGGGAAATTTACAAAAATTCATTATTGGTCGAGAGGTCGACCAAGACCCACAAATCCTGATTTGTGCTCACCCAACATGGGGAGTAGACATTGGTGCAGCAAGCTCAATTCATCGCCAATTAATTGAACTGCGCGATCGCGGCGCAGCAATATTAGTGGTCTCAGAAGATATCGACGAGTTATTTATGATCTCAGACAGAATAGCGGCGCTTTACGAAGGGAAAATATCGCAGGCGGTACGCACCGAACAAACCAATATAGAACAAATAGGTAAGTGGATAGCGGGTGGCTTTATCGATCACGACACCCCAGAAGAGGAGCAGCAACATGCTTAGAACTCAACCACGTTTAGAGTCATCTAAATTAATGTCTTGGATGTCGCCAGTAATTGCGATTGTGTTAACCATGCTCGTCTCCAGCGTGATGTTTCTGTCGTTAGATATTAATCCCGCCACAGCATTTAGAGTATTCATTCTTGATCCGCTTAGCGATAGTTATAACTTGGGTGAGTTAATGGTGAAAACCACTCCCCTACTATTATGCGCAACCGGTTTGGCCCTTTGTTATAAAGCCAATATTTGGAACATTGGCGCAGAGGGGCAGCTGTTAGTAGGTGCCTTAGTGGGCAGTTACTTTGCGCTGCAAGCTGGCGACGATAGCGGCTATGGTTGGTTAGCCATTACCCTTATTGCCGGTGCTATAGCCGGCATGTTGTGGGCGGCTATCCCTACCTTGTTACATCAGTTATTTCACACCAACCTTATTCTTACTACCATTATGCTCAACTATATCGGCTTGTACTTGCTGCTTTGGGGTGTACACGGTCCATTAGTCGACCCTGATGGCTTTGGCTTCCCCGAATCGGCTATTTTTGCTGATTCTGTATTGCTACCTACCATTATGGAAGATGGCCGAGCCTCAATCAGCATTATTTTGGCGGTTATCTTTGCCATTGGCTCCGGGATAATTTTGTACCGCACTCTACCGGGGTTTCAATTAAGAGTGTTTGGCTCTGACCAACCAGCGGCACGTTACGCAGGCTACAGCAGCAAATTTATTATCTGGAGTGTCATGTTAAGTGCCGGCGCTTTGGCTGGATTTGCAGGGGTTGCCGAAGTGACCGGCCCAATTGGTCAGCTTATCCCGCAAATTTCTCCTGGTTATGGTTATGCGGCCATTATTGTGGCTTACCTTGGCAGGCTAAATCCCTTTGGAATTATTTTCGCCGCCTTCTTCATGGGTACCTTATACATGGGTAGTGATTTAGCACAAATAGAGCTAGGTATGCCCACCGCGATTACCGGTCTTTTCCAAGGGATATTGCTCTTTTTCTTGCTCGCTTGTGACTTCCTGATTAATTACAAAATCATTTGGAAACCCACCACCCGCGTGGCACAAAGCAGTAAACCAACGGCCACCGAAACTAAGCAAGGAACAGCCTAATGGATATGGAACTTTTTCAACAAATCTTAGTGGCTGCGATTAAAACCGGCACGCCACTATTACTGGTCGCCTTAGGCGAATTAATCTGCGAAAAATCAGGGGTACTCAACCTAGGTCAAGAAGGCATGATGTTAATGGGCGCAATGGCAGGTTTTGCTGGCGCGTATTTTAGTGGCAGTTTAGCCTTGGGTTTATTGTTAGCGATCATCGCCGGAATGACCATGGCAGCCATTTTTGGTCTGTTATCCCTCAACCTCAATACCAACCAAGTGGCTACAGGCTTAGCCTTAACCATATTTGGAGCCGGTTTAAGTGCCTTCTTAGGCGTTAACTTAGTGGGCTCTACCGTGGTTGGATTTAAAGCGATTGCGATCCCTTTGCTTAGCGATATTCCCTTTATTGGTCCGCTATTTTTCAATCATGACATTTTGGTATACGGCAGCTTTGCTTTAGTGGGTATTTGCTGGTGGGTTGTCAATAAAACCCGCGCCGGGCTAACCTTACGCGCGGTAGGTGAAAACCCCTACTCAGCGAATGCCCTGGGTATAAAAGTAATTAAAGTTCGCTATATTGCGGTATTAGTTGGCGGTGCTTTTGCCGGCCTTGCGGGCGCCTATATGTCATTGTCATACACCCCAATGTGGATGGAAAACATGACCGCGGGCCGTGGTTGGATTGCACTATCGCTCGTCGTATTCGCCTCATGGCGAGTGGGTTACTTAATGGTGGGCGCGTACTTATTTGGTGTAGCGTCTATTTTGCATTTAGTGATGCAAGGTATTGGTTTTACTATATCACCCAACCTATTAGCTATGCTGCCTTATGTAGCCACCATTGTAGTAATGGTGATTATTAGCTCTAACCCATTGCGTCAAAAACTCGCTGCACCGATGAGCTTGGCTAAACCCTTTGATTCAAGGATCCACTAAACCCTCATTTTAGTGACACGTAAACCAAGCTGATTCACCATCGGCTTGGTTTTTTACTTAATCAAGTGGCTTACACCGTGACTTTTTCGCGTATCATGAGCTCCCCATGTTAGGAGGCCCCCTACCTTATGTCCTACTCGTTGTACTTGGCTCATATCAATGACACCCATTCACACTTTGAATCGTCACTATTGCACTTCAAGCTCAAGCTTGCTGACACCGAGTATCAAATAGATGCCCATTGTGGCGGTTATGCACGAATAGCTTCCGCAGTTAAGGCTCAGCGCCAATTAGCCAAGCAACAAGGTGCAGATTCATTGCTACTGCATGCTGGCGACAGTTTTCAAGGCAGTTTATATTTCAGTCAATTTAAGGGTTTGGCCAATGCTCGTTTACTTAATCTATTGGCCCCTGATGCCTTAACGATTGGTAACCATGAATTTGATTTAGGTAATGCCCCCGTTGCGCAGTTTATCGAGCAAGCTAACTTTGCCTTACTGGCAGGCAACATGGACCTAAGCCAAGAGGATCAAAACAAAGCCCATCCTCTCGCCCCCCATAACAACCTCTATCGTTTTGACAATCAGCGCCAAATTGCTCAATACCTGCTTAAACCCCTAGCAGACAAACAGTTAGCCATTGTCGGTATTACCCATGACCAAATGCATAATATTGGCTGCCCAGACGCCGATTGCCATTTTCTCAATGCCATACAAACCACCCGAGCTACCATCGAGCACCTCCACCAACAAGGGATTAATCATATCCTGGTACTGAGCCACCTGGGATACCACGGTGATGTAGAACTGGCTAAGGCTGTTGATGGCATAAGCGTGATTGTCGGCGGACATTCGCATACCCTTACCGGAGATTTCAGCGAGCTTGGCATCAGTTCTACTGAACAAGCGCCTCAGTGGGTTAATGATTGTTTAATCTTGCAAGCCGGAAAACATGCCGAATCAATAGGCCTAGAAAAACTGACGTTTGACCATCAAGGTAAAGTAACTGGCTTGACTGGCGGGGTGTCATTTCTACTCGCAGACGATTGGCAAGCCTTTGCCAATGAGCAAGTTGTAAGCAACGAGCTGCGCCAACAGATTAATGACTATGTCAGCCGCAGCCATTTATTTAGTCATTTCCCCGAAGACCCGCAAATTAAGCAAATAATTGACCGAGATTATCGCCCTGTGGTTGAACAAATGCGCGAGCAAATCATTACCACTTTGCCCACACCACTGCTGCATACTCGACTACCTAATCATGATTACCCCTTAGGCAGTGAAGTGTCTCCCTTGGTATGTAAAGGCTTTTACCAAATCGCCAACAAACATAGTCCTACAGATTTTGCCTTACACAATGCCGGTGGTGTTCGTGTATCACTCAAGGCAGGGCCACTGACAAAAGCAGAAATTTGTGGTCGTTTACTGCCCTTCGAGATAGCCTTAGTCAGCTATTTAATCAAAGGTGAAGATTTAGCCAGTGTGATTGAAGGTGCCATAGATAACGCCTACAACAATGGCATAGTAGGGACTGGCGATGGCAGTTTTCCTTATTTCTATCGGCTACGCTATCAATACAATGGCGAGCAACCTCAAGGTCAGCGAGTCAAAAATATTAAGATATGTCAGCAAGGCGAGTGGATAGCGGTAAAAGAACAACACGCCTATCGCGGTGTATCATCGGCCTACACGCTTGCAGGCAAAGAAGGCTACCACGCCTTGCTTAATTCTTGGGACCACCAAGATCTGGCCACCAGCATGAGTGACAGTTTTGTTGAATATGCTTCTACACTCAACGCGCTAGCCTAGTCAAGCTCACACAACAACGAGATCTTGAACAGTTCGTTAAATGTCACCATAAGTACTAATATTGAAATGTTTAGTCTATCGAGAGAAACAGCATGCTCAATAAGAAAGGAATTATCTGGCCTGATTACTATCACCCTAAAAACTCTCAAATACATATTAAAAATCAGCTAGATATATCAGCCAGCGCTGAAGAGATTTGGCATTGTTTAGTTCATGCGCCCTGCTGGCCAACATGGAAACATAGCTCAACCTCAGTTCAAATCATCAATGGCGATGGCATTGAATTGGCTAAAAATGCTCAATTTTATTGGAAAACCAAAAGAGCAGCATTCAAATGTACTGTGGTTGAATTTACGCCTCATAAACAACTTGCCTGGAAAGGAAAAATGGGTGCTGTAGATATGTATCATGCTTGGTTAATTGAGCCCACAAGCAAAGGTTGTCGAGTTATTACCGAATCTACTCAACGAAATGGTTTAACTTGGTTAACTAAGTATTTTATGTCTAATCAGTTTAGGACTTACCATCGACATTGGCTCGAAGAATTACAAGAACAGCACCTAAAGCAATCAACCGTTGGCACCTTGAGTAACAATTAACTCATCACATGAGTCTCGCAAACAGCCAACGTCACGAGTGATCCCATAGTGCGATTAGCCAATGATTTAGTCCGTTTTTCAACATTGCTGGTTGATACTAAATACATTGACGTTTAGCTCACTAAGGCTTTTTACCACTGTTGTTGGCTCTATTCCCCAAGGGTCAAAGATGGCCTGTTCACTGCGCTGCACCCAAGCTGAATGCATCCCAAAAGAAATAGCACCGATAACATCAAAGGGGTTACTCGAAATTAACCATGTATCGCTCGCTAAGGCTTTGGCTTGTTGCAAGAAATGGCGATAAACCGCAGGGTTAGGTTTAAATGATTGAAGCGATTCGCAGCTTACCACGCCATCAAATAAATGCTTAATGCCGGCACTCTCAAGCAATTGTTCAACTGCTGCTAAGCTACCATTAGAAAACGCATACATTTTGATATCACTGTCTTTCAATTGGCTTAACGCCGCTGGCACATCGTCAAATGCAGGTAGGGTTTTGTAAGCATCTAAAAGTTGCTGTTTTTGGGCTGTGGTTAATGCCGCCTTATAAAAGCGGCAAGTGTAATCGAGGGCATCTTTAGTACATACAGCAAAGCTTTGATAATGTTGCATTAAGCCGCGGCGAAACGAATACTCTAACTGCTTATTTCGCCACGTTTGAGAAAACTCAGTGACATTTTTTACCGCAAGCTTTTCCAGCAAGCAGTCAATGCCATGCGTGTCGATGAGTGTGCCGTAAACATCAAAAGCTAAGGTTATAGACATTGCGCTCTCTCCTTAGTGATAGCGGTTACACAACAGCTGTTTAGCCCATATAGTGTTAGCTAATATAACGCCATGCTAAACACATTGATACTAAGAACAAGATGAGTGCTGTAAACATGCTATTCACAAGCCCGAGCCAATAACCGATTTTAAATAAGGTTAATTGAGGTTTGAACTACTTCACCAACACTGGCGCATCGTAGTTCTCTGGCTCATCGCTATATACGCATACATTGGCATCTTCAACAAAACCGCTTTCTGCAACGCATTGGGCTTGAAAAAAGTCTTTAATTTCTTGGCGCTGACAGTGCGCTTCGAAGCTATCTTTATCGGCCCAAATTTCTTGAAAAGCAATCGGGTAACCAGTACCAGTAGCAAAAGGGTTATCAATTTGGCGTGTTAGCGTGTATTGGATGCAACCGTCTTCACGGAGAGTGTTTGGCTCTAGCCCTTGCAGCACTTCAAACAGCTGGTTGAGTTTGCCCGCTTTGGGTTTAAACATAGCGATACAATAAATTTTCTTTGACATGTAAGTTCCTTAACAGAGAAGTTTGGCGAGCATCGCTCGCCAATTAAGGTCCATACTAAGGCATTCAAACCACTGCATAGGCAAAGTAGATCAAATGCAGTGGCGATTTAGCCTGAACACCAAGAAGAACGCTTACTTAGTGAAGAGTTTAAACGTTTAGTATCCAATTAACAGGCTTTATAAGGGGCTAATTGCATCGCTAACAAGCGCTTATAAGCTAGCTGTTGGCGAATCGCTTGCGGGCCTTGGCACCAATTGTATTTAAGCGATTCCCACAATGGGTCGTTGACGGCTAAACCTAAGCTTTGCAAAAAACGACTATCAGCCACTACAAATTGCTTTTTATAAGGTAAGACTACGCCCCCTTTTTGAGCTTGTAATGTTAACGCTTCTTGGTAATTAGCACACCAATGGTTAAGCAGTGTCATGCTCGCTTGGGCATACCAAAACTTACCACTATCTTGTTGCTCAGTTAACGATTGCTCACAAGACAATATGGTTAAGGCGTGTTGCCAATCATTAAATCCGCTTTGGCGAGCCACAAATAATAAGGCGTGTTTAAGCTGTGGTATTTTGCCTTTACTTAGCGCAAGTAAAGGCGAGTTAGCAGTGGGTTGCTGTTTAAGCAAAATTTTACTGCGGATCTTAAGTTCTTCAACTGGGGATAACATCTCTATGTTCCTAAATAATAGTCTGTTCCCCGCAAAACAATATTCAGAATGACATACAGTGTCTTAATGAAGTAATAATAAAAGTTAAGGGTGAGTTCCTCTTGGCGGGCAGGCGCCCCTTAGCACCTGCCGCAATTTTGCCAAAAGCCTAAACATTAAGCAACGTTTAAAAAGCCAACCCGGCCTTTACGCTGCGGAATGTTGCGCAGCCTTGTCGACTTTAGCCACTGTCTCACTGCGTTCTTCTGGTAACAGTAAGCTAAGTAAAATTGCCGTTAAACCACCCGAGGTAACCGCCGAACCAAAGATGTTTTGTACTAACTTTGGCGCATGCTGCAGGAGATCAGGCACCATGGTAACGCCTAGCCCAACACCAAACGACACCGCCATGATCAACAGTTTTCGTCGATTTAGCTCATCGCTGGCTAAGATTTTTATGCCTGCTGCGGCAACAGTACCGAACATAACCAAGGTCGCGCCACCCAATACAGGCTTTGGGATCTGCTGCAGTACTGCGCCCAAAATAGGGAATAAACCAAGTACTACCAAAATGGCGGCAATATAAAAACCAATATAGCGGCTGGCAACACCGGTAAGCTGAATAACCCCATTATTTTGGCTAAAGGTGGTGTTTGGGAAAGTATTAAAGGTCGCGGCAATCAATGAGTTTACCCCATCAGCAAGTACCCCTGAGCGAACGCGTTTTAAATAAGAATCGCCCTTAATTGGCTGTTGCGATACGGCGCAGTTGGCGGTGATATCACCCGCAGATTCAATCGCGGTAATGAAGTAAATAATCGCTACTGGCAAAAATGCCACCCAATCAAATGAGAAGCCATACTTAAACGGCATCGGAACACTAATTGAAGGCTGAGACAGTACTGAAGAGAAGTCGACTTTACCCATAAATATTGCAATAACCATCCCTACAATTAGGCCAATCACAATCGCAGATAAGCGTAACCAAGGATTAGTAGAGCGATTCAATACGATAATGGTCAGTAATACAATGGCGCCTAAACTTAGGTTCTGCATACTGCCAAAATCAGACGCTTTAAAACCACCGGCCAAGTCAGTCATACCGATCTTTATCAGTGAAATACCGATAATAGTTATCACGATGCCGGTCACCAATGGAGTGATGATTTTCTTCATTTTTATCAGTACTTGTGACAAAAATATCTCTATAAAGGCACCTAAAAAACAAACGCCAAATATCAGTGATAAAATTTCTTCAGGGCCTCCACCTTGGCCTTTAGCAATAAACCCTGCAGCCAATACTGAACCTAAAAATGCAAAGCTAGTCCCCTGCACACAAATCATCCCAGCCCCTACCGGGCCGATTTTTTTTGCCTGAATAAAAGTGCCTACTCCCGACACGATTAACGCCATGCTAATTAAGTATGGAATATGCTCACCTAAGCCTAATACTCCACCAATAATTAACGTTGGCGTAATAATACCCACAAAACACGCCAGTACATGTTGTAAGCCTGCAAAAAAGGCCTGTGCGGCTGGCGGGCGGTCATGCAATTGATAGATCAAATCCTTTGATACTGCGGTCTCATTATCGCTACTCATACTCGCTCCCTGTCTATATATCCGTTATGCAACCAGAAAAACCTGACCACAAAGTCAGCTTAATTAGGCAAATTGCCTGCCAACCAAGTTAATCGCTATTGGGAACATCACCACAAAACACCACAAGCAGCGGCTTACAAACAACAAATCATCAACATATCGCTTACATCAACTATGATTAATTGACGTCAAAAGCAAGCTATAATGCTTAGCCTTGGTGCGAGCACTTAACATCTTGCACCATTAAGTAACAAACTCAAATCGTGGCTTTGCTTACAATTAGGATATCTAATTACAACAAAGCTTGTGTTAACGTGGTTTTTTGACTTAAATCAAAAAACATGACCAAGTGGCCAGCTTTTTGCTACCACTATCACAACCCTAAACGCCGATATAGAGAAACGGAGTTCTTAATGAAACTAAATAAATGGATAAGCGCAGCCGCCTTTGCTGTAACTAGCTTATTAATCGCCCCAACCACCATGGCCGCTGATGAACCACTAAAAGTGGGCTTTGTGTATGTAGGCCCTGTAGGAGACCACGGCTGGAGTTATGAGCATGACCAAGGTCGCATTGAAATGGAAAAACATTTCGCGGGTAAAGTATCAACAACCTTTGTTGAAAACGTGCCTGAAGGTGCTGACGCCGAGCGCGTGATTACTCAACTAGCCAAATCAGGCCACGATGTGATTTTCACGACCTCATTTGGTTTCATGAACCCAACGATTAAAGCAGCGAAAAGATTCCCTAAAGTGCGTTTTGAGCACGCCACTGGCTACAAACGCTCTAAAAACGTATCAACTTACGTATTGCGGACCTATGAAGGTCGTTATGTGTCGGGTATTGCTGCAGGCATGGCCACCAAAACTAACGTGATTGGTTACATAGCCTCTTTCCCAATCCCTGAAGTGATTCGTGATATTAACTCTGTTTACTTAGCAGCTAAAAGTGTAAACCCAGACGTAGAGATTAAAATTGTTTGGGTAAATACTTGGTACGATCCAGGTAAAGAAGCAGACGCAGCCAATGCGTTAATGGATCAAGGTGTAGATATTATCTTGCAGCATACCGACAGCCCTGCCCCCCTTATCGCTGCAGAAAAACGCGGTAAAATGGGTATTGGTCAAGCATCAGACATGAGCCACTTCGCCCCTACTGCACATATGTTCTCAGTACGTGATGTGTGGGCACCTCATTATATTCGTACCGTTCAAGAAGTGATGGATGGTTCTTGGAAGCCTGAAGATTACTGGGGCGGTTTTGCTGAAGATATCCTACAAATAGTGTCGGTCAATCCTGCGCTTAGCGATGATATTAAAGTAGCGATTAGCGAAACAGAAGCGAAGATAAAATCGGGTGAATTCCATCCCTTCACAGGCCCTATGAATAACAACCAAGGTGAAGAAGTTATTCCTGCTGGCAAAACCCTTAACGATGAAGAGTTAGCCGGAGTCATGTGGTACGTAGAAGGTATCGACGCCACCATTCCTAAGTAAATTGACTTTTTTGACTTATATAGCGCTCTCTAAGCCTAGTGTGAGAGCGCTAAAAACTCACTAAACGAGTACCCGTATAATCATCCAGGATGGAACAATATGACCTTAGCGTTACCTATCATCGATATTAGTGCCTTACATAACGATGACCAAAGCCAATGGACAAGTGTGATCAATGCTATTGATAAGGCTTGTCGAGATACGGGCTTTTTCTACGTTACCGGTCATGGCATTCCTGCTGAACAGTTTAGCCAAGTAAAAGCGATGGCCGAGCAGTTTTTTGCGCTACCTGAATCAATTAAACAAACCATTAATATACAGCATTCAAGTAACCACCGCGGTTGGGGACAAGTCAGCGCTGAAAAGCTAGACCCAAATGGACCAAGTGATTACAAAGAAACCTTTGATATGGCCTTAGATTTAAGCCCCTATCATCCGCAAGTTGCACGTTGTAGCCAATTATATGGGCCAAATCAGTACCCAAATCTTGACGGCTTTATTCAACTGATGCAGCAACAATATGAACTGAGTATGCAAGTTGCACTCAAAATACTAAAAGCAATGGCACTCGCATTGCAACTGCCTGTAGATTTCTTCAGTCAAAGCTTTGGCTGCCCGGTAAGTGTATTAAGACTGATTCACTACCCACCACAGCAAGGCCAACAAAACGGCGCAGGGGCACACACCGATTACGGTTGTATTACCTTGCTGTATCAAGATCAAATTGGTGGCTTGCAAGTACAAGATCGCAACGGCGAGTGGTTAGACGCAAGCCCAGTTGAAAACAGTTTTGTGGTAAATATTGGCGATTTAATGCAGCGTTGGACTAACGATTGTTATAAATCGACGCCTCACCGTGTCACTAGCCCAACTCAGCAAACGACGCGTTTTTCTATGCCGTTTTTTGTAGAGCCTGACTTTGATACCAAGGTGGCGACCCTCGCCTCTTGTTTAGCTGAAGGTGAACAGGCTCAGTACCAAGACGTCACGGCGGGTGATTGGATATTGTCGCGCTTTGCCGATACCTATGCTTATCGCAGTGAAGATCAAACCGTCGACTAAATAGAATAAAAAATTTGGCCAAAAAGCTGACCGAACGGACAACTTAATAAGGCAGGCAGGAGAAAATATGTTACAGCTAATGATTAATAATCAGGTAGTTAGCTTAAGCCAACAAGCAGCAGATACCATGCTACTCACCTTTCTGCGTGAGCATAGTGGTTTAGTCGGCACGAAAGAAGGCTGCGCCAGCGGTGATTGCGGCGCCTGCACCGTTGTCATGGTGAGTAACACCGCATCAGCTGAGCTCAGCTATAAACAAATCAACAGTTGCATTACCCCTCTGCATTCCTTGCATGGCAAACAAATTATCACCGTTGAATATCTAAAACAGGGACAAAACCTGCATCCTGTTCAACAAGCCATCGTTGACCACCACGGTAGCCAATGTGGTTTTTGTACTCCCGGTTTTGTCATGTCGCTGTACGCCTTATCTCGTCAACACAAGCAACCTGAACACCCTGAAGAGTTTTTAGCTGGCAACCTATGCCGCTGCACCGGTTACGGGCCGCTTATAGAAGCAGCTAAACAAGTGTCGGCCAATAGTCACTCACAGCACGATCATATTCAGCAACAAGAATCGGTTGTGCAACATTGGATGGCCGAGTGCCCTAAGCTTGAAAGCGAACAATACTGGCAACCCCATTCTCGAGCAGAACTGGCACAAATACGACAAAACCACCCCGATGCTAAATGGATAGGCGGTGGCACCGACTTAGCCTTAGAAGTGACTCAGCAACTGAAAAGCATCGAGAAGATCATCGATCTTACCGCCATGCCTGAACTTAGCAGCATAGAGCGGATTGATGGTGGATGGCGAATAGGTGCAGCCGTACCGCTTGATCAAGTTCATCAATTCATGAAACAACACTACCCAAGCACCGATGAGATTTTTGCACGACTAGGCAGTATCACTATTCGCCACCGCGCCACCTTAGGCGGCAGTTTAGGCAATGCCTCACCAATCGGTGATATTGCCCCACTCTTAATTAGCCTTAGCGGGAAAATTGAAGTCGACGACGGCTGTAATATCGAAGTACACGCACCTGAAGATTACATCACCGGTTATCGAGAAACGGTATTAAAACCACAGCAATGGATCAGTGCCGTTCACCTACCCGATTTGGCACCAGAAACCAAACACCAAATTTACAAAGTAAGTAAACGCTTTGAAGATGATATTGCCACCGTAGTATTAGCCGTATCACTGCAGCTTGATGAGCAGCAACGGGTCAGCCAGTGCATTATCTCCGCGGGCGGCGTAGCAGCAAAATCAGTACGATTAAGTGAGTTAGAGCAACACCTCGTTGGCCATGTGTTCACCAGCGAAAAGCTCAAACAGCTGCAGCAGCAAGTACCACTGTATATAAAACCGATTGACGATGTACGAGCCAGCGCCGCTTACCGAGTATTATTGGTACAAAACCTGCTGAAACGTTTCCACTTATATTGCAATCAATTACCAACGAGGTTGCCCGCTTATGCGTAAACTCACAACTCAGCAATTGCACCAACAAGGGCAAAGCCAAGTGGTTGGGCAATCAGTTAAACATGAAAGCGCAGCCAAACAAGTGGCTGGTGAAGCCTTATTTGTTGATGACCAAATCACCCCTGCGGGTTGTTTGCACGGCGCGGTAATAACCAGCAGTATTGCCAAAGGTAAGATTAGCCAACAACAATTAGACCAGCTAAAACAACACCCCGAGGTAGTCGCCGTATTGCGCTGTAGCGACATTCCTGGGCATCAAGATATAGGGCCTATTTTCCCAGGCGATCCACTGCTTAGTGACACTGATATTTCTTATCACCAACAACCACTCGCTTTAGTGTTGGCAAACAGCCATCAACTCGCGTGGAAAATTGCCCAAGACGCCAGTCAACAACTTGTCGAGTATGCTGAGCCAGATAGTATTTGCTTAAACGCCGAACAAGCCAAAAAAACAGCCAACCCAAGTCCTACGGTAAGACCAAGCCATACAATGGGCACAACAGTGAGTGATGCTGATATCGCCACTAGCCCATTACAACTGAGCGGTGAGCAAAACATCGGCGGCCAAGAGCACTTTTATCTAGAGGGGCAAGTGAGCCTTGCAGTGCCTACCGAAGACAGAGGCATCACCTTATATACCTCTTCACAGCACCCCAGCGAAGTACAAAAACTTATTGCTGAAGTGTTAGCCATTCCTTTTCACCTAGTCACCGTAGACATGCGCCGCATGGGGGGAGGCTTTGGCGGCAAAGAGACTCAAGCCGCTCAGTGGGCCTGCTTAGCCAGTTTAGGTTGTTGGCATACAGGCAAGCCGGTAAAAATGAGACTGCCTCGCAGTATAGACATGGCTGTCACCGGTAAACGCCACCCCTTCTACAACCGCTATCAATTAGGCTTAAGTACTGACGGTCTCATTGAAAGCGCCAAGTTAGAAGTAAACGGGCTTTGTGGCCATTCACCTGATTTGTCTGACGCCATTGTAGACCGAGCGATGTTTCATAGTGACAACGCCTATAGCCTTAACAAAGCAGAAGTGGTTGGCCATCGTCTAAAAACCGACACGGTGTCCCATACTGCGTTTCGTGGTTTTGGTGGACCACAAGGGATGATACTCATTGAACAAGCCATGCAAGATATCAGCATAGCTACTCAGCAAGATGCCTTAGATGTTCGTTATAAAAACTTATACAACCAGCAACACCACACGACTCACTACGGCATGGAGGTGGAGCAACATCAAGCAATGCTTGAGCTAATGCAACAATTGGAAAGCAACGCCAACTATCGCCAGCGCCGCCAACAAATAAATCAGTGGAATAGCAGCAACCCCACCTTTAAAAAAGGCTTGGCACTTTGCCCGGTAAAGTTTGGTATTTCATTTACAGCCAAACACCTTAACCAAGCTGGCGCATTACTGCACATTTACACCGATGGCAGCATACAGGTAAATCATGGCGGCACCGAAATGGGCCAAGGTTTACACACTAAAGTACAACAAATTGTCGCTCAAACCTTGGGAGTTCCGGTTGACTATGTATTAGTCACGTCAACCCGCACCGACAAAGTGCCTAATACTTCACCCACGGCCGCGTCTTCAGGTTCAGATCTTAATGGGATGGCAGCGCATATTGCCGCCACTGAATTAAAACAACGCCTAATCGATTTTGCCCAACAGCAATACCAGCTAGATGCCGAACAAATTAGCTTTAAAAACGGACAAGTCCAGCTAGGTGATGATTCGCTAAGCTGGGGAGAACTTGTTCAAGCTGCCTACATGGAGCGCGTTTCTCTGTCTACCACCGGTTTTTATAAAACCCCCAAAATTTGGTACGACCGAGAGCAAGCGCAAGGCCGTCCGTTTTATTACTTCTCGCTAGGTGCGTCGGTCAGTGAAGTCACTATAGACACCCTAACCGGAGAAATGAGCTTAGACAGAGTCGATATTTTGCACGATGTAGGCACCAGCCTAAACCCTGCGATTGATATTGGCCAAATTGAAGGCGCCTTTATCCAAGGCTTAGGTTGGTTAACCACAGAAGAATTAGTCTGGAATGAACAAGGCCGTTTGTTAAGCCAAAGCCCAGCGAACTATAAGATCCCGACCATTGGCGATTACCCGAAACAGATGAACATTACCCTGTTCGACCAAGCCAATCCCGAACATAGCATCTATCGCTCTAAAGCAGTCGGCGAGCCGCCCTTTATGTTAGCCATTAGCAGTTGGTGTGCCATTCGAGATGCCATCGCCGCGATTAGCCAACATCAGCTAGTCCCTCAATTAGACGCCCCCGCGACTGGCGAGCGAATTTTAATGGCTTGCCAGCAACAATTTAACTATTTGGAGGGGCAACAAGATGCCGAATTGGTCAAATAGCCTACTGCCCAATAACTGGTTAGATGCCTGCCAATACTTAAAGCAGCAGCAACAAGCATTTTGTATTGCCACCATTATCGCTGAAGCGGGGTCAGTACCCCGTGCTGGCGGAGCTAAAATGGTGATATCTAAGCAACAACAATTTGATACCTTGGGTGGTGGAAACTTAGAACTTAGCGTGATCAAACATGCCCGTGAGCAACTAAATAATGCTAACCAGCAAAGCCAAATAGAACGGTTTTCCTTGGCCGCTGATCTGGCTCAATGTTGCGGTGGCGCGGTACAAGTGATGTTTGAATTTTTCATGGTTGATCAGCCACATATCACCCTTTTTGGGGCGGGTCATGTGAGCCACGCACTGTGCCAAATACTCGCCCAACTGCCCTATCATGTAACGGTGGTAGACAATCGACAGCAATGGCTCGATTCTATCGCCGATTTGGGAGTGAATACCCACTATCACCCACAGCCTGAAGAACAAATAGAGGCCGTTGCTAGCAATAGCTATGTGGTAATTTTAACTCAAGACCATGGCTTAGATTTCAAATTAAGTCTAGCGGCGCTGCAGCGTCAAGACTTAGCCTTTGTCGGTTTAATTGGCTCACAAACCAAAGCCCAGCGCTTTGACCTTCGCCTGCGGGAACAGCTCACCAACCCCAGTTGGGCTGATCAGCTGATCTGCCCAATTGGCTTAAGCGAAGTGAGCGGGAAACTGCCCATGCAGGTAGCAGTGTCTATCTCGGCTCAGCTGATCAGTTTGCTGCAAAGCCACCAGCAGGCACCATCAAATAAGCAGAAAAAGCTACAATGGCAGGTAGGTAACCAATTACGCAAACAATTGGCTGGAGAAATGACAGATGACTAAAGAGGCACTAGAACCCGCACTAGAAACCTTAAACAACTTACCCTCAAGCCAGTTTGTCAGTGAAATGGCCAGTATTTGCACCAGTAAACACTGGCAACAAGGTTTGGCTGAGTTACGCCCGTTTCATTCTAAACAGCATCTTTTGGAGATGACGAAGCAAGCCTTTGCTCCACTCAACGAAAGTGACTGGTTGGAAGCATTTGCTGGCCACCCGATGATTGGTGACCTTGCATCACTACAAAAAAAATACAGCCAAGGCAAGCATTTAAGCCAAGCAGAGCAATCTCAAGTGAGTGAGGCTCAAGCACAAACTTTGCAAGATTTGTTAGCGCTAAACCAGCAGTACTTAAGCCGCTATGGCTTTATTTTTATTGTTTGTGCTAGCGGTAAATCAGCCGAACAAATGCTAGTAATGTTACGCCAACGTCTTGGTCAATCTCGCGAACAAGAACTGACTATAGCTGCGCAGCAGCAACAACTGATTAGCCTATTAAGAATGGAGAACTTATTTTGAGTACTTTAAGTTGCCACGTTTTAGACACCAGCCGCGGACAACCCGCCATAGGGATCCCGGTAGAACTGTTTCGCTTTGGCGAAAACCAAGCTTTAGCCACGGGTGAAACTAACCAAGACGGCCGCGTTAAGTTTGACCAGTTGGAGCTAGCGCCCGATTGCTACTGCTTACGCTTTATTACCGAGGCCTATTGCCTTGCCCATTTTCAGCAATGCTTTTTTCCCTTGGCTGATGTGGTGTTTAATACTGAGTCGACCCAGCCTCACTACCACATTCCTTTGTTGTTAAGTGGCTTTAGCTACTCAACGTACCGAGGCAGTTAAAATGGAAAAAGCAGGGAACGCACTACAAATCCATCGCGGAAAAATGCTGCATTTTGCTAAAACAACCCTTAATCCCAGTGAACATTATAGCTATATTGAAGATGCTATTTTAGTCACCAGTAATGGGATAATTGAGTATTTTGGGGAAGCCAACGATTACCTACAACAAAACCAGCAATATATTGATTCTGAGCATATTAGCATTGAGCAACACAGCGGGCTGATTATTCCGGGCTTAATTGACAGCCACGTGCACTACCCTCAAGTAGAGATTATCGCCAGTTTTGGTAAACAGCTGTTAGATTGGCTAAATACCTATACTTTTCCCGCCGAACAACAGTTTGTGAATGCGGCTTATGCGCGCGGCCAGGCAGAATTTTTCATGAATCAGCTGTTTGCCCATGGCACCACCACCGCCAGCGTATACGCAACCGTTCACCCGCAATCGGTAAACAGTTTCTTTGACGTTGCCGAAGCCTATAACGCCCGAATGATTTGCGGCAAGGTATTAATGGACAGAAACTGCCCTGAAGCATTGCGGGACACCCCCGAGAGCGGCTACCGAGACAGTAAAAAATTAATCGAACGTTGGCACAAACAAGGCCGCCAACTTTACGCAATAACACCACGTTTTGCCCCAACTAGCAGTGAACAACAACTGGCTAAAGCGGGTCAATTGGCCAACGAACATCCCGATACCTATATTCAAACTCACCTGTCAGAAAACCCCAGTGAGGTGCAGTGGATTAATGAATTGTTCCCTGAGCATTCTGATTACTTAGCGGTCTATGAAGCCCATGACTTAGTCCGAGATAAAGCACTATTTGGTCATGGTATTCACCTTACCGATCGTGAATATATTGCCTTAAGTGAATCCGGCGCAGCCATCAGCTTTTGCCCTTCGTCAAACCTGTTCTTAGGCAGTGGCTTATTCAATTATCAACGCGCACAAGCCAATGGCGTGCCCATCGCATTGGCCAGTGACGTAGGCGGCGGTACGAGTTTAAGCATGTTTGCCAACCAAGCCGACGCCTATAAAGTTTGCCAGATGCAGCAAACCAGCTTGAGCCCGTTTGAGTCTTTATATTTATGTACCCAAGGGGCAGCCCACACCATGGGCATCGACCATCAAGTGGGCAACCTAAACATTGGCACCGAGGCCGACTTTATCGAGTTAGATCTAGCCGCAACCCCGATGCTAGCGCAACGCATTCAACGCAGCACAAATTTAAGCGAACAATTATTTGCCATCAATATGTTGGGTGACGACCGCGTCATTGCCAAAACCTATGTTGCAGGACAGCAAGTTTATCAAAAAGGAATTGAGTTATGTGGCCACAGCTTTACGAATGGTTAGCCCTATTTATTAAATGGTTTCATGTAATAGCCGGGATCGCGTGGATCGGTGCTAGCTTTTACTTTGTATGGTTAGATAACAACCTAAGAACACCACCAGACTGGAAGCTTAAAAAAGGCATTAAAGGTGATTTATGGGCCGTGCATGGCGGAGGATTTTATGAAGTAGCCAAGTATCAGGTAGGCCCAGAGAAAATGCCTAATAAACTGCACTGGTTTAAATGGGAGGCCTACAGCACTTGGATAAGCGGCACCTTATTGCTGTTTTGGATTTACTATCTACGCGCCGACGCCTACTTAATTGACCCGCAAATAATGGCCTTAAGTGCTAGCCAAGCCGTCGCCTTAGGTGTTGGTGGTATTGCTGGTGGTTGGTTACTCTATGAAGGGCTGTTGCGTTCGCCTATTGCTAACAAACCTTTGCTACTGAGCCTAGTGCTCGTGGTATTGGGCGCACTGTTTTGCTATGGCTTTACCCAAGTATTTAGCGGCCGTGGCGCGTTTATTCATATGGGCGCATTAATCGGTACCATTATGGTTGCCAATGTATGGGTTAAGATTATTCCTGGCCAGCGTCAGATGGTGGCGCAGGTAACAGCAGGCGAAGCGGTAGATCCAGCGCCAGGTTTAGAAGCCAAAAAACGTTCGGTGCACAATAACTACCTTACCCTACCGGTGATTTTTTTAATGATCAGTAATCATTACCCAATGATTTATCAGCATCCCCATAGCTGGTTGATTTTGTGTGCAATTATTGGTTTAAGTGCTTGGATCCGCCATTTCTTTAACCTCAAACATCAGGGGATTCACAAACCGAGCATTATCGTTAGTGGCGCCATTGGTTTATTTGTTCTTGCGTTATTTCTAAGCTGGGGTGGCAGCCAAGCCAAGCCCGTGCCGCAGGCCAACGAGTTACTCGGTGACCTAAATGCAACGCAACAGCAAGCAATGGCAATCATCAGTGAGCGTTGCGCCAGTTGCCACAGTCGCACGACCACCGATGATATGTTTACCGCCGCTCAGGGCGGGGTAATGTTAGATACGTGGCAAGATGTAGAGCGTTGGAAAGAACGGATCGTTACCCGCGCCACCGACACCAAAGACATGCCGTTTTTAAACAAAACCAAGATCACCGAGGCCGAACGGCAAACACTTAAGCAAGTGCTGAGCGCGCAATAAGCACGAACACGGGCAGTCTAAAAAGCATCGCATTATTGCGATGCTTTTGGTTTCACTCTATTAACCCACCACCGTCGAGGTAATCGATGGGATAATGCGTGGCTATCCGTCACTGCTTATCCTACTAAAAACCTCATAACACAGTAGCCGTCTATTTTGAGCGCTAGGCTTACTTAGACACTTAACGGAAATGCTATTAGTTAACCAGCTCAACACGATCAACGTCAATCGTGGTAAATCGACCGCTGTCGACTTCACCAATAATCCTTATTTTGTCATTTTGGGTAATGTCCAGTCCGTTAAAGTCTTCATTGTCGATGTCAACTTCAATGTTCCCGGTATCGTCTTTGAATAAGTAATGTTCTGACCCCATGTATTTAACAATATAACCTTCAAGTGTCACTCTGCTGTCATCACTCATCGATTGAACAGACTGAACAGAAGTAATGTTTGATGTTATTTCAGATCCCACAAATCCTGCCAAAGCAGCCGTTGAAATAGTAAGTGTGGAGAGCAAAACTAATAATTTTATTTTCATAGATGTTCCCTTAGGTTTTAAGGTGGCACTGGCTGTGTGGAGAGAATAATACGCGCTGAAACAGGCAAGAACGAACCAGATTCCATTCATTAATCGAATAGATTTAAACCAACCTTTTCTTAATACTTCATCAGTATTGCCTGTGCTCAAAAACATAGCCGTTACTTAAGTCGCAACGATTTGCCTCATTGACCCCGCACCTATCTGAGCCATTGGAGGCATTAGATCTAACCCTTGCATTGGACACAGTACCCAACACCCTGACCTATTCGTTTTATTAATGGTAACTGGTTTCTCCTATTCCAGACAAGCTATTAGTATGAACGGCATGTTCCTACTATTTGAGATTACTTATGCGCACTTCAACCAAATTATTAACAGGTTTACTACCTATCGCCCTTGTTGCTTGTCAATCTGAACCCCAAATCGAGGACACTGCTATTCCCCTTGTTTCAGTCATTTCAGTTCAACAGCAACCTTACTATCTAAACGAACAGTTTATCGGGAAAACCGATGCTATTGCTAAAGTTGACATCATTCCACGGGTTTCTGGCTATCTGAAAAAACGCCACTTTGTGGAAGGTGAAGAAGTAAAAAAGGGCGACTTGCTTTACGAAATAGATGCGACAGCTTTTCAACTTGAAGTGCAACGCCTTGATGCGGCATTAAGCGAGATAACAGCCAATTTTCATATCATCGATAAAAAGCATACTAAAGCAAAATCCCTTGTCGCCAAATCAGCCTTATCTTCACTTGAATTTGAACAATTAGCAGCCGAACGACAGATGGCCCAAGCCCAAATACAGGCGGCTAAAGCGATATTAGAACGCGCTAAACTAGAGCTATCTTATACAAAAGTTTCAGCGCCTTTTGATGGCATTATAGGCGAAAGTAGAGTGAGCACGGGAGCTTTAGTAGGGCCAGATTCTGAGCCCCTAACTCGAATTAATAGCCTTGAATCGGTTTACGTTAATATTCAGTTAGATGAAAAGCGCCACGTAAATAATCTCCAAGAACAGTTGATTCAAGGTAAGCAGGTGGCTAAACCTACCTTCAATTTGCAGCTCGCCAATGGGGCTGATTATGGCCATTCTGGTGAAGCTAACTTCATCGATAACGAAATGGACAGTACTAATGGTGCGATAACCTTTAGAGTTAAATTTCCTAACCCAGAAAATCTACTAGTACCCGGTCAATTTGTTACCGTAACCAGTGTCGATAGCCAACCGTCTTCATCCATCCTCATTCCTCAAATGGCAGTTCAAGAAAACCAACAAGGCCGCTATGTACTGGTAGTCAATGACAAACACCAAGTAAAAGAAAAGTATCTGCGGGTTGGCCAACGAGTTGAGCAACAATGGCTAGTTGAATCGGGCCTACAACTTGGTGAGCAAGTCATCGTCAAAGGCCTGCAATCGGTCAGGCCTGGCAGTATTGTTGAAATAGAAAAACGAGGATAGACCCATGGCCGAATTTTTTATCAAACGCCCTAAATTTGCGATAGTACTGTCTATCGTCATGACAATTGCTGGCCTACTGACCTTGGTCAAAATGCCAGTGTCTCAATTCCCCAACATTGTTCCACCATCCATCGAAGTGTTTGCGGTATACCCAGGCGCTGACCACAATACTATTAGAGATACTGTGGCCACCGTGATTGAACAAGAAATCAATGGTGTTGAAGGGATGATCTATTTGGAGTCAAAGTCCAATAACGATAACTCATACCTGGCTTACGTCACCTTCGAAATAGGCTCAGATCCAGATAAAGCGCAAGTGCTCGTTCAAAACCGGGTCAACAAAGCGATGTCGAAATTACCCGAAGAGGTAAAAAGACAAGGCGTTACCGTAGAGAAAGTCGCTAACTCCATCTTAATGACCGTTAGCCCTTATTCCAAAAACGGTGAGTTCGATAACCTATTCTTATCTAACTACGCCTCGTTGAATATTAAAGATGCCTTATTACGCGTGAAGGGTGTTGGTAAAGTGCAAGTTATCGGCGAGCAAAACTACGCTATGCGCGTTTGGTTAAATCCTGAAAAAATGGCCGCAAGAGGCATTAACGCTTCACAGGTGGCTAGCGCAATTTCAGCGCAAAACACCACGGTCTCAGCGGGTAAAATTGGAGAAAGGCCCAGTGCGGGCAATCAGGTTTTTCAATACACAATACAAACCCAAGGTCGTTTACTCAATGCAGAACAGTTTGAGAAAATTGTACTCGCATCTAACAATGATGGCAGCTTTGTATATTTAAGTGATGTGGCACGCGTTGAACTTGGCGCCGAGCAGTATTCTGCCATCGCCACTTTTGCTGGCAATGAAAGCCCTATTTTAGCTATCTACCAAGCGCCGGGGGCTAATGCCTTACAAGTAGCAGAAGATGTTCGTAATCAAATGCAAAGCCTAAGCGAACGTTTTCCTGATGGGCTCGACTACGAAGTGTCTTTCGACTCAACAACCTTCATCAAAGTATCTATGGATGAAGTATTTGAGACTCTGTACATCGCAGTCGCATTAGTGGTGTTAGTCACGTTCATATTTTTACAAAGCTGGCGTGCAACCATCATTCCGGCCATAGCCATTCCAGTCTCGCTTATCGGCACTTTTGTGGTAATGGCAGCGATGGGGATTGATATCAATACCGTCTCTATGTTTGGCTTAATTTTGGCTATTGGGGTGGTGGTAGATGCCGCTATTGTAGTCATCGAAAACGTAGAGCGTTTAATGGAGGAAGAGCACCTAGAGCCATCAGAAGCCACCTCCAAAGCCATGAAAGAAGTCACCGGTCCTTTAGTTGCCTCAGCGCTGGTGTTGTTGGCAGTATTCGGTCCAGTGTCCATCGCACCAGGTATGGTGGGGCAAATGTATCAGCAATTTGGTGTCACCATCTCAGTGTCTACCATTATTTCGACCATAGTCGCTCTAACACTAACCCCCGCCTTATGTGCGGTGATGTTAAAGCATCAAGAAAAAAAACAAACTGGCTTTTTTGCTGCTTTTAACCGCTCGGTTGATCAAGTCACTCATGGCTATGTTAATTCGGTCAATTTCCTTGGCCGTCGCCTCGCGATGTCAGGCATGCTATTTGCGTTGATTTTGGCAGGTATAGTGATATTGGCTAATAATACTCCGACCGACTTCATCCCGGCTGAAGACCAAGGTTCATTTATGATCGATGTGAACTTATCAGAAGCGTCAGCACTCGATAGAACCGAGTTAATGGTAGACAATCTAGTCACACAGATTTCTGATCTTGACGGTGTCAAACATGTGATTGCGGCAAAAGGCTACTCCTTGCTCAAAGGTGCGTCATCACCAAATTCAGGCATGATGATTGTGGTACTAAACGATTGGAGTGAAAGAAACGAGCCGCAACAAAGTGAATTTGCTTTATTAGCCAAGGCGCAAGCCATCATCGATGCTGATACCGATGTCTCAGGTATGGCCTTTTCGATGCCCGCAATCCCCGGCCTTGGCAATGCAGGAGGTCTGACAATGCAAGTGGAAGATCTTAATGGTCAACCTGTAGAAAAGATGGCACCAGCACTCGATAGCTATTTAGCAGCGCTGAATCAATCCGATACGATAGCAATGGCCTTTTCAACCTATAGCGCCAATGTGCCGCAGCTTTACCTTGATA
Source organism: Agarivorans sp. TSD2052 (assembly GCF_023238625.1). Classification (NCBI taxonomy): domain Bacteria; kingdom Pseudomonadati; phylum Pseudomonadota; class Gammaproteobacteria; order Alteromonadales; family Alteromonadaceae; genus Agarivorans; species Agarivorans sediminis. The sequence continues at coordinate 2,751,137 of NZ_CP096670.1, forward strand.
TCGATAGACAAAAAGCCATGGCATTGGGTGTAGATCTAAATGAGGTCAATACGACCTTATCGGCAATGATGGGTAACTTATATGTCAATGATTTCACAAAGTTTGGTAAAAATTATCAAGTGAATTTACTGTCAGAGCAAGAGTTCCGTAATGAAGAAAGCGATCTGAGTCGCCTGTATGTAAAGTCTGAAAGTGGCAGTATGGTTAAGCTGGCCACCTTCGCCAGCTACCAACCACTGGTTGGCTCAGACAACACCGCGCGTTATAACTTGTACAACACAGCGCAAATTCTCGCGATACCCGCTCATGGTTATAGTTCTGGTGACGCCATTACAGAAATGGAGAAGATCGCTGGCGAAATACTGCCTTCAGGCTATGCCTACGAATGGACAGGCATGACTTACCAAGAGCTTGCCGCTGGTGATGCGACTCTGTTTTTATTTGGTTTAGCGCTGCTGTTTACTTACCTCTTTTTGGTTGCCCAATATGAAAGCTGGTTAATTCCTGTCGCTATCATTTTGTGTGTACCCACAGGCTTGATTGGTGCATTTTCTTTAGTTTATGCCAGCGGTGGAACCATTAACCTGTATACCCAAGTTGGCCTAATTTTACTTATAGGTATGGCAAGTCGAAATGCAATTTTAATTGTAGAATTCGCTAAAAGCCTAAGAGAAGAACAGGGTTTATCGATTATTGAGTCTGCCAAAAAAGCCATTGCTCTGCGTATTCGAGCGGTATTGATGACCGCCTTTTCATTTATCTTAGGGGTATTACCGCTGGTGGTAGCCTCTGGCGCCGGCGCAGCCAGTCGCAATGCGCTGGGCTTAACCAGCTTTGGTGGCATGTTAGCAGCAACCCTGATTGGTTGTATATTTGTACCGGTTTTTTATATTGCCTTACAACGTTTACGCGAAATCAGACACGTTAAGAGTGAACCCTTAGCGATGTTAGATAAGGAAATAGACGCTAAAAGCTAAGTAATCACCACAATAAAAAAAGCATCGTATTATGGCGATGCTTTTTTATATCCAAAGAAAACCGTCGTTCATTAAAGCTTATCAGTGACTTGTTTGGCAGCATCAATGAAACATTGCATGGCTGGGTTTATGGTTTTACTGCTCAAATGTATTATTTCGCTAAACCAAAGCTCTGTTCTGGCATCATCAATATTAAACTCTTGCACTTGACCTGATTCGATATAGCGCTGCGCTAGGTAACTAGGCATCATGGACCAGCCCAAACCGGCAGCCACCATCTCAACAATTTCATTGGCATTATTGGCAACCAATACGCGATTGCTGATTTTATGAGTACCTTCTAAACCAGCTTCTAACATAAAGTTATGCAAAATTTGTGGTGTTGCTCTGACGGTTGTGATGTCGAGCGAACGGTTCATTATCTTTATCTTTGCCGAGATGATATTAATCAGTTCGAAGGCAAAACTGCGGCTCAAAGTAAAGTCGGCTGAAGTATTCATGCTAGTTGCGACCATGCCGACATCTGCCACCCCTGAACGCAACCAAGAGCGTATTTGCATAACATCGCCATTAAGCACTTTTAGATTAATACTAGGAAACCGCTCAAGCACTGCCTGATAGCAGGCGACTACTTCGGGGCAGCGTAAAGTGTCATCTATGGCCACTGTAAAGTGGCTAGGGTGCTCGGCTAAAACGCTATCTGCTTTATTCTGAAACTGCCCTGCCTCAACGAGCACCGGCTTGGCAAAGTCATACATATCTTTACCGCGACCAGTGAGAATAATACTGCGTTTACTGCGCTCAAATAGTTGAAAACCCAAATCAATCTCTAGATTCGCCACTAACTCACTAATCGTAGAAGAATGTTTGCCAATATTGATGGCTGCACCACGAAAACTCCCCTGTTCGACCGTCTCAACAAAAGCGCTTAACTGGTCTAGTGTAAAAGCCATGGTTACCTCTGATTGATGCTATTTGCTGTTAAATTTGAAACTTAGCGTCACTATAAAGGGGAAACCCCTCTCTCAGCAATTATTGTTTATGCCATATCCCCATTAATATTACCAGCGTCAACCAGCAAGCAGTAATCACAAACTCAGCCTGGTCATCTTAAATTACCAATATCGAGGTTATTATGAAAAAAACAATATTAGCACTAGCGGCATCGGCATTGATGTCTGGCGCAGTATCCAGTGTGGCGAATGCTTGTACAACCGCTGTTTATAACAATCAAGAAGTCGCCATTTCCATGCGTACCATGGATTGGTTTGGCCACGATGACGCTAAAGTAGTCGGTGACGGTGCCGGCATTGAACGTCGTTACGCTCAGGATAAAAATGCCGTAACAGCGACGAGCCAATACGCAGCATTAAAAGTTGAAAGCTTCTTACCTAAAATCACCTCTGAAGCCATGAACGAAGCGGGACTTGAAGGTCGCTTATTGTATTTAGGTGCTACCTACACATCCTACCCTAAGCCTGCCGCAGGCAAGGAAAATGTGAATGTATTGTCGGTGCTAGATTGGGCTGTCGATAATTATGAAACCGTGCCTGAATTAGTCACAGCCATTAAAGCAATTAATATTATTGATAGTGGTTTGTGTGGTATGCCTCCTGCGAACGATATGGAACATTGCGCTCCAGTAACACCAGGCCACTTTCAATTTGCCGATAAACAAGGCAATACCGCTGTCATTGAGTTTGTCGCTGGCGAACTGAAAATATATCAATCAGAAGGATCGGCGTTTATGTCTAATGATCCTGAGTTCAGCTATCACTTAGTACAAGATGCTGAGCAAATACAACCAGATGCAACTATTCGTCCCGCCGATCGCCGGATGCGCGCCAAAATTGTAGTAGAAGACATGTACAAACGTAATGTTATTGATTTAACGGCGGCCAAGAACTCCATAAAAGCAGCAGCGGCAACGGCCTTTGCAGGTTACGACCAAGTAGATAATACCGTAGGTGATGTTTTCCCAACATTGTGGACCATGTATACCGACCGTAACAACGGTGAATGGGTATTAGACCGTTATGATACTTGGGGCGCTGAGAAATATGACTTTACTATGTTTGATACCAACAAAGCAGAGCGACAAGCATTAGGTATTCATCCAAGTCCAATGTATCAACGTAAATAACAGATAAACGTTTCAGCCAAAGATAAACCTCCTGTCGTAACGGGAGCTTTATCTTCAATGATAGATTTATTCCCACTGACGCTTCAAACGACCCACCACAAACGACCCACCACAAACGACCCACCACAAACGACCCACCACAAACGACCCACCACAAACTAAACACGCCAATATTCAAATAGTTGTTAATATAAAATCAAACTAAAACAGTCTAAGCAAGGCCATATGTACTTTTGCAATTGCAAGCGAGAGTGATAGGCTCAAACTGTTGACAAGCCATGCCAATATTTACATTGGTAATGCAAACCTCAAAAAGTAACACAGTGTTGCAGATATTGAGGACTGCCCCCCAAAACCAACCCTGTACAGCTACATCAGTAAAGCCACTTAACTGCCCAACCATGGTTTCCCCAGCCAGATACAGTTCGATACTAATGGTAAGTATTGAAGGGGAACCTGAAGGTAAAGAGCGATTCACCGTACCCATTGGCCTTGGTGACTTTGGGTTGCTTAAGATTGGCGCTATGCCTGTACGTTGGGGGATTGAGGCGCAATATTACATATTAAAACCAGGCCCCGATGCAGACGATGCGCTTCGCAATGATAGCTACATTCCTTCCCCCCCAAATTGGAATAAAACATTCTGTATTGGCCCCTTCACCATGAACCCATTTAAATAGACCCATGTTGTGCCTAGATTCTGAGAATTCCCGTTATTTATTGATAGGGAAATACTCGGAGTAGGCCTTTAAATCATCTCTAAGCAGAATCACCTAACATGATCTTCTGTCGATACATTGTATGATTTTAATGGATTCCAGATACAACAAAGCCTCCTTACGGAGGCTAATTAAACACGTTTTTATCGCTACGTTATTGGTCAATATTACCCTATGAACACGGGGTAAATACCACTTCGCCGTTTGTTTTAGCTTGGGTGTAGATATCTGCACACATTGGCTGGGTAAACTCAGCAACATCGCTCATGCTTAATGATACTTGGCTTGCGTTCCCTTCGTTGTAATAAGTTACGTCACCGCTATTTAAGTTATAAACGTAAGTTTCCCAGGTTGTATATGACTCGTCATTGGTAGGGTCGACTAAATCTTGCGGTACTTTGTTTCCAAAATCGAACATAGCTTTCATTTTACCGCGTACATCTACCCATTCGGCATTCGCATCTACAAACTTAGTGTTTGCCGTAGCGTACATACCTCGTACATTTCGGTCTGCAGAGCTAATAGAACTAGGGAGTGTGGTTGAGTCATTCATATCGAAATCTTTCATATAAGTTCGGTGATCTTGCTGCAACGGTGCATTGGCCATTACCCGTAAGTCGCTGTTTACATCGCCACGATGCATCACCATTTTCCCGCCTGCGTTTAATTGGAATAATGCAATGTCACCTGATTTATCTTGTACTGAAAAGTGAAAACCATGTTGGTGTCCGCCAATACCAGTGGTCCAAGCTGTTTGAAAGTTGCCTGCTTCAAAAAACTCAACCACTTCTTCTACTGTTGCAAACTGCTCAACTAAGAAAGGAACGATATCTGACATATGTACCGCCGCGCTACCATCGTCTTTTACATCATTAATAAACGCCTTAGACGGGTTTTGGTATAATAGTGAAGCAGAGAGGCCTTCAGTGTTTATCGCTTCGCCCGTTGTATTATGGAAGGTTTCAACTTCAGTAAATGACATGGTTTGATACTTTACTGTCCAGCTAGCGGGATTCTTATATTCAGGTACAGCTTTAGTCGTACGGCTTGTGCCCACTGGTTGTACTTCAGCGATAGATTGCAACTCAGAACCGCCCCAGTCGTAAGAACGAGCAACCGTGATACCGTGCGAAGGTGTGTCGGCGATTAAACGAGAGCATGCGTTAGATGTACCCACTAAACCTAGTGATGTACTGGCAATAATTGCTAACGTAATGATTGATTTTTTCATAATAATGGCCTCAATGAGTTAAATTTTATACTTCGTGTTTGTGTAATGCGTGTCACCTAGGTACCCATGTAATGGAGGTACCGAGGTGTAATAAAAGCGACTTAGGGATAAATGAGTTAACTAGTTTGCAATCGCATCAACATAGTTGGCTGGATTACCGTAAGCAACGCTTGCTAAAGATCCCGCTAATACGGCGGCGGTTGCTAAGTTTAAAATTGTTTTTTTCATGTTCATCACCTTAGGTTTTAGTGGTTAGCTTGGTTGCTTGCTACTTTATGTGATGTATTATGTAGGAAATACTGGTTTACTTTAGTTTCATGAGAAAGGGATTCCCGTTCTATGTATTCGTTACGGCAACTACAAGCCTTTGTGGCTACTTGCGAACAAGGCAGCTTTAAGCTGGCGGCTATTGCGTTAAATAAGCGCGCGTCTACCGTTGCAGAGTTAGTCAGTACCCTAGAAGATGAAAGTAATACTCAGTTGTTTGAGCGCCAAACTAGAAAGCTCGTGTTAACAGAATCTGGTAAGCATTTATTGCCGGTAGCAAAGGCCACCGTAAGGGAGGCTTCGTGTTTCTCCGCGGTGGTAGACAACCTACACCAAGCGGTGCCCACCACATTTTCAGTGGCTATTGATAGCATGTTGAGTCATCCCGCGATTAGCCGAAGCTATCAAGTTATTTTGCAGCAGTTTCCTAATATTGAGCTAGAAGTTTTGGTGGGTGATACCTTGCAGGTAGTTGACTGGATAACCACGAATAAGGCTGAGATTGGACTTGTCGCCTCAGCCCTATCTGAGTTTGAAAATATCACCCAATTTACCGCTTTCAATTTCGAATTAGTTGAGGTGGCATCTTCTCAACAGTTTACTCGTGGGGAGGTCGTGTCTAATACTACAATGCGGGAATTACTGCAGCTTCAATTTAAACATCTAGCCCAATTCAATTTAGATAAACGCTATCAAATTGGCCACCGCATTTGTTATGTAAATAACCTGCAAGAGATGCTGAATATGGTATCTGAAGGGGTCGGCTGGGCATTTTTACCTCGAACTATTGCTCAGCCCTGGATAGATGCGGGTAAAATAGTTGAGTTTTCTATTGAAGGTGGCACACCGGTATATTGGTTTGCGGAAATTGTTCACCTTAGCGCAAAAGAGCCCAGCCTTGCCGGTGATGTTTTTATGCAAGAGGTGATGAACTTGAAAACCTTTGAAAGTAATCCGAGTAAATAAAACAATGTGAGCAAGCAGAACAGCACTAATAAGGCAGCAGATGAGTATAGCTGATGTTAATAACCGTTTAGTTTTATGTTTGGCTAAATACCAGCAATGAAAGAAAATACGCTTGCGCGGGACCAAATTCACTACGAGGCAAATAACAGGCTTCTAATGGTGTGTAGATAGGGTTTTTAGCAGGGCGAAAAGTAGGTTCAAACACTTTTAATGTACCAAAGTTTTCTCGTTCTGCCACCAGCGCTTTGGGTAATAACGCAAATCCCATGTCTTCTTCTACCATACGGGCTATGTCTTGAAGCGCAGAGACTTGCCAGGTTTCAAAACTAACATAACCAAATAACTCAGACAGTTGCATTTCATCAAAATACTCAGAGGTGATTTGCCGATAAGTCATTAACACTTCCAATGTTATCGATTCTAAATCAGCGAGGTCTGAGTCGGGTGAACAGACGATTAAACAACCCAGAGTTGGTCAATAGTATTCCCCCCAGTGTAACTGGCGTGGTTGGAGCAGGCACATCGAATGGAACAAAAATAGCGGGGCTGTTTCACTCCGGTAACTGGGATAATGACAATGTGCGCTATTTAGGTGGGTTGTTTACTGCTGATATCAACCTAAAGTATTATGCAAGCTCCAACGCGCTAGGTACTGACCTATCAATGAAGGGGCATTATTTTTTCCAAGAGATTGATTTTCGTCTTGGCGACAGCAACTTTTTTGCCGGCGCTGAATATACCTATATGGCTTCTGAAGCCACCATCGGCATGCCTAATCTAATACCAGACATTAAACCGATGGGCTTTAATAGCAAAGATGCAGGAATGGCCTTGAAGCTATCCTACGACAGTACCGACAATCCTTTTGCTCCCCGGCAAGGCCTAAAAACAGCCTTCAAAGCCAAACGATTCGACCAACAGTTTGGCGGTGACTTTAATTACGATAACTACTCGGCTTACGCCCATGGTTATCATCGCTTGTCGTCAAAATGGGGGCTAAATGTTCGCGCCGATATGAAGAGTGTCTCGAAAGGCGCACCATTTTATGCCAAACCGTTCATTGATATGCGAGGCATCGCAGCAATGCGTTACCAAGCAGACAATACTGCGGTAGCCGAGTTAGAAGTGACTTATGATATTGACTCTCGTTGGACCTTGTTAGCTTTTGCGGGTACCGGAAAAGCATTTGATCATAACGTAGCTGTTACCAATACTAACTTTCAAGGTGCGCAAGGAGGTGGGGTTCGTTATCTATTATCTCGCCAGTTAGGCTTAAGAGCTGGTGTCGATGTCGCCAAAGGGCCAGAAGAATGGGCCCTATACTTTCAGTTAGGAAGCTCATGGTAAAAGCTAACCTGTATGAGTGACTAAAGCCTTGCCCAAAAAACACAACTAAACGTTTGTAGTGATTAACACAATTGCGGTAACAGCTCGATTAAGAAACGCATAACGGGGCCTTGCTTCAAGTTAGCTTTCCAGACTAAGTCAGCCGGGTAATACATAGCTGTACGCTGGAACTCGGGGGCAAACTCAATGAGTGTGCCCGACGCTTGTTTTTCTACCGCCATCTGTTTAGGTAAAAAGGCCCAACCTAGGCCTTGTTCCACTAACCGCACTAAATCGTCTTGATCAAAAGCCTGCCAAGTATCTTGCGATACTTTACCCGAATTTTTCAGGGCGGCGTTTTCTAACATACTAGAGCAAACAATTTGACGCTGTGCAATCAGCGTTTCGTTGTCTACCTCTTGCATATCAGCCAATGCTGAATCAGGGCTGCACACGCAGACCCATTCAATTTGCGCTATAGACACGAAATCTAAGTTATCGGGCACCGCTTTAGAAGCCAAATGTACTCCCAGTTGCACCTCTTCATTTAATACAGCGTCGTTCAAATGTTGCCCCGACAGTTTTAATAGTTGCACTTGAGTATGAGGAAATTTTCTGGACATTTTTTCCAAGGCAATATCAATTACGGTTAATGGAACGATAGGGTCAATTGCAATTTTAACGATGTCTTCAACTTCGTTCACTGCGGCTTGCGCATAACTTTGTAGGCGTTCAGCTTGTCGCATTAACACTTTGGCTTGTTCATACAAACGCTCTCCTTGATGGGTCAAACTAGGGTACTTACTGCTGCGGTCAAACAAAGTAATACCTAAATCAAGCTCCAAATTATTAACAGCAATGCTCACCGAACTTTGGCTTTTACCAGTATGGCGCGCTGCAGCAGAAAAAGATCCTTTTTCTGCTGCGGCAATAAAGGCTGATAGTTGTTCAAGATTAAGCATAGTGGCTGTCCCTGCTTTTACTATTCGATTTTCGAATAATAGCTAACTCGTCCTATAAGAATAGATTGATGATAATGGCAACGTCAATCACTAATTATCAAGAGAAGAAAATTATGAACAAAGCAATGATTGTTACCTTATTAACCTTAAGCGCCAACGCAGCGTTTGCTAACGATAAAATAGAAGAAGAGATTAACTATGGTGACCCTACAGCAAGCTTTTCAACTGTTGGCCTTAGCGCCAGTGAAAATACCACTCAGTTAAACGGCATGGCAGGGTTTGGCAAAAACATTTTTTCATTGGACTTAGCCCGTGACAATAAAAGTGGCGATTTAAATTATCGTGGTCGCTATTTTCATGTGACCGACGGCTTAGGTTACTCAGTAGATGTACTTGGTGATAAAGATAGCACCACCGCATTAGCTGGAGCCATTTACAAAATGCAACTCAACGACAACATCTCCATATTCCCGATGGCGTCTCTGGGTTATACCTCTGGAAACAAATCAAATGTACCTGATATTGAGTTAGCGAGTAATGACAAGCAACAACAAGAAGGCTCCACCTTAGGTCAGTTAGGTATTTATGCCATGTATGCCTTTGATAACGGCAACTGGCTCTATGCCAATCCAAAATCAACTTACCATGTTCGTCATAACGAATTTATCAATCAGATTGAAATGGGCGGTGGAATAATGGTGACAGACTATGCCTCTGTTGGGGCAAAAGTTGAGTATACCGCCGAAAACAAAAACCTAAGATTACAAGCTGATACCGTCGTTTGGTTACAAGGTAATGTGTACTTTTAAATCACCCAATATTGCCAAACAGCCCGAGGCTATCGATGAAGGTATGACTAAAACTAAGCCTGACTATAGTTATGTCATGCACAACATTTGCCTGTAGCGAAATAACGCCTGCATCAAATGGCAGTGTTACTCCTCGGACTGGTGTTCCACCAACACCCGGTGAACAATGCCAACCGCAGGCTTATTGGCTGGTTAAACCTGAATACTGGCCAGTTGTGTTTTGAAGGAGAGTCAATGTGAACGAGGCTTTATTATCAGAGGGTCACCAATAAATACCGAGGAAAATACGCTAAGGGAGAGCTGGTTTAGTCAACCAGCGCCTACTAATTTAGCGGCTATATCTATTCGAGCTTTAACGCCGGCACAATCACCTAGGGCTTTAGCCATTTCCCTCGCCTAAGCCCGCTGATCTTTTGTCAACTAGCATCACTATTTAAAAAAGACTGTAACAAAGATTTGATCAACTACGCGGTTTCCCCGTATAACAAACAAAGAGAATAGAACCACAATATTGGGAAAACATGGATTCTGTAACACAAATTGCCCTTGGTGCCAGCATTGCCGCCGCTGTGGGATTAAAGCCTTTTGGCCGTAAAGTATTACTGGTAGGCGCGTTGTTAGGCACTCTGCCCGACCTAGATGTTTTTATTGATTACGGCAATGCCATTGATAACTACACGCAGCATCGTGGATTTAGCCATTCGCTGTTTGTGCTTACCGCTCTGTCGGTGTTGCTCTATTTTATTATGCTGAAACTAAAGCCCCCTTTGCGTCAGCATAAACTGGCGCTATTGTTAGTGATTTTGTTACCGCTAATCACCCACCCACTATTAGATACCTTTACCACCTACGGCACCCAGTTATTATGGCCTATAAGTTCGCCGCCCATAGCTTGGCATAGCATCTTTATCATCGATCCCCTCTACACCTTACCACTGTTAATCAGCGTGATTTTTTTATGGTTTAGCGCCAATACACAACGCTGGTTAAGCATTAATAAGGTCGCCTTAGTGGTGAGCTGTGCATACTTAGCCTGGGGTCAGCTATCGCAAACGATAATTACTGATAGAGTAAAGCAAGACCCGCTGGTACTAAATAGCCCGCTACTGGTGATGCCAACCCCCTTTAACACTATTTATTGGCGAGTGATGAGTTACCAAGAAGATAATTATTACGAAGCATTCACCCACCTTGGTGACAAGGCGCCATTGCAGTGGCATCGCTACGCCAATAACCGCTATTTAGTGAAAGACTCGCAACCCGACTACTTGCCTCGTTTAGAGTGGTTTAGTCACGGATGGCTACGTTTTGATGAACGTGACGGGCAACTTCAAATTACTGATTTACGCCTAGGTGTTGCCGGTTACCACCCATTTACCTTTGTGATTGCAGAGCAAGCAGAACAGCAACAAACTCTGGCTAACTGGCAAAGTATTGAACCCTTGCAATTACCCAGAGCAAAGGTAAGCCAACAACAGCTCCTTACCGAGATGAGGGACAAACTCGGCCTAACTTTTAACCAAGAATAGGCGGCAGTAAACACGGTGTAGAAAACGCGCGCACTCGCCTGCTCCCTATTGGCGAACTAGCACCCCACAAGCTGAACATTTTGTGATAAAACGGCGCATATTAAGGTTAAGCGCCGTTTTATGCCATTTTCAGTTAAACGAGTAACGATCTATCGTTAATAGATCATACTCTGAGAAACCCTAAGCTGAGTGTTCAGCGTTAACCACTCAAGGTTTACTTAAGGATTGTTTAGGGTTTAAAACTTACGAGCTGCCTACTTCCGCACTGCCGACTCAATCATTCCAATTATTTATCAAATGTATAATGTTTGATAATTTCATTTAATCCAAAGGTCTCCCTATACTTCTCCCATCAAAACAAACAAGCAACGAATTAACGAAAGCGAGAATATTATGAAAATGAGTCATGTAGGTATTATGGTTGGCGACATGGACAAAGCGGTTGAGTTTTATACCAACGCATTAGGTCTTGAGATTGTGATGGGCAAGTCTGAAGTCATCGAAGAGAAAGAAACAGCCATTGGCAGAATGTGTATCGCTGTATTTGGCGACGGTTTTAAAGGCTTTAATATCGCCCACCTTGTTACTCAAGATGGTATTGGTTTTGAATTGTTCGAAATGAAAGACCGTGAAGAAAAGCACAATGTTGATTTCACTAAAATCGGTATCTTCCATTACTCATTAGAAACCACTGATTTTGAAGGTGTGATTGAGAAAGTGGAACAATACGGCGGAAAAGTGAGAATGGATATTATGAGATATCACCCTGAAGATGATAGCCGCCCTTACAAAATGGTGTATTTAGAAGACCCCTTTGGTAACCTTTTTGAGCTTTATTCACATACATACTCTGAAACTTATTCTTCTGAGTACGAATAAAACTAGCTAAGCGTTACTGACTGACAGTCACTAATTAAAATGAAGCCTCCTAATTTAGGAGGCCTTTTTGCATGCTAAGGATACAATAACCAAGTTTGTCTGCGTGCCGGCTGTCGGTGATTGCTTGGCTATTTATCTGCCGAGAAAATGCGCTTCCAATCTTGTTTCATATCCACAATGGTCCACGATTTAGCTAGCGCTTGATCTAGGCCTTTGTCAAATTTACCAATACTAGATTCTCTGTCATAAGCCCACTCTCGCTTTTCATCAGTATGGTGAACATACAGTGCAAACCGCGCTCCCTGTCCAGCGGTAGTCCATTGTAGCATTTGTAAATCACCGTCAGAGTTACCAAACGCGGCAATTGGGCGTCGGCCAATTTGCTGGTGAATAGCGACCACTTTGCCTTCTTTATCATCATAGAAGTCCAGCGCTGGTTGACGCACAAGCACCGGCGCTCCTTCTCGCATCTCAAAGGCCACTTTTATACTGCTACCGATGACCTGTTCAGGAGGGATACCATAAACCTGTTCAGACCAAGGGCGGATAAATTCGATGCCCCCGCCAGATACAATAAATGTTTTAAAATCATTAGCTCTAAGGTAACTCAACAATTCAAGCATGGGCTGATAAACCATGTCTGTGAATAAGCGTTGAGTATCAGGATGCTTGGCGGTCGCAAGCCAGTCTTTAACAATCACTTCGAATTCTTCGGTGGTCATACCTGCATGGCTAGCCATGACGATGTCGAGAATAGCCTGCTCGCCCCCCGCTATAATGCCTTTCATGTCGCCTTTAAGCGCAGAAGCAAAGGGCTCGGTGGTATTCCACTCTGGATGTTCTGGAGCAAGTTGCTTGATACGATCAAGGGCGAAAAATAGTTGAAAGTACATGGGTTGCTCTGCCCATAGCGTCCCGTCATTATCAAATACAGCAATCCGTTCAGCCGCTGGCACAAAATCCGGCGAATCGGCCATTACAACCTTGTTTACAAACTCGATAATTTGTTGCTTAGTTTTCCCTTGGTTCCATGAGCTAAGCGGCTCGGTCGTATCCGCCATCGTTTGACCGATAAAAGCCAACACTAAAAAAAACAACAATGTCATTGTTTGAATCGTTTTCATTGTGTCCCTTCCATGAAAATAAATATATCAGTAAAATTACCCCTCACAACTATGGAAGCTAAACCGAAAACCTGCCACATATTTGGCTAAATAGTCACTGCGGCCTGTTTTCTTTTGGTTGTCATACTGCTCCCCCCGCCATATTTTTTAACATCGTTCGCATTAACAAACCAGTATTGGCGAAAACAGCAGCGCTTATCACGGACTATAATGGAGGGTTTGAAAGTGGCGAAAAACCAATCTAATTATTAAATTAATTATTTATCACTAGAAAGTCCCCCGTTTACTGCTACGCTTTTTGTGTGCTTTTAATACAGGGAGTGTGTCACAAATGCTAAAAACCTTAAGAAGTGGCTTTACCATATTATCTATTGGGGCTTTGGGTTTGGCATCTGCCAGCCTAATGGCTGCTGAAAAACCCAATATTTTGGTGATATGGGGCGATGATATCGGCCAATCCAACATCAGTGCTTATACCTTTGGGCTTATGGGTTATAAAACCGCCAATATCGACAGCATAGCGAAAGAAGGCATGATGTTTACCGACTACTATGCCGAGCAGTCTTGTACAGCGGGACGCTCAACCTTTATTACCGGTCAAAGTGTATTACGCACAGGTCTAAGTAAAGTGGGTTTCCCTGGGGCAGATCTAGGCTTACGAGCCGAAGATATCACTATTGCTGAAGCCTTGAAACCCATGGGGTATGCAACAGGCCAATTTGGCAAAAACCATTTAGGCGATAAGGATGAATTTTTACCCTCAGCCCATGGTTTTGATGAGTTTCTTGGGAATTTATACCACCTAAACGCCGAAGAAGAACCTGAAAATATAGATTACCCAAAAGATCCTGAGTTCCGCAAAAAATTTGGTCCTCGTGGCGTCATTAAGTCTTCCGCCGATGGGAAAATTGAAGATACCGGGCCCTTAACCAAGAAGCGCATGGAAACCATCGACGATGAAACCGTTGAAGCAGCCATGGCCTTTATGGAAAAAACCGTTAAAGCCGACAAACCTTTTTTTGTTTGGTGGAACGGCACCCGGATGCATTTTCGTACCCATATCAAGCCTGATTTACAAGGTAGTTCAGGTATAAGTAACTACGCCGACGGCATGCTTGAACATGATAGGCATGTAGGCTTACTACTGAAAAAAGTAGATGACTTAGGAATTAAAGATAATACCATCGTCTTTTACTCTACAGATAATGGCCCTCATATGAACAGTTGGCCTGATGCAGGCTTAACACCGTTCCGTGGTGAGAAAAATACCAACTGGGAAGGCGCATACCGAGTTCCGGCAATGGTACGCTGGCCAGGTAAGATTAAGGCAGGCGAAGTTTCTAACGAAATCATGCACCATATGGATTGGCTGCCAACATTTGCCGCTATTGCTGGTGATGACAAAGTGAAAGAAAAATTGCTTAAAGGCCACAAAGCCAACGGCAAAGAATTCAAGAATCACTTAGATGGCTATAACTTCCTGCCTTACCTTACGGGTGCAGAAGAGGCTGGCCCGCGTCAGGAAATATTCTATTTTTCAGATGACGGTGACCTTACTGGATTACGCTATAACAACTGGAAAATGGTATTCATGGAGCAGCGTGCTCAAGGTACCTTGCAAATTTGGGCAGAACCGTTTGTTGAGTTACGCGTACCCAAGATCTTTAACTTAAGAATGGACCCATACGAAACCGCTGATCGCACCTCAAATACCTACTGGGATTGGGTAATAGATAGAGTGTTCTTACTTGTTCCTGCGCAAACTTATGTAGCCAAGTATTTAGCAAGCTTCGAAGAATTCCCTCCACGTCAAAAAGCAGCTAGCTTCAACTTGTCTCAAGTAATGGAGAAACTGCAACAGCCAGGGTCGCATTAAGTCGTACTAACATTAACAAAGGGCGCACTGCGCCCTTTGTTAATAATGGTTTACATCGTTACACTTAAACACTTCTAGTCGTCATCAGTGATGTTTCCTATTGAGCTCTTTATGTATCTTTTAAAACAACTCGTTACGCTTTCCTTACTCTTTATCAGTTCAGTTGTTTTAGCCCAAGAATACATCGGCAATGAAAGCTGCGCTGAATGCCATGAAACAGAAGTAGAAAATTGGCAGCCATCCCATCATGCCAAAGCAATGCAGCCCGCCACCGAAGCAAACGTACTCGGCAACTTTAGTAATAGCCGTTTTGAATCGGAAGATGGTTGGACAGTTTTCAATTACGACGAAAATGGCTTTTACATCGAAACAGGCCCCACTGGAAAAGCTGGCATTCGTTATCCTGTGCCTTATGTGTTCGGCTACACACCACTTCAACAAATTTTAGTCGACATTGGCACTGGTAGGCTACAAGCTTATACCGTTGCTTGGGACTCCAGAACCAAAGAACAAGGGGGTCAACGTTGGTATAACCTATATCAGCAGGCCCATACACCAGATACACCGTTTTACTGGAAAAGCCAGTTTAACAATTGGAATGCACGCTGTGCTGAATGCCACTCTACAGAGTTAAAACGCGGTTACAATGCCGCCACTGATGATTACAACACAACATGGAGTGAAATCAATGTTAGTTGTGAAGCTTGCCATGGCCCAGCATCAAGGCATGTCACACTCAAGAAGGCCGAAGACACGGGTGACTCCACCAGCCTCATCGCCAACTCAGGCTTTAACCAGCCTTTACATAAGCGCAGCCACTGGTTATTCAAAGAAGGGAAAACCAGCGCCGAGCGTTATGAACGCTCTCCCATTTCCTTAGATCATGGTCAACCAGACCAATGCGCTGCATGCCATAGTCGGCGGGTAGCCCTCACCGATGGTGCAGGCCCCCATAATTTTACCGAGCATTACATACCAAGACTCGCTGTGCCTGATTTGTATCATAATGACGGTCAAATTTTGGATGAGGTGTATGTATATGGCTCATTTAGCCAAAGTAAAATGGCGGCAGCAGGGGTGGTTTGCACAAATTGCCATGAACCACACAGTGGTAAAGTGATAAGCCAAGACAATAGTCTTTGTACTCAATGCCATTCACCCAGCAATTTTGATACTCAAGAACACACTTTACATCAAGCAGGCTCTGAAGGTGCGGTATGTATAGATTGCCATATGCCTTCACAACGTTATATGGGGGTGGATGATAGACGAGATCATGCTTATCGCGTTCCTAACCCATGGGTAAGCGAGGCCTTAGCTTCGCCAGATGTTTGCCTTAATTGCCACCAAGATAAAGATACTCAGTGGTCTCAGCAACAATTGGAACACAAAAAAGCCAAAGTATTCGCTGACTATAGCGATATAGGCCCGGCTCTTTTACTCAGCCAATTAGCCCCTCAGCGGGGGCAAGAAAATATTGCTACCTTGGTGCTTGATGAAAGTTTACCCGCCATGCGCCGCGCGGTATTACTTAGCCACCTCGATGTTAGCCAACCGAATAACATGGCGGTATTAAACTCTGCGGCCAATAGCCCCCAAAGTTTAGTGAAACTAGGTGTATTACATGCGCTAGAGTCAGCCCCCTATAACCTCCAGCTTCAAATCGGTTTTGGTTTACTTTATGACGAAGATAAAAATGTTCGCTTACAAGCGATTCGCTTATTAGCACCAGCATTTAGGCAATCATTACCAGAAAAAGCACAGCAACCCATGCAAGATGCCTTAATGGAAGCGGTAGTCACCTACCAACAACAACAAGATTTGTTATCGGCGCAACTCGCCCTAGCCGACTTAGCTTATAAAGTCGGTGACACTGAACAGGCCACCATCCAATACATCAACGCCCTAAAAATCCAGCCCAGCTTTTTGCCGGCTAAGCTAAATTTGGCCAGTATTTACCGTGAAACTAGTCAACTAACAAAAGCCCAAGTGTTGTTACAAGAGATCTTAACCATAGAGCCCAAGCATGCTATGGCTTTACATAACCTTGGCCTAATTTACGTTGTACAAAGGCAATGGCCAAATGCATTATCTGCACTAAATATGGCTTCAGAGCTTGAAAATGATAATCGCCGTTTTGCCTATGTTTACTTGCTTGCCTTAGAAGCGAGTGGCGATATAACCGCAGCCAAACGACAACTTGATAAACTAGAATTAATGACTCCTGGCGACCCAGCACTATCTGAAATTCGAGCTCGCTTAAAGTAAACCAGGCTGGCTAATCCAAACTATTTTTGGTATTGGCTTTGAATAAAAAAACTCTCAAGCAAACCATTATAACGCTATAAAGCCATTATCTGCTGCCTAGCGTTACCATCATAATCGCCTATCTTAGAACAAAATTAATGGTTATATATTGAACAGACAGATGAATATTGCGCTACTTGAACTAAACTTAAATGAGCTTGCTAGATTCATTTAACTTGCCGTAAACGGCTTGGGGGAATAGCAATGGACAAACTAAGTCACGAATATATCAAATATGGTCCGTGGATGATGGAGGTGAAAGAACCTTTAGACATCCCTCCACAATTTGAAAGCTATCAAGATCAGATACTTGCCGCTAGCTATTGTTTTAAGGTGCCAATTCACGGTACTCGACGCGATTTAAAACCCGGTATGCTGCTTTATGACCAACTGGTTATTTTGGAGCAATCAACACTCACCTTACTAAGCATGGACAAAGGTGAGCTGCGCATACAAAAAGTAGATTACAGTGACATCGACTACATCGCCCATAGTGGTGATTTGCTGTTATGCCACATTCAGCTTTTTTATGGCCAAAGCCAAATCACCATTAACTACAGCCTCGTATCTATAGACATTGCAGCCAAGGCGGTACACATCATTCGTGAAGCGATGAAAAGTACGGGTAAGCCATTTTCTTTGCCAGAACAGTTACCGCCGAAGCAATCAAAAAAACAGATCTATGAATACTTTTTGCAACGCGAAGCGATTAAGGAGCCTGTATCAATATTGGGTTTTCAAGCCTCTCGCACTTTAGATGATGCGCCAATTAAGGGTTTTCATCAGTTTTTAGCGCGGATCTTAAAATACAAAATGCAAGATGTGCTATTCATGACCGATGCTTACGATTTGATAATCTCAAATTGGGGGACCGATATTATCCGTGAAAAAGATACCGATTATCATGTAGAGCATTTGTTTATTGCTTGGCCGAAAATAAGCGCTATTAGCTTGCAGCCTCACCCTCACTACCCTTATTTGAAATCACTGCAGATTGAAACTACATTTAAAACGTTTTCTTTCTCAGTTGAAGAAGATTTCTCGGCCGTTCCGCTACTAGAGTATTTTGAAACTGAAATAGCCGCCGCTCATGCATAAGCAAGCCATGTAAGCACTCACTAAGTTGACAACAGCTGAGTGATTGAAAAAAAACCCACTTCTTTATGGTGGGTTTATTTTTGCTGATTAGGGCCTTTTTCCATTTAGGCTGCGCCTACCCCGCTCTCTAAGTCTGTCGATTCAGGTGTTCACTTTACCCTGAAAGGGCATATCGCCATGGTAAGCAAATATTTATCAGACCTTACAGGACGTCATACAATGACACAGGCCAAAATTACTTTATCAACCAATTAAGCCAAGATGCTCAACAGCGGCGTTTTGAAGATAGCATGGCAATTATCGACGCAAACTTCGAGTTTACGCCAAGCGCCTTAATCAATGGACAACAAAGCAATACAACTGGAGAAAACTCGGGTTCTTGTAAACTGTTTGCCTTTGCTCAAATACAAGGATTAGACCAGCAACAAACCTGGCATTTATTTGGGCAGTATATGCCGTGAAACTAATCTGCTAAGCAAAGCCCAAGTACTGTTACAAGAGATCTTAAGTATAAAACCAAATCAAGCTATGGCTTTACATAACCTTGGCTTGCGTTACGTAACACAAAGACAGTGGCCAAACGCTTTATCTGCATTAAATCGAGCGTCAGTTCTTTGAACATGGATCACTGTTAGAGCAATGGTATTAGACATTGATCGCATTTATTAACACTCAGTTACATTTGTATTATTAAATTATGTATATTTAGAATTCATTAGATTTGAAAACACTATCATATAGCGTTTCAGATGATGTGGAAACGGAGACAGCTGTTATTTCCATATCAATACACAGCATTAAATTGATTTTATATTACAAAATATAGGGTTAATTTATACAACAATAGGTGAATGGGTAAATGAAACATATCTATCTTAAAAGCTTGTTAGCAACTTCAGTTTTCTTAGCAGTAGGCTGTACGTCAACTTCTGCTCCTGATTCTGTTGAAAAGTTTGCCAATAATAAAGAAACGGGTGAAGCGCTATTAACTCCAGTAGCCATTACAGCAAGCAGCCACGATGGTAACGGCCCTGACCGTTTAATCGATCAAGACATTACAACGCGTTGGTCTGCAGCCGGTGATGGCGAATGGGCAATGCTAGACTACGGTTCAGCTCAAGAGTTTGATGCCGTTCAAGCCGCCTTTAGTAAAGGCAATCAGCGTCAGTCTAAATTTGATATCCAAATGAGTGTTGATGGTGAAAATTGGACCACTGTTTTAGAAGGCCAAGAGAGCTCTGGTAGAGCCCTTGGTTTAGAGCGTTTTCAGTTTGAGCCTGCGGTAAATGCTCGCTACGTTCGCTACGTAGGACACGGCAACACCAAAAATGGTTGGAATAGTGTAACCGAACTCGCAGCCGTTAACTGTAGCATTAACGCTTGTCCATCAAGTCATATCATTACTAGTGCAGTAGTTGCAGCTGAAGCTTCAATGATTGCAGAAATGAAAGCAGCAGAGAAAGCACGTAAAGAAGCGCGTAAAGACCTTCGTTCAGGTGATTTCGGTGCGCCAGCGGTATACCCTTGTGAAACCACCGTAACATGTTTGCGTTCTGAGCTTCCTCCAACTCCGGCTTTACCAGAAACGCCGCTAGCAGGTAACGCGCCAAGCGAAAACTTTGACTTGTCTTACTGGTACTTATCGCAACCTTTCGACCACGACAAAAATGAACGTCCAGATGACGTGTCTGAATGGAACCTTGCAAACGGTTATCAGCACCCTGAGATTTTCTATACAGCAGACGATGGTGGTCTAGTATTTAAGTCTTATGTGAAAGGGGTTCGTACCTCTAAAAACACCAAGTATGCGCGTACAGAACTTCGTGAAATGCTACGTCGCGGTAACATGTCTCACAAAACTAAAGGTGTGAACAAAAACAACTGGGTATTCTCAAGCGCTCCAGAAGCAGACTTAAACGCTGCCGGCGGTATTGATGGCGTTCTAGAAGCTACCCTTAAAATTGACCACGCCACCACTACTGGTGCGGCTAACGAAGTAGGTCGCTTTATTATTGGTCAAATCCACGACCAAAACGATGAGCCAATTCGTTTGTACTACCGTAAGCTACCAAACCAAGCAACAGGTGCAGTTTACTTTGCACATGAAAGCCAAGACGCCACCAAAGAGGATTTCTATCCGCTAGTCGGTGATTTAACGGCTGAGGTTGGTGAAGATGGTATCGCGCTAGGCGAAGTATTTAGCTACCGTATCGAAGTAGTTGGCAACACCATGACTGTTACCGTTTCTCGAGAAGGCAAAGAAGACGCAGTTCAGGTTGTTGACATGAGCGACAGTGGCTACGATGTGGGTGGTAAGTACATGTACTTCAAAGCGGGTGTTTACAACCAAAACATCTCTGGTGACTTAGATGACTACTCTCAAGCAACCTTCTACAAACTTGAAGCATCTCATGATAGTTACGCTGAGAAATAAGCTCTAGTTATCACTTCTGTTTGTAAACAAAGCCCCCGCTCTAGAGCGGGGGCTTTCTATTTGGCTTCCACATTGGGAGACTTTACTCAACAAGGATTTATACAAAAGATTAGCTTGCTCAACTCCTCGCTTCAAGCATCAAGCTATTGAATAATTAACCTGACCAAATCATTCACTGCTCTGTTTGCTAAGTCGTACAATTTCGCTGTTCACTTGACCCTATCGACCCATATCACTAAGGTAAGCAACTATTTATCAGACCTTACAGGAAGTAACATCATGACACAGGCCAATATTGCCCGCTTTATCGACCAATTAAACCAAAACACTCAACAGCTGCGTTTTGAAGATAGCATGGCAATTATCGACGCAAACTTCGAGTTTACGCCAAGCGCCTTTACGAACGGCCAACAAAGCAATGCCGCCGGTGAAAACTCAGGCTCTTGCAAAGTGTTTTCTTTTGCTCAAATACAGGGTTTAAACCAGCAACAAACTTTACACTTATTTGGTCAGTATTACCGCGATGTAGTTGCCACTCCCGACGCTGAAGATCACCAAAACATTCGTCAGTTTATGTTATCAGGCTGGGATGGAATTACCTTTAGCCAAGCAGCACTTAGCAACAAATAACGCAGTCTGGCGCGTTACTATCTGTACTATACAGAACATGCTGCTAGCAAAATTGCTAGCAGCAATTAGCACTGTGTTTGATTTGCTATAATGACGGTTTTTTTGCCTCGGTAATGATCATAAAAAGCCTGATGAGACGATTTAGAGAAGGTGTCGGTTCTTTCTGAATATTGCGCTATCCAGCTAATCAGCATATCCAGATTATTGTCTTGCGCCTCTTTAGATTCATATTTATGCGGCTCCCAAGGCCTCGCTTTAGCGTTTGCAATGCAGTCTTCAATGGGTAAATTCATAAATATAATTTCATTGGAATACTCAGCCACCAGCTCCAATAAATCGCTATAGCAGCCTTCAATAACCCAAGCTTGGTGTGTATCAATGAAACGCCGGATCTGTTGCCAACTGTGCTGCAAGGGTTGCCTAGTTGGAGCTTGAGTTGCCTGCCAAGCAAGCGTATCAAGATCTAGATGCGCCAATTGTTCAGCATCACACAGCGCTTTAGCTAAGGTTGACTTCCCCGATCCGGAGTTACCAAATATTAAGATTTTTCGCACAGCAGATCCTTACTCTATGTGTTTAACTTAAGCTATATTGATAAAACTCGTTAGACGCGCCAACAACAGGGGGTTGCCGTTGAAAACCCAGCTTGGTCAGTAGCTTTTTAGAGGCCATATTATCGACCTCTACGCCTGCCAACAAGCGTGTAAAATTACAGTGCTGGCTGGCCCAAGCGACTAAGCCCCTCAGTAACTCAAAAGCCAAACCTTGTCGCCAGTATTCTTCTCCCAACAAATAGCCAATATGCGCAGAACCCGAGCCGTCCTCATAAATGAAGATAAAGCCGATAATGTGTTGATGCTTAGTGCTAGTCACCACCAATAGGCGACTTGCTAGGCAAACTTGCTTAAACCACTGTTCAGCATGCTTTAGTGTAGTTATACCTTGGAAATATTGAGGCAGGGCTGCGACCACTGCGGGGCTCAACAGGTCAACAGCGCGCTGTAGCAATGGCTTCAGATAGTCTTCGGCTAAGCAAGTGCCCACTTCTTCTACCCTTAGCCTTTCGGTTTCAAATAAAAACACGGGGAAACCCGCAGTTTGATTCATGAATCCCCCTCTTTGACCAGACCCTGTCGTTTAAACCGAGAGTAACAGTGTGCTAAACAAAAGCAAAAATCTTTGCCACAATCGGCTTCAATTGATGATTAAAGCGGCTAGACTTTAGCTAATGTTCAATATTTGTAAGCGTTAATGAATAACCAAGGGGATCAGTGTTGTCTATGTCGTTGTTTCATCTCAAGCATGGCTTACTGCTACTAAGCCTATTTAGCCCCTTAATACTCGCGCAAGATAACCCTTGGGAGCAAGCCACTAGCCCATACCAAGGGCCGGCAGCGGCTATTGGCAGTTATGCAAATGGTTGCTTAGCCGGCGCCGATGCTTTGCCACTGAACGGTGACGGTTACCAAGTAATTCGTAGCCAGCGACAACGCTATTATGGCCATCCCAATTTGCTTACATTTATCAGTGAATTAGCCAAAAAACTTCAAGCAGAAGGGATCAACAATATTCTAGTGGGCGACATGTCTATGCCAAGAGGAGGACAATTTAACGTTGGCCACAGCAGCCACCAAATTGGCTTAGATGTTGATATCTGGTTAAAGCTTGTTGATGCGCCACTTTCTGCTTCACAATTAGCTAAGCCCACAGCAGTTAGCGTAGTGAACCCACAACAACAAGCAATAAATCCAAAGACCTGGCGCACCGAGCACAAAACCATGCTCAAAGTGGCCGCAGAAGATGAACGCGTCGCGCGCATATTTGTTAACCCTGCCATTAAACAGCAGCTTTGCAACCAGCGAACTGAAGCCGATGACTGGCTACAAAAAATTCGTCCTTGGTGGGGCCACAGCGCGCATATGCATGTACGCTTATTATGTCCCGACGGAGACCAATACTGTAAAAACCAAAAGCCAATCACCAGCGGGCACGGTTGCGACGAATTAGGTTGGTGGAAAACTCAGCTGAGTAAAGCGGCTAACCATCAAGCTAAAACCAAAGCGAAGCCCAAACCCTTGAAGAAAAAACCCGAGCAATGCGCGCCACTAAGCCAGAATCCCTCTAGTATAGCTATGCAGTAAAATGTAAAACACTGACTGTAAGACGTTGACGTTCAATTAGCGACTCAGCTTTGAAATGTAGGCAAGGTTTCGGTAGCGCTGCTCCCAAGGTAAGCCATAGCCAACCAGTAAATCATCACTGTCCATTTCAAAAGCAAAGTGTTGGTCTACTGGTATGTCTACTCGACTGGGTTTAACCAAGAGGGTTGCGATAGACAGTGACTTTAGCGAAGCTTGATGGGATAAATGCGTGACTAGCCGTTGCATGGTACCGCCTGATTCAATGGCATCATCAATAATAACCAAGTGCTGATGGCTAATGCTTATGTTTTGTTGATACACAATCTTAGCCTTGTTATTCCGCTCTCCAGGGGTATGTGGACAAGAGATGTAGTCCATACAAATGTCGAAATTGAGCAGCCTGACTAAGTCAGCGGTAAAAAGAATACCACCCGGTACCACGGTAATGAGCACAACGCGCTCGCCTTGAAATTTTTGATTAAGCTGGGCTGCGACATGCTTAACCCCTTCGGCAATTTGTGCTTGGCTAAGCACCAATTCGCCAACATGCTGTTTGCTCATAACATTCTCTATTTAGCGGACAATAGGCCTTGAGGTGAAGGAAAACCGTCAGCGAGCACACCCCATTGAGCCGTTTACTGGTGAAGCGAGTATACAAAACAGCTTAACCAACAAGCCGCTAATCATCGGTAAGCACACCATGGTTTATTTGTTGCTTTGACCACGCTTGCATATGCTTCTCAAACAGACGCTCAAAAGTTTTAAACTCGGTTAACTGGGAGACGCGCTCACTTAAATGGCGCCTTAAAGATTCACTATTACAGCCCGATTGTTTAGAAAACGTAAAATAAAGCCCTTCAACCGATATAGGCTTAGGTAACGGAGTCACTTTACCCTTTAGCCCAGCAGATTCTAAAATGGTTAAGCCTTGGTATAACTCGTAAAGCACGTAATCAAAGCGGTCGGCTAACAACATAGCAAAGGACCGCTCTGCGGTAGCACTGGTAAGGATTTTTAAGTTATCTTTAGCATAGGCATCAAAGGCTTGACCAAAACTATTGTTCACTAAGGTACCGCCGCGCCGTTCGAGTAAGTCTTCCCACTTTTGGTAATCAAACTCATGTCCTGCAGTGGTCCACACAACACTGGGCACATCAGTAAATTGAGGAACAATATAATCCATATAGGTTTGGCGTTGATCGGTGAGAAATGCACCCGCTAACATGTCAACTTCGCCATGTTCAGCTTCTTGTAATGCCCTCGCCCACACCCCTCTGTCTCGCGCATCGACCTCAATACCGGTGTCCATTAGTGCCAGCTCGAGAAGCTCAATAGCTAGCCCGGTTAACTTGCCCGGATTATGTTGATCTCGCCACAGGATGGGAGGGTACTCGGCATTTCCCGTGACAACCAAACGGTTGCAAATAGATAACTCAGCTGAAGCAGAGAAAGAGAAAGAAATAGCCAGGAGAGAGGCGAATAAAATTCGTTTAAGCAGCAAAGACCATCGCATAGGCATCCTTAATCGTTAAGCCTTATTATTAATCCTAGCTGTAAACATTAAGTTCGCAACTTTCGCCTCTTAGCCTTTGCGAAAGTCCACATTAACAAAAAAGGTCAGCGCTCAAACTTGAGTTTATTGCTCACTTGGTGTCTGTTTCGCTTGCTGCCAGGCTTGTAGGCATAGTTCACTGCCGTTGGCATCTAAGGGGGCTTCGACTATCCAGCGCAATGGTGAAACCACCGGACTAGTAACAAAACGAAGTGTGGTACCGAGTAAGCCTCCATTGGCTACCCCCACGTTGAAATCTTCAAAGCTGCCACTCACTTGAATGGGTGTAGCTAAACCAAATATTTGCGCTCGCTTGGCTTGTGGCCTTAATACCATGTTGACTTGTTGCTGCTTAAAATCGATCGACGCTTCACCCAACACTCGCATTCTTGAAGTATCGGCCAGCAAGACATTTTTAGTTAGCTCACCATGGTCACCATCAAACACCGCCACCACACAATTGAGTACTGATTTTTCAGCGTCATCAAGCTCTGGCACCACCGCGCTGGCCAAACTCACCGCCCATAAATCGAGAATGCCAGCTTCAAAATGCTGCGGCCATATAGCAAAACCAACTTGACCATTAAGATCGGCAAACCATTGCTTGGGGTTAACAAACTCACTATTTACCTCAAGGTTTACGCTTAGCGTACCGCCCATCTTCGTTTCCGGTTTAATCCGCCTTGCGAGGAGGCCATAATCAAAGTTCTCAATGGAGGCCTTAAGCTCACTATAAAAGCCGGCGTTGGAGGGGCTTAGTTCGGCACTGACATTGAGCTCTCCACCGGGTAAAGCGATCCACAAAGGGTCTAAGCGAAAACGCTGATCTTGCAAGCTCCAATACAGTTTTCCTTGGCCCAGCCAATCTTCGCCTGATTGCACTTTTTCTACATCTAAACGAAACTTAGCGTTTAGCCGCTTAAATAATTCTTGGCTCAACAACGCTTGAGTCGCTGGCGCAGGCTGTTGATTAACCGCCGTTTGCTGGCTGCTATGGTCTTGCTGATTTGCGGCTGGCTGTTGGTCTGAATTATGGGCCCAGCCTTGCCAACCACCGGTTTTAAAATCGTCTAACTGGATATTGTTAGCGCTTACCGCCAGCTCTAACAGTGGTTTATTACCACTAGTGACTAAACTTGCCCCGCCGGTTAATTCACTGCTCGCGATGGCAAGTAACATGTCATTTATGGCATATCCTTGCGGACTAAGCACCAACTCACCCGCTAGTTTTATGGGGCCAAAAGGGGGTAGTTCAATGCCATGTAAACGGTCTAACTGGCTGAGTTTTGGGCTGCTCAATTGCACCGCTAACGTGAGGTTCTGCGCCGAGATAGGCCGCGGTAAATTGGCCTGAGCTGATAAAGCTACTTCGGCTAATTCAAGGGATAAATGGATCGGAAGCGCACTGGGCTTTTGGGTAAATTCGCGCAAACTTAAGGTGCTTAAAGACAGCGTTAAGGGCAATTGCTTTAGTTGCCCAGACAGCGCGAGAGTAATCGGTTGTTCAGGATTTGCCGTTAAACTGCCCTCGCTTAATTCAACCCGAGCGCTGGCTTGAGTATTTGGGTCGACTAATAGCCAGTAGCCCCCCTTTAGCTTGGCACTAAACTGAGTACTGGCAAGCAGTTGTGCAACATTGTTACCGCTTAGAGAGAGCGCAAGCTCAGCGCTATCAAGCTCGATTTTCGCTTGCTCAGCAATGTTAAATTGTTTGAGTATTTGCCCAACATTAGGCTGTTGACTCGCGATTGTAAAATCCAATTTTAGTGGCGAAGCACGTAAATCAAGTAAAGCGTTCCCGACAAATTTGCTATCGGCTAATTCGGCACTAAAAGGTGCTTTCTGTAGCCACCCATCTCGCGCGACAGCAGTTAGTGTGAGCTGTTTAAGTTGATGCTCTCCAATCAGCAGTTGCTTTATATTTAGCGC
Source organism: Agarivorans sp. TSD2052 (assembly GCF_023238625.1). Lineage (NCBI taxonomy): Bacteria > Pseudomonadati > Pseudomonadota > Gammaproteobacteria > Alteromonadales > Alteromonadaceae > Agarivorans > Agarivorans sediminis. Next base: position 2,778,036 of record NZ_CP096670.1, read on the forward strand.
TAAGTCAGCGTCGTGAATCGACCAACCTTTAGGCAAAATTGGCAGGCGAATGTCTATGCTATTTTTGGCCACTGTGGCGGCTTGAGCGTCAAGCTGGCTTGCATTTTGGGCTACATCGCCACTGGGCATTAATGCCATTAGCTGTGCGACATCGATACGCTGCCAGTTTGATTTGATGGTCACCAAACCTTGCTCGGTTTTAGCTTCGCTCCAAGAGGCTTGTAATTCACCTTGGCTATCAGCTAATTGTAAGTGACTTATATTTAACGAAGACTGACCGCGAGAAGCCTGCAGTTCTAGCGCTAGCTTGAGCGCGCCTTGGGCATTTGTGTCAACCCCTAGCCACGGACTTAATAAGCCAATACGTTCGCCTTCAGCGTTAAGGCTTAAACTTGCTCCTTGCTGCCATTGACCACTGGGTAACTCACCCTTTACCTGCAGCTCAATGGCCGGAGAGTGTAGCTGCATATCAAGCCGCCACGGTTCATTATCTAACATCGCCCGCAATGGGCTCGCATGTAGCACCGCGTTTACCGGAATATCCAGCAAGATACCATCGAGCTTAACCAACACCTCACTCTCTACACTGGCGGTTAAACTAGCGTGCTGAATATTAAGTGCAGTACCTGCAGGCAATAACATCTGGCTGTTTTCAATGTTGTAGTCGAAATGACTATTTGCCAACAGCTCAGCAATGGTGGTGCCATTGGCGTTAATTTTGAGTACTGAACGGCCAATATTGCCGCTACTGCCTGCCAGCATCGGTATACGGCTAGCTAATTTATCTAAAGGGGATTTTTTTGCCACTAAGCGCATCGACGTCTCTAAACGCTCATCATGGATACTGGCTTTAAGGTTGCCGTTAAAACGAACATCGTCTATCACTGCTCGCAGGGGGGCTTTGAGGCTTTCACCTTCAACTTTTAAACCTATGCTAATCGCGGATACTTCCAGCGGTAAGCCTTCAATACTGGCAACTTTTAACGATAGGTCAACATCGGCTTGATTTAGCCAATAACGAATAATCTGCAACAAGGGCAAGGATTCAGACTCTGAGGCTGCTGTACTCGCCAGCGGGGCCTGAACAGGTTTGCTTTTAAGCTCAGCTTTGGTGCTTAACATATCATCCTGAGCCAGCGCTAACCAAGGGCTTAAGTCAATTTGGTCAATGTTCAAATTGCCGTTAATTTCTAGTGGTGAATCACCTTTCAAAGTCAGTTCACCATTCAAATGACTAGAGCCCAAACTGGCATTCATTGGCGTGAGGCTATATTCACCGGGCTTTCCATCAAAACGTGAAACAAGTGTAATCGGTGCCAATTGGGCAAATTCATCGCCTAACAAACGCGCGATAGAGTCAGGATTTTGCCAATCGAGGCTGAGCTCTAGGTGGCTATTTTGATCGCTTTGCGGGGCAATCTCCCCACTTAAATTTAGCTGAGCGTCGGCCACTTGCATGTTAAGCTCAACATCACCGGCCCGCCCTTGCAACAGCGGCTCTAATTGCCATCGAGACTGAAGAGCATAGGTCTCATCGAGCATGCTACCAAAGGCTGTCATGGCCAAGGTATCACTGTCTGGCGAGGTAAGTTTAAGCTCATCTAGGCGCCAAGTGACTAAGGCTTCGGCCGCTTGGTTTTGATAGCTAATTTGTGCATCACTAATTAATATTTGCTGATTAATATCAAAGCTATAATTTATGCCTTGCCAGGAAAAACTGCCGCCCTCTTCCTCGTGAGAACTCTGGTTTACAGATGGCGCTGCTTTGGCCTTATTTGGCTGGGTAAACTGCCAGTTGTTTTCACCACTGTCGTTTCTGATTAGCGCTAAATGAAAGCCATCGAGTAATACTTGCTCTATCTGTAAATGACGGTTGATTAAGGGGAGCACTCTGAGTTGCGCACTGGCTTTACGAACCTGCGCAAAGTAAGGTTGGTTAAATCCGCTAGGATTAGCGATGTCAATCTGCTCAACGGTAATCGCAGGGATAAATGACAGCTCAATACTGATATCACCAGTGATGCGAACATCACGTTGTAACTGCTCACTGAGCAAGTTAGTCAGCAACTGGCGGCTATCACCAATTTCTAGTTTGATGCCAACCACTAAAATGGCAATTGGCAGTAATAAGATTGCCAACAACACGCTTGTGCTAATTAGGCTTCGCTTTACCCATCGCTTCATTTTCATGACTTATTTCACTAATGTTCATTGAGTATAAACCAGTTAAGCAGTAGCGCTAATAACTTGAATTTTTTAGCTATATTGCAGACTTATAAACAAACTATAGTGCTTGGTTGGCAATTTGATCATGGCAAAAGATGAAAAAACTGAAATGTGCAGAAACATCATCATTTGCCTAAGCTTGTGCTTAGGCAAATGAGTGGTTTTTAGGGTTGTGCAGGGATCAACGCTTCGATTAAAGCGGGGCGCCATTCGCCAACCGCAGGGTCATAAGCGCCAAAGCCAGATGCATATTCCCAGTAAGCCCAACTAATATCACGCTTCTCAGCTTCACGAGCAATAAAGGCTGTCCAAGCGCGTTGGTGGTCACCTTCGGAGAATTGTGAAAACACCCCATATTCACCCATGAATATCTCAAAGCCTCGACCTGCTTGTTCATTCCATGCGGTAACGCGGTCAAACAAGGCGATCAATGGTTGCTGGTCCGCTTCGGTACCTAACCAAGGTGTACCAATCCAATCATTTGCACCTTGTACCCAACTCGCGCCTTGGTGAGTAAAATGGAAAGGTTCGTAGTAGTGGACCGTAATAATGGTGTTATTGGCGTTCACACTCGTAGGCAGGTTTAGCTTCGTTAAGCCATCGGGATGGCCCCAATTAGCGGTACCAATCATGATAGTGCGTTGCTCTGTACCATTGTTTTGCTGATCGGCCATATCCGTCCATATCAGCTGAGTCAGTCTGCCTATGATGTCATTCCAGTCATCATAACCAATCGTGCCGTTAGGTTCGTTAAGTAGCTCAAACACTAAGCTGTCTGCATCATAAGCATCAAGGGTAAACTGACTACTGATTTGCTGCCAAATACCGACTAAACGTTGGATATGCGCTTCTTGTTTACTCTCAGTATCATTCATCATTTCTTCATAGTGATGAACGTTAAGTACCACTTTTAGCCCCGCCGCTTTTGCCCAATCAACCACTTGTTCTACCCGCGCCATAAACGCTGCATCAATTTGATACGGTGCGGTTTCACTAGCATGATTAGACCAACGCACAGGGATACGCACGGTTTTAAAACCGGCATCAACGATAATCTGTAAATCTTGCTCAACCAACAAGCGACCGTCTGTCCACTCACCTTCATTGGGCGCTTCTAAAAAATTGCCTAAGTTTAGTCCACGGCCTAACTGCGTTTGCGCCATGCCACCACTGCTATTCCAGTCATACATATCGGTGTAATAGCTGCTATCGAGTACCACGCTCGCATCACTAGAAGCGCCGGTTGATCCGCCGCAAGCACTGAGCATTAAGCTAGCACTGGTAAACAGTCCCACTTGAATAATTTTCTTTAGGTTTTCCATGGCATTACCTTCCTATAGCTGAGCATATATTAGACGCTAGGCTAGCCGATACCAAGGTTGATAAATAGCCATGATGATGAGCAATTGAAGATAACATGCAGGCTCTCACAGATAATTTTTTACAATGCCCGCTAGCCCTGATTTGTTTCACCGCTTTCATACTGAACTGCGAAATAACATCAATTGACCAAAAACATTTCAGTTGAATTGTTTTTCTACAAATAAAAAGCAGCCTATAAGGCTGCCTAGATTGAACTCAACAAGATTCGCTTGCTTACAATTTTACCGCACTACAAAAACTTACATCAGCCTGTTTAGTCACCGGATCAAAGCTATGGTATAGCTCAAAGCAAGGGCGATTATCAACACTCAGCTCTGCCTCAACCACTTGATTCATCAGTTGTTGCCAAAACAAAGGGTACTGGCTAAATTCGGTGACCGTTTTACGTAAGGTGGCATATCCTCCGCTTGCGAGAGTTTGTATCTCAATACCTGCTGGCGGTTTGGTATCGGCAGGCACCGCAATGCATATATCAGTGCGGCATTTTTCTGCCGGGGTGAGCTCAGGGTTATCATGATAAATGAATAGCGATTCGCCCCGCGCTAAGCCCATTGGTCCAGCCCAGCGGTATAACTTCTCGCTAGCAACATCGTAGCCTTCGCCGTAAGGGCCAGTAACTCTAATATAAGCTAGCGTTTTATTGTCAAATTGTTCGGTTTTCATCGACACTCTCCTTGGTTGATTAGCTGAGCTAGCATAGAGTTTATCTTCGCTTGAGGCGTGTCCATTATTGCGCAGTAGGTGTCCAATCTTGCTGTCTCTCAACAATTGATTGTAAGTGGCTAAGTTTTCGCAGTTTCTTACCGCCGAAGGGCTAATAGCAAAATACCCTCGAAACGCTTTGGCCAATGCTTGCGAACTAGAAAAACCAAAATCCAAAGCCACCTTGGTAACGGGTTCTTTATGATAAAACAATTGATTGGCGGCTTTTTCCAGTTTTAAGCGGCGAATAAAATCAGCCGGCGTTTCATCGGTTACCGCTTTGAAGATGCGATGAAAATAATAGGGCGACAAATGCGCCAACTTAGCCACTTCATTAAGGTTTAAGTTTTGGTCGACATTTTTCTCTAAGTAACGAATCACCGGTGTGAATTTTAGCCGGTAATCAGTTTTGCTCATGAGCAACCTGCTGATTATCATAGGCTGCAAGCTGTTGATACAACCAAGTGCCCGACTCTACTTGCTGGCCATCACTAAAACGAATCATGTAAGGTTTGCCGCTAAGCGATGATTTACTGGCCAGTTTGTCGATGAACATTTCAGCCGTCCACTTTTCTTTGCTTGGGGCAAACCAACTATTTTGCGCGCGCTTTAACTTCATACGCAAATGCGCCCCCGCTTCTGCAGAATCATGTTCTGACCCGTTGCGAGTGAACACCAAATCGGTTTGCTCTATCGCATGCAATAAAGCCTCTATGCGCACTTGTTGCTTAGGCCAATTTTCGCTTTCAGCTTCAGCGCTTAAGGCAAACTGGGTTTGAAGACCAAACCACAAAATCAGGGTAGTGAAAAACCATTGTTTGAATTGCAACTTATGCCACCGTTTTTACTTATTGCTTATTCCGTAGTCTATGACTCAAAAGCGCTAAGCTCAAGCAACAAAACAAGCATATGAATCAATCAGTAACTTAAGTAGACTAGAGTTAACAAAGCATGGATATTCATTCAATTAATGACTATTATTTTGCTGCGATACCAACTAATTAGCTAATGGAGCTTTGCTGAAATGCATTATTTTTGGGTACCATTTTTACCCATGTTGGGGATTATTGTTCCCTTACTAGCCAATAAACTCAGCCGCAGCGCCTGCGCACTAGCTACCGCTTTACTGCCGGCGTTAGCCCTTTGCTTAATTTTGCTCGACTTACCCGCGGTATTTGCTGGCCAGTACTTTAGCCAGAGCATTGAGTGGATCCCGCAGTTGGGTTTGGCTTTATCATTTCGCCTTGATGGTTTGTCTGCATTATTTAGTTTGCTGATCCTAGGCATTGGTTTGCTGGTGATTTTGTATGCCCGCTATTACCTGTCAGAAAAAGACCATATGGGGCGTTTTTACTGCTACCTAATTATGTTTATGACAGCAATGCTGGGCATTGTTATGTCAAACAACATGCTGCAACTTTGGTTTTACTGGGAATTAACCAGCATCAGTTCGTTTTTACTGATTAGTTTTTGGTCACACAATAGTGATGCACGTAAAGGCGCCAGAATGGCGCTCACCATCACGGGGGCCGGCGGTTTAGCGTTACTCGCGGGGATAGTATTGTTAGGTCAAGTGGTAGGCAGTTACGAGTTAGACGTAGTGCTAAATAGCGGTGAGCTAGTAAAACAACACCCTTATTACTTGGCTATTTTAAGTTTATTTTTGATTGGTGCATTTACTAAATCAGCCCAATTTCCGTTCCACTTTTGGCTACCGCATGCAATGGCAGCTCCTACCCCGGTAAGTGCTTATTTGCACTCGGCCACCATGGTTAAAGCAGGCATTTTCTTACTCGCACGTTTTTACCCGGTACTCGCGGGCACCGAAGTCTGGTTTGCGGTGGTATCACTCACTGGTTTATTTACCTTGTTACTCGGTGCTTACTCAGCATTATTTAAACACGATTTAAAAGGCCTTTTGGCCTACTCAACCATTAGCCACCTTGGTTTGATTGTGTTGTTACTGGGTTTAAATACCGAGTTAGCCGCCATTGCTGCGGTATTTCATATTATGAACCACGCCATTTTCAAAGCATCTTTGTTTATGGCCGCCGGTATTATTGACCATGAATCAGGTTCGCGAGATATGCGCAAACTAAACGGTTTATGGAAATACATGCCTATCACCGCCACCTTAGCGATGGTCGCTTCGGCCGCAATGGCTGGCGTGCCGTTGCTCAATGGCTTTTTATCAAAAGAGATGTTCTTTGCCGAAACCTTAGACCAAAGTATTTTAGGCTCAATGTCTTGGCTTATTCCGGTACTGGCGACAATCGCTGGGGCCTTTGCCGTGGCTTACTCTCTGCGCTTTATTCATGACGTATTCTTTAACGGTGAGCCAAAGGGTTTAACCAAAACCCCCCACGAGCCTCCACGCTATATGCGGGTTCCCGTTGAAATATTAGTGGCGATTTGTTTACTGGTAGGTATGTTCCCTAACTATACTATTGGTCCGCTGCTAAATAGCGCATCATTCGCGGTGCTCAATCATCCATTACCGGAATATAGCCTGGCCGTTTGGCATGGATTTAATATTCCATTATTAATGAGCGGACTGGCGATTGCGGGTGGCCTAGCCATTTACTTAAACCGTAAACCCTTATTTAAATTTGAGGGTAAATTCCCAGCGATTGACGCCAAAGCAGAATTTGAAGGCTTTATTCAAATCTGTGTAAGATGGGCGCAAACAGTTAATAGTAAGTTGGAGACGGGCTCGTTACAACGCTATGCGTTTTGGCTGTGTTTCTTCGCTTTATTGCTCATCGCCCCGCCCTTGTTAGATCTAGACACCACCAGAGGTAGCTTGCCAGGGCATCCGATTAATGGTGCTGTGATTGTAGCGGCTATTTTATTAATTGCCGGTTCGCTAGCCACCGTAATTTGGAGCCATTACCGCCTGATTGCTTTGTTAATGTTATCGTTAGTGGGCTTAGTCGTATCAATTACCTTTGCTTACTTTTCGGCGCCCGACTTAGCTCTCACCCAGCTTTCGGTAGAAATTGTAACGGTAATTTTATTATTGCTGGCACTCTATTTCTTCCCGCAGCATACCCCGACGAGTAAAAGCCGCCCTAGTCACTTTGTTCGTGACTTGGCTCTAGCCTCTTTAATAGGCTGTATTATCGGAAGTATTTGTTTTGCTTTAATGACCCATCCTTTAGATAGTATTTCTGAGTTCTTCTTAGCCAATGCTAAAACCGGCGGTGGTGGTACTAACGTGGTTAACGTTATTTTGGTCGATTTCCGTGGCTTTGATACCTTTGGCGAAATTACCGTGCTTGGCATTGCAGCATTGGGTATTCACAAGCTGATTGCTCGCATGCGTTTATCAATGCGTACTAAAGATCACGATGGCCGACTATGGGCTAAAGATAAATACCCGGTATTACTCTCTGTAGTATCGCAAAGCTTGTTGCCGCTGTTTCTGCTTATTTCTGCTTACATCTTTATGCGCGGGCACAACCTACCAGGTGGCGGTTTCATTGCAGGCCTGATTACATCAATTGCCTTAATTCAACAATACCTTGCACACGGGGTTGATTGGATGGCTAAGCGGGTGAGTGTTAGTTACCACTATATGATAGCCCTTGGATTAGTGACCGCGGCGTTAACCGGCTTAGGTAGCTGGATGTTTGGCCGCCCATTCTTAACCTCTTGGTTTGAATATGTATCACTCCCATGGATAGGTAAATTTGAACTCACTAGCGCCTTGGTCTTTGACCTCGGGGTTTACTTCACCGTCATCGGCGCAACTCTGCTTATATTAGCCAGCCTTGGCAAGCTAACCACCAAAGAACGACTCACCGTAGGAGAAAGATAATGGAACTAGTCTACGCCGTGTGTGTCGGCTTCATGAGTGCCTGTGGCATCTTTTTAATGTTACGAGGACATACATTTACCTTGGTGATTGGCCTTACCTTATTGTCTTACGCGGTTAACCTCTTTTTGTTTGCCAGCGGTGGATTAACCATAGGTGCCCCGGCAGTGCTCAACGGCAGTGAAAATTACGCCGATCCTTTACCCCAGGCCTTGGTGCTTACCGCTATTGTGATTGGCTTCGCTATGACCGCCTTTGCGGTAATTTTAGCCATGCGCGGTCGCGCCGACTTAGGCAATGACCACGTAGACGGTGAAGAACCTTTTGACCGCTTAGCGGCGGAGGAAAAATCCTAATGAGTTTGTTTGACCATTTAGTTATTTTTCCGGTTTTAATACCCTTTTTCGTCGCGGTTATTTTGCTGTTCCCAAGCTTAAGTAACTCCCTAGCTAAACAACGGGTATTGTCCATTTCGGCCAACATTTTAATGGTAATTGTTGCGTTGGTGCTGCTCCTAAAAGTGAAAGAGCAAGGCATTCAAGTCTATGCGCTGGGTGATTGGTCTGCGCCGTTTGGCATTGTATTAGTGGCCGATGCGTTCTCGGTGTTAATGGTAAGTTTAAGTGCTATTTTGGGCTTAGCGGTCATCATGTATGCCAGCGCAGGCGAAGATAAAAATGGTGCCTTTTTTCACCCGCTAATTATGTTCCAACTCATGGGAATTAACGGCGCCTTTTTAACGGGCGATGCCTTTAACCTATTTGTATTTTTCGAAGTATTGCTGATTGCCTCTTATTCACTCATGATCCACGGTGGCGGTAAACAGCGCATTCAGGCCAATATCCATTATGTATTTCTTAACTTAATTGGCTCATCGCTGTTCTTGTTTGCTTTAGGTACCTTATACGGCACCTTGGGTACACTTAACTTTGCCGATATGGCCGATAGAATTCCGCAATTGTCGAGTAACGAATTGCTAATTACCCAGTCAGGGGCATTATTGTTACTGGCAGTATTTGGTTTGAAAGCAGCCATGCTACCACTGCATTTCTGGCTACCTAAAGCTTATGCCAGTACCAGCGCGCCAGTGGCGGCGTTGTTTGCCATTATGACCAAAGTGGGCATTTACAGTATTTGGCGGGTGCATGGCGTTATGTTTGGCGACCAAGCAGGCGAGTTAGCCAATATCGCTTTACCGTGGTTATGGCCGCTAGCTTTATTAACCATTGCCATTGGCGCTATTTCAGTACTGGCCAGCCAGAGTTTACGAGTGCTTTGCAGTAACTTGGTGATTGTATCTGTAGGCACCTTATTGGTGACCATTACTATCAATACGGTACAGGCCACTACAGCAGGCATTTATTACTTACTACATAGTACCGTGGCGTGTGCCGCAATGTTCTTGTTGGCGGGATTAATTCAGCAACAACGTGGTAAAGCGGAAGACCGTTTTGTAACCGCCCGAGCCATGCCGCAAGCTGGCATTTTGGGCTTTATCTTTGCCTTATTGGCAATAGGTTTAATTGGTATGCCTCCGCTGTCTGGGTTTGTTGGCAAAGCCTTGATTTTGCAGTCTGTAACCAATGCCAGCCAAGCAATGTGGATTTGGCCACTCATTTTAGGCGCTGGGCTGATATCTTTAATCGCCTTATCACGGGCTGGAACTTCATTGTTTTGGCGCACTAATGGTGAAAATACCACGGCCCTAAAAGGTCACCCTATTCAGTATTTAGCCATTGGCTTATTGGTAGGTTTACTGCCGTTAATGGTGATTTTTGGCGGGGCTGTCAGCGATTATGCACAATTAGCCGCAGAGCAACTGAAGGCAGGTTTAAGCCTGCAACAACTTAATGAGGTAGCCAAATAATGGATAAAGTGCGTAAGTTTATTTGGTTCCCCACCCCTTACCACAGCTTATTGCTATGGTTAGTGTGGCAAATTTTGCATGACTTTAGTCGTGGTCACATGGTGTTAGGGGCTGTGTTTGCCATAGTTATCCCGTGGATTGTTGCGCCACTCAGCGAGAAAGAGCCAGTAGCCCAAAAACCTCTCAAAGTATTGGTATATACGTGTCGTTTAGTGTTTGACATTGTGGTCTCTAATTACGATGTGGCGAAGCGGGTATTACAAAGTAACCGCAGTTTACAACCAGCGTTTATTGCCGTGCCATTAGCGATTAAAGAGCCTTTGCCTCTCACTATTTTCACGAGCAGCGTTTCACTCACGCCCGGCACGGTGAGTGTAGAGTTATCAGATGACCGACAATGGCTGTATGTACACGTGCTGCATCTTGAAGATGAACAGCAATTAATAGACCTAATCAAGCAACGCTATGAAGCGCCTTTGAAGGAGATTTTCGGATGTTAAGTTACGCCACACTGATTGCTAGCGGCTTAATTTGTTGTGCTTTAGCGTTAAATGCTTGGCGCTTGATTATTGGCCCCACGACACCCGACAGAATTATTGCCGTTGATACCATGTACATAAACAGTATTGCCCTGATCATCTTGTTAGGCCTTTACCAAGGCTCTGCCAGTTATTACGAAGGGGCATTATTGATTGCCCTACTTGGCTTTGTAAGTACCTCGGCTTTTTGTAAGTACTTACTGCGCGGCGATATTATCGAATAAGGAAGCCAGATGTCTGTATTATTAGAAATAGTGGTGAGTGTTTTATTGGTGTTAGGCGGTATTGTTATGCTGATAGGCTCTATTGGCTTGGCAAAATTTCCTGATTACTTTACGCGCTTACATGCGCCCACTAAAGCCAGCACCTTAGGGGTAGGCTGTATCCTCATTGCTTCGATGATATTTTTTAGCGTTGAACTTGGCCATGTAAACCTGAAAGAAGCGCTAATAACCATGTTTTTGTTGATCACCGCTCCCGTGGCGGCGCACATGCTTGCTAAAGCGGGCTTGCACTATAAAGTAAACATGAAAGACAATACTCAAAATCAACAATTGGCTAAAAAAGCTTACTTACACCAACGCCCTGACGATGAGTAGCTCTCACCCTGCCGAGTACTTTAACCGCGCCGCAGATAACAACAAACACGCTATCTTAGGCCAAATACAGGCTCGGCTCAGCCAGCACAACACGGTGCTTGAAATAGGTTCAGGCACTGGCCAACACGCGGCTTTTTTTGCCAAAGCCTGCCCACAAACTCGCTGGCAATGCTCAGACCAACAAGCCAATATCTCAGCCATTAGCTACTGGCAACAGTTCTTCGCGCTAAGCCCACAACCAAGGCCCTTAAATTATCAGATTGGTCGAGATAGCTGGCCTTGCCCTTGTGATGCAGTATATACCGCCAATACCACCCACATTATGAGTGAAGCCATTGCTGAAAAGATGTATTTGGCCATTGGCGAACACCTAAAGCCAAGTGGCGCGTTTTATCATTACGGTCCCTTTAAGCTAGCAGGTAAATACAGCAGCGACAGTAACCGTGATTTTGATTTGATGCTACGCCAGCAAGGTTACGGCGGCTTAAGAGACATTGAGCAATTAAAGCAATGGGGCTTAAGTGTGAAGTTGCAATTAACCGAGCAAATAAACATGCCAGCTAACAACTTGCTGTTGATATGGCAAAAACAACCTTAGAGACAAACTTACGGTATTAGCAAGCATCAGTATCTCGCGGTGGTAAACAACCTGCCCCTTTAGGTAAAACTATCATTTATCCCCACTCACACTTTCTGTACAGCGCTAAGCAAAGCTTAGAGCAATCAACACAGGCCGAGCGTAGCGAGGTCCAGTGCAATGCGCATTTTGCTTTGCACGATTGTGCTTGGCCTTGTTATGAGTTTTGCTTGCAACATGCTACAGCCCCAAGCCCTCTTTTACTTCAATGATCATTTTTGCAATATTCATGTCGTGTTCCGGCACTGCAGATAAGCCCATACTTTCCGTTGAGACTACGCCTAGATATTTGGCAATTGAATCAGGCGAATCACTTTCTATTGCGTAAGTGAAAACTCTTAGCAGGTAAGATTGATACTCGTCCCTAGCCCAGTCTCCATCTGAAATTCCGATCGGATCCCACTTATAGAAAAGAATCTCATCAATTCTTTTATAGAGCTCCAATTGATCGGGCGGTAGCTTCTTTCTCATTACTTACTCACGTCTGAATAAGAGGCGTATTAAGCTTGGCTATAATCGCGAAGAATGAGCGTCTGCCAAGCATTAAGACGTCCAATTCTTTATTCTCTTGTTATGTACTGCTAATTGCCGAGTATGCTGCTTTCTAGATCTTGAAATTCTTCTACAGACCAAGTTTTACCATTATTCATATTGCATTCGAGTTCACGAATTAACTGAGTTTCTCTTTCGTTTAAATTGTCCTTCGGAACATTTTCAATAGGAAATTGTTCAATGGTCCAATTATTCTTGAACGCCACTGATAGAACTAAATGAACGAATCTATACCTCAAGTTCCCTTTTGATTGATGTGTTCCATCTTTCTTTACTTCTGGACGCCGAGGTTTTCCATCCATTATTTTTTCAATATTGCGGCGATATTCATTTAGTCTAGATTTCTTAGAAGCTTTTCCAACATACCTAAACTCTTTTGAATCGCTTTTAACCCGAATAAAATAGATAAATGGTTCGTTTAAATTCACGCAGTTTGGATTAGTCCATTCAAACATAATATTCCATAAGTACATAACGATTTACACACCGGCTAAATTGAGCGCCAGCGAAATTTAGTCCACAGCCCGGAACGGGCGGGTGCTGCAACTTGTTAACACTGTAGTCCTTCAATATTAACGACTTTGACAAAAGCAACTCGACCTCCACGCCACCAAATGCCATTAGTTCCGACTTTGATCCTGTTTGCATGATATGGACGACGAGTTTCGTCGACAATCCACATGTTTGCTTTGCCTTTTTGCGGGATGTTACCTGGAACTGTATCAAGAATAACATCGCCTTTTGAATCAAGTATTTCTGGCCAGATCATGTGAACACCCTCTGTTTGAGGATTATCGCCCTCGTAGAGAAAATCTACTCGCATTCCCTGCCCAAGTTTTGCTCCCTTTAGTTCCTCAGAAAGATCTATTACATACTCCACTATGAAATCTGGATTTCTATTAAGTCTTTCTTGATACGGAGTATGCTCATTCATATGGTGTTAACGCTCGTAACTGCGGATGACTTGAAGTGACGAAGGAACGAAAAGGCGTTCCGACAGATTGCGTTTGTTAAGGCTTTTTTGAAAATGTAGCATTCATTGCATCCAAATCATAATCGAGAAGATATTGTGAATATTTCGAATAAAGCTCTGCCAGAAATTCATGATTTGGCCCGACCACGTCCATACCTCTATCATCGTATGGCAAGACCTCGATGGACTTTTTAAGATCGAATAGATAGTAGCTCGCGGGAGGGCAAGGCTTTATACCTTGGTCACAGGCCAAACTACACCACAGCAGCTTTTTCAATGCACTTGATGGCAAATGGAATGCAATGGTGTGCCAATATTCGTCTTCGTCTGTAGCCCATTCGGGATCGTCTTGGTTTTTCTCCTTCCAATGCTCTTTTTTAGTGGGAGGATACAAACCTATATTTTTAAGCTCTCTAACTACCGGTAGAACCGAAAGTAACGATTTTCCTCCAAAAGTTCGAATACATACCAGTATTTCATCATCGAAAATACTTTCGCATATTTCGAGGGCTTTCCTGAAAGCCAAATCAAATTGCTCTAGCCAATCTCCGCCTTCGGACAACTCAAACCGCAGGCCTCCCGGAATACTATAAAATACAGGCCTTTCAAATGCCTTTCCGGAAAATATTTCTGTAATTCTATGCTCGATATTCATTTGAGCCTTAACGCCCAATTAACAGGCAAAAAATGGTTGGCTAAAATAGGTGAACGTAGTGAACAAAAAGCCAACTGTTTTTTGTCCTTGTTTAATTTCTTGTTGAACGAAGCCGCTCTGCGGCAGAGTGCATAGCAGCAGATATCTCATACTCAATGTTACGCGGCCAATCGGTCGTGATTAACCGGAGTATGCAGCATGAACCCTAGCCAACAACATCGTTATAATGCTTTATATAAACAACACCTTACCAATTTAACCTTACAAGGGAAACGCCCAGCTACCATTGATGCGTATTCACGTGCGGTACGTCGTATTTCTGCCCACTTTGACCGCTGCCCAGACACCTTAAGCACCGCTGATTTAAAGGCCTATTTTGCTCAACTGATTAGCAGCCATTCCTGGAGCACCGTGAAGTTAGACCGCAATGGCTTGCAGTTCTTTTATCGCTACACCCTCGATAAACAATGGCAGTGGTTAAACATTGTAAAACCCCCTCAAGTGAAACGCTTACCCGATATCTTAAGCCCTGCGCAAGTAGGCTTAGTGATTAGCATGACTCAACAACCCCGCTATCAAGTCTTCTTCTTGGTGTTGTATTCCATGGGGCTGCGCTTGAGCGAGGGCTTACAGTTAACCATTCATGATATTGACAGTCAGGCCATGCACGTCCATGTGCGTGATGCTAAAGGCGGTAAAGACCGCTTAGTGCCCATGCCGCGTCGCACCCTTCAGGTTTTACGTGCCCACTGGCAAAGCCATCGGCATGCGCGTTTGTTATTTCCGCGCCAAGGTAAACAGGTGGATGTGCCGATGGATAAAGGCGGTGTACAAAAAGCCTTGAAGCGGGTATTGCGCGATTGCGGTATTCATAAACCCATTAGTCCTCACTCGCTGCGCCATTGTTATGCCACCCATCTGCTTGAGCAAGGCTTGGATTTACGCTCCTTGCAACACTTGCTGGGGCACGCCAGTTTAAACACCACCGCGCGCTATACCCAGTTGACCCAAGTGAAACAATTAGATGCGGCAAGGGCGGTGAATACACTCACCGACTCTCTCACCTTAATGTGGCCGTAGCCATGAGCACCTTTATTGATTTACTTCACCAACATGGGGCCAAGCTTGCCCCGCTTTTAGGGGCGGATGCTAAACGGGCAATGTATGCCATGCTGCGCTGTAAAACTGAGCAACAAGGTCAGAGCCATTGGCAGTGTGAGCATTGCCCCCATCATGACCAATTGACGCTTTCTTGCGGCCACAGGCATTGCCCGCAGTGCCAACATCATTGCACCACTGGCTGGTTAACTCGCCAACAACATAAGCTGCTACCCACTACTTACTTTATGGTGACCTTTACCCTGCCTTATGAGCTAAGAGCTTTGGCCCACGTGCAGCCTAAAGCCTTATACCAAATCATGTTCAAGGTGGCATCAAGCCTGTTAAAGGACTTTGCCAAACGCCAGAACAAGGGCGAATTAGGCTTTACCACGGTACTGCATACCCATAGCCGCCAGCGTAATCTGCATCCTCATTTACATGTATTGGTGGCTGGCGGGCGCTATCACGTTGCTAAGCAGCAGTGGCATCACACCAACAAGCAGTACTTGTTTAACGCCTTTGCACTGGCCAAGGTATGGCGAGGGAGAATGCTGGATGCGATTAACCACCACAAGGCGCTGCCTCTGCCCAAGGCGATACCTGCTAAGTGGGTGGTAGATTGTCGCAACGTAGGTTTTGGACTGCCCGCGCTACAGTACTTATCTCGCTACTTGTATCGCGGGGTATTACCCGATAACGCCATCATCAGTACCCATAACGGCCAAGTGAGTTTTAGGTATCAAGATAGCCAAAGCCACACCACCAAAATCCGCACCTTGCCTACCTTGCAATTCTTAAAGCTTATCTTGCAGCATGTATTACCCAAGGGATTTCAGCGGGTGAGAGATTATGGTTTCTTACGGGGCAACGCCAAACAGGTATTGCGGCGCATTCAGTTACTACTGCGAGTGCCTCAACGCGTTAACCTCGCCGCGCTCCAAACCGACAACAACAGCGCGACCCGGCCATGCCCTTGCTGCCAACACCCCATGCACTGCACAGGCATTAGTCGAACGAGCTAGCCGAAAGGCGAACAGTATAAGGATAATGGCAGGGCTTAACACGAGGATGAAAACACACAAAAAATAACAACTTAGCACTACGCCAAACGGGTAAGGGCTTAACGCCGTTGACCCCGTCTTAGCCAAACTCGCCTTGCGAAAACTAACAAGGCCTTGGCCCCGCCAACATCAACACCGTTATTTACTATAGAAAGGAGCATCGGGCTTGTTCAACACCCGAATAAGGTGTCGGCTGCGCGACACCTATTCTTATTTGTTATGTTTCGGTTAACACCACTGCAAAAAATACTAAAATAAAGACAACCAAACCTAATAGGTACTTTTGGGTACGTTTTTTATTTACCGCTTGAGCCTCTTGTGAATATTCAATCAGTGGGATTTTAGTAATACTAATAAAGTAAATTAGTGACGTAATACCCACCACAGATAATATGATGAAACCCGCATATTCAAAGAATACAATTAGTAATGATAAAAGCAATAAACCACTAAAAGCAAACAAACCAATTAACATATTTGCTAATGCCGTATGCTGCCGAATTACTTTACAACCGCAAAGATTGCATTTAGCTGGAAAGGCTTCGGTACACAATATATTTTTTAATGCGCTAATTTGATGATTACAAATATTCATAAGAAACATAACGCCTTAATAACTGGCGAAAAATAGTGGACTAAAATGAAGCGAAGCGTAATAGCCCGCTGTTTTTAGTCCAGTTAATTAACTTGTTACATTTTGACCCATTTGAGAAATTTTTCATTAGGGAACAGCTCTTTTGCAAGTTTCCTTAGGTCTGTATATTTATCTTGCAAGGATTTTTCACTAGCATATACAAGCCCATACATTGTCTCAGCACCATTAATAGAGCCTTGAAACAGACGTTCGCCTAGTTTCTCCTCAAATTCAGACCATAGTAAAGGCTTCCCATTTAGATCATGAAAACTAAGAGCTGGCTGTACTTCATTTACATAGAACTCATTACGAATACCTATTGCGCTTATAGCTTGCTCAAAGCGTTCCTGCTCTATTGTTAAATCCATAAGCATTTGAGCTTTATCTTTCTCCACTAGAAAATTTAGGTTTACTACATCCTGCTTTACGGCAGAGTAGTCTGGTGGCTTCATGGCAGGTAGTGAAAAGCCACGATCGAACGATGTTTTATACTTATCAAAGTCTCTGGTAACACATTGAATAGCGTTAATTTGCCTAATCAATACAAAAAGCGCTGAATTTAGCGCACTTTTTTGTTTATTTTTATCAATTTTATATTCTTCGTGTTTCTTGAGTCTAAATGCAGAAAACGCACCTATAAAACCACCGACAGCAACAGTGAACGCTCTAATTACGTAATCATAGCTTTTAGGTACTACCGATTCTTCAATCGCTACTGAAGACAAATACCAAATATTTAAAATTGCTAAGCCAACGATCACACCGAATATCTCTGGTTGGTAGTTGCGAAGACTCTTCAAGTTAACTCCTTAGAAATGTAACGCCCGCATAAGGGGCGACAAAATGTAGCGGCGATTTGGTTAAAAATTGCGAAGCACAAAACTAAATCGCCGCGTAGTTTTGGCGTCCCAGCCCAAGCTTGCTTGGGCAACTTGATGCGCTTGTTATAACCCTGTTCTCAAATACTCATCAGTACTTCCCAGAAGAAGCTATGAAGGATCAAACTAAGCGAGTAGAAAATATTTAACAAAGCTACCACATAATTTTTTTGCTTAAAACTAACTAAAAATGCATAACCAAACCACAACAGGCTGGATAGATTTACCACATGCAATAGACCTATCGCCATATCAGCCATGGAAGAGTTTTCACCCAAAGTCCACGACAAAAATGAACCATAGGCGGCCATGAAAACAGAAACTAATGCTGTCACTGCATTAACTAAATTTGAATGATTAACCCTCCACACGACAGTAAAAACCAGCATGAATACAACACTGGTAATTGGCATAAATTCAACATAAGCAAAAGGCATCTATCGTACTCAAAGGGTTATAACAGCTTATTAATAGGAAAAATTCCTTGTTTAAACAAGGAATTTTTCCTCTTATCATACATTTGATAAAAACAAGGTTATCACCTTTCCTAAGCTGTATCAGCCACCTAGCTCGAAAAATAACAAAAACATCAGCATGAAAGTATGCAATCACTTGCAGAAAGTAGGAATTGCAAAAGCACTGTGTAAAATCACAGCGCTTTGTCCACTAAAGTAGAAAAATTAAGGGTACATAGGTTTATTAAGAGTAGTTTTGAGGGAGCGGTAACACGTAACGGGGCAAAAGCTAGTTAGGTGATAGCCCCCTAATTAGCAGAAAATACGACAGCTTTTGGCAAAAACCAGCAAATGGATTAGCAGGTACCCTGTTAGAGGCGCTCACCGTTAGTCTCTTTACGGTACCCCATTACATCCATGCTCAACGAAACCCTTTCGTTGAGAGAGCCGTTGGTAATACGCCTGAACCGTTGGAAGCTCTGGTCTCTCCATTGGTGTAGACAGCCAACGATGGGTAGATAGTCCAATTCCAATGTCAGCCAAACTGAACTCGCTACCGAGTATGAAATCACCTGAGCGCTCGAGTTGTCGCTCGAGAAGCATCATATTTTGATTCCAATTGCGAACGCTTGTGTCAATCGCGGGATCTTCAGAATAAGAAGGATTTTTTCTAACGAGTGCCATGAAGGCGTAGCGCCAAGAATTGTTGAGTTCTGTTGCTTGCCAGTCCATCCATTGCTCTACGTGTGCTTTTGGCTTGGGGGAGCGAGGTAAGAGGTCCCAGCGCTCCATGGAGGAGGCCAGATAACGGCAAATTGAATTTGATTCCCAGAGTACAAAGTCCTCGTCAGTAATGACAGGGACCAATGCGTTAGGATTTAAAGCAAGAAACTCGGCTTTAAGCAGCTCACCGTTTTGGTTACCCCATTCTTCAAGTTCGTAGTTAAGGGCAAGCTCTGAGCAAGTCCAAAGCACTTTGCGAACGTTTATCGACGTTGATTTGCCCAACACCTTCAGCATAGTTCCCTCCGACGGTTAATGACCGTTCTATACCTAACACAGATGAACAAGATGCCCTCTAATAATGAGGTTACAGGTGTCAGGAAAGCTAAGTCAAGCAAAGTCCACAGGTAAGCCAATTCGGTCAGTTCTGAGTAGCGTTGGGGCTAATACGCCCTAGCCTATTTCTGGACAGGTATGTGCTAGCTATCCACCAGCCTCAACAACAGATGATAGTTAGTCAAACGCTATAAGCAAAAAAGCCAGTCTTAAGACTGGCTTTTAATCATACATTACAATGACTTAGTCTGCGCTAGCAGCTTTGTCTTCGTTGCTGTATATCAAGATTGGGTCACTTTCACCCTGAATCACCGTTTGATCAATCACTACTTTAGAGATGTTATCAATCGACGGTAAGTCGTACATGGTGTTAAGCAAAACCGCTTCAACAATTGAGCGTAAGCCACGAGCACCCGTTTTGCGCTCCATTGCTTTATAAGCGATGGCACGTAAAGCGTCTTCACGAAACTCTAGTTCAACATCTTCAAGCTTAAACAAGGCCCCGTATTGCTTAGTTAATGCATTCTTAGGTTGGCTTAAGATTTGGATTAAGGCATCTTCGTCGAGTTCAGTCAGTGTTGCCACTACAGGCAAACGACCAATAAACTCTGGAATCAAACCATATTTAACCAAATCTTCTGGCTCTACCTTAGAAAAGGTTTCACTAAGCGTACGTTTATCGGCTTCGCCTTTTACTTCGGCGCCAAAACCAATACCCGCACCGGTAGATGCACGTTGCTCAATCACTTTATCTAGGCCGGCAAATGCACCGCCACAGATAAATAAGATTTTAGAGGTATCAACTTGCAAAAACTCTTGTTGTGGGTGCTTACGGCCGCCTTGAGGAGGTACTGATGCCACGGTACCTTCAATCAATTTAAGCAACGCTTGCTGTACACCTTCGCCCGACACATCACGCGTTATCGATGGGTTGTCAGACTTACGTGAAATCTTGTCGATTTCATCGATGTAAACAATACCACGCTGGGCTTTTTCTACGTCGTAGTCACATTTTTGTAGCAATTTTTGGATGATGTTTTCTACGTCTTCACCCACATAACCGGCTTCGGTTAAGGTTGTGGCGTCGGCCATAGTAAAAGGCACATCTAACAAACGCGCGAGCGTTTCTGCTAACAAGGTTTTGCCACTACCCGTAGGACCAATTAGCAAAATGTTACTTTTGCCAAGTTCTATACCGTCTGCAACATCGCCATTGCGCAAGCGTTTGTAGTGGTTATAAACCGCTACCGCTAACACTTTTTTGGCATGGTCTTGACCAATAACATAGTCATCAAGGTGAGCCCTGATTTCTTTAGGTACTGGTAAAGCATTGCCTTCTTTCTTGGGCGATATTTCTTTTATTTCTTCACGAATAATGTCATTACATAACTCAACACATTCGTCACAAATATAGACGGAAGGCCCAGCAATCAGCTTTCTGACTTCATGCTGGCTTTTACCACAGAAGGAGCAATACAGCAGCTTACTACTATCTCCATCACCCTTGCGCTTATCTGTCATTCGCTAACCTCAAACTTTTAGCACACTCATGTCTTATCTACAGTGTAAATCAAACTGCTGAGAATGCTATTTTCACTATGTTCTTATCTATACAGACCGTGAATAACTTATAACTATTCGCGACGCGCAAAGATATCGTCGACGATACCATATTCTTTTGCCTGCTCGGCGGTCATATAATTATCGCGATCGGTGTCTGCAGCGATAGTATCAAAACTTTGTCCAGTATGCTCGGCCAACAACTCGTTCATGCGACGTTTTGTTTTGATTATCTCATTCGCGTGAATTTCTATATCAGATGCTTGACCTTGATAGCCACCCAATGGTTGGTGAATCATTACTTTTGCGTTAGGTAGACAGTAACGTTTACCTTTTTCGCCACCCGCCAACAAGAATGCGCCCATGCTGGCCGCCATACCCATACATACGGTACTAATGTTTGGCTTAACAAATTGCATGGTGTCGTAAATCGCCATGCCCGCGCTGATAGAACCGCCCGGCGAGTTAATGTAGATGAAGATATCTTTCTCTGGGCTTTCAGATTCTAGAAACAGCAACTGAGCCACCACTAGGTTAGCCATGTGGTCTTCAACTTGACCCGTTAAAAAGATAACTCGATCTTTTAATAAGCGAGAATAAATATCGTAAGAGCGTTCCCCTTTAGAGGTTTGCTCAATAACCATAGGCACCAAAGCCGCCATGGGGTCGAATGCAGACTGATTAACTTCTTTAGACATTGATGCGCTCTTCCTTAAAAAAAATGGCTCGTATGAAGTACATACGAGCCATTATATGCGAGATACTGGTAACTAAGTCAAATTAGAACTTAGTTAGCACCTTGTTTGTTCATAATTTCATCAAAAGCAACTTCTTTTTCAGTTACTTTAGCTTGATTAAGTACAAACTCGATAGCTTGCTCTTCTAATACTACGTTACGAACGTTATTCATTAACTCTTCGTTTTTAGCGTAGTACTCAAGTACTTCAGTTGGATCTTCGTATGCAGAAGCAAAAGAAGCAATGTGAGTTTTCACTTTTTCGTCGTCTGCTTTTAGCTCGTTAACTTTAATTAACTCACCTAATAAAAGACCAGTGCGAACGCGACGTTGCGCTTGCTCTGTGAATAACTCATCAGGAAGCTCTGGAGCATTTTGAGCGTTTTCGCCAAAACGTTGCATAGCTTGCTTGCGTAGTTCAACCACTTCTTGAGAAACCAACGCTGCTGGTACATCAATGGGGTTGCTATCTAACAAACCACTTAGTACTTGCTCTTTAGTGCTAGCTTTAAGCGTTTGCTCAAGCTCGCGCTCCATGTTCTTACGGATTTCAGCTTTAAGCGCGTCTAGTTCACCAGACTCGATACCGAACAACTTAACAAACTCTTCGTTTACTTCAGCTAGTTCAGGCTTTTCAACTTTATTGATTTTAATGTCGAAGGCAGCCGCTTTACCTTTTAGGTTCTCAGCGTGGTAATCTTCAGGGAAGTTCACTTCAATAGTGAATTCTTCGCCAGTTTTCTTACCTAGAATACCGTCTTCAAAACCAGGAATCATACGGCCAGCGCCCATAGCTAGATCGAAGCCTTCAGCTTTACCGCCTTCAAATTCTTCACCGTCAATTTTACCTACGAAGTCTAGGTTAACGCGGAATTCGTCTTTGATCATGCCCTTGGTTTCTTTCCAAGCGGCCTGTTGCTTGCGTAAGGTATCGATCATTGCGTCAACGTCTTTGTCGTTAACTTCAGCAACTTTCTTTTCTACTTCGATTGCGTCTAAACCCGTTACTTCAACTTCTGGGAAAATTTCAAAAGTAGCAGTAAAGCTAAACTCACCATCTTTAACGTCACCAGGTTGTAGCGCTGGAGAACCTGCTGGGTTTAGTTTTTCTTGAATGATTGCTTCGTAGAATGAACGTTGCATTGCTTGACCAGTTACGTCTTGACGTACTGCAGCACCGTAGCGTTTCTTGATTACACTTACTGGCACTTTACCAGGACGAAAACCGTCGATGCGAGCGCGACGTGATTCTTGCTTAAGCGCTTGCTCAACTTGTTGTTCGATTTGCGCAGCGTCAATCGAAATCGTAACACGACGCTCCAAGCCCTGAGTTGTTTCTACTGAAACCTGCATTTTATTACCTCGGCTATAGTCAGCACCCTGCTGACAATTTACTTACGTAAACAATGGGCATTTAGCAACTCGCCTTGGCGAGACCGCTGTCCTTGGTTAAGGACCCATAATTTCAAAACGCCGCATTATAGCCGTGGTTTTAGCCTAGGTCGAGACTGATCGCTATATTATCCTAGATATCGCGTAAATATTTGCTACTGCGCATACCTGTTTGGGCAAATCCTCACCACTTCCTACGTATATTTTCCACTTAGTCACTTTAGGACCATTTTCATCGTTAAATATTATCCGCGTCACAAAGCTAGTCTTAATACTCTAAAATGCACTAGGTGAACAATTGTAGGTGTTTGTATACTGCGACGATTAGCCAATGTAGTCATCATTAAGGAACGATGAAGAACGCCGGATTCACATTAATCGAGTTAGTAGTAGTGATTATAATTTTAGGGATCCTTGCGGTAACAGCTGCACCTAAATTACTCAATCTGTCTAGTGACGCACGTATTAATACCATTGAACAAATCAAAGTGAGTGTAAAAGCCGCCAATGATTTACTGACGTTAAAATCCTATATGCCTAGCTATGTGGCTCAACAAGTACCGAACCGAGCAGACTTAATTGACGTGGATATGGATGGTGATGGCATCTTTGATGTGTTCAACCCCGACAGCCCTGATGTGCGCTTAAAGTGGCGTTATCTCGACAATACCGACATCACAAAACGTATTGATATTGACGACACCTTTGTATTGCAAGAACAAGGCATTGCATTTACCTACCTTGGTTACGATCGTAACGACAATGGTCAGGTGACTGACGACAACTGTTATTTTCAGTATACCCAAGCAAGTAACGCCACCACCCCGCCAATTTATGCGTTAATCACAGACGGCTGTTGAACTACCGTTTAAAACGCCTTTTAGTTATCGTTGCGAATAGTTAACTCGCATGCTTCCCCTCCCAATTAGAGTGCCCGTCACTCACGCTCCTTAACACAATCGATGAACACAAAAGCAACATTAAAATAACAATTAGATAACACCCAAGCTTTTGTAGTGTCTGAATATTTTACACTAATGATAATTTGATCATTACCGCTGAGCAACAACTAATGATAGAACAATCACTTATTAGTGTTGGCCCGTTAGGTGCTTAATAATAACCGCAATAAAAGTAAGGTTAATAATGGAATATTAAATATTAGGATAACGACTATGAATATTTACAAAACGATCATTGTCACAAGCTTATTTGCAACAACCTCTCTTAGTGGCTATGCAGCAGAGATATACTTATCTCCCTTTGGGGATGGAGTCTACACCGGCAAGGCTTCGGCACTAAGCATTGTTAGCGAGTCCCATTCAGAGCTATATAATGGCACCTGCGATACTAACGGTTGCATGCCTAATGACAGCTCCACGTTTAGCAATTCAGGAACCGGTGGTTTGATGGGCCTGCTTCCTTATACTTCGGGGCTAGAGACCCTAAACTTAGGGGAAGATTGGTTATTAGATCTCGAATATCAGGGCTTATCTGGAAGCTATATCGACGGTGTAGCTAACTACGACAACTATACCTCCTTTGGGTTCCACCTTCACAACACAGCAACCCAAGAAACAGTTAAAATTGCGGAGCTCGAACTTGTTGATGGTCATTTAGAAGTAGGTAATAGTCATATTGGTGGTTTTTTCAATTACGACTGGTATCAGCCTGGTGTAGATGATGACCTCACCGAAAACTTTTTTAACATTACAACAGGTGGCATGGATGCTTCAATCTATGAACTTTGGCAACAAGGTGTGGAAATAGCGTGGCGCTGGGACTTCAACATAGCAGGAGCAGAAGAGATGGCTTATCGGGGCGACGAAGAGTTAGCCTCGCGAGAGGTAAGTATCACTGGCGAAATGACAATTCATGCCGTTGATGAACCAAGCACCTTAGCGATATTAGGTTTAGGCTTAGTGCTATTGAGCGGGTTTAGTCGCAGACGATTAAGCTAGACAGGCTTCGCCTAAGCACTACGAACCACAATAATAATGAGCAACACTATTAAGCCTCGTCTTTGCTTTCGAGGCTTAATACAGAACTCGGTGATGAGCCAAGGATAAGAGCCGAACTCCCGACCCTCTAGTCCCAAACCAAGTACGTTCAACTACGGTCAAATAACAGAAACAAAAAAGCCCCGTCATTGCTGACGAGGCTTAATGTAGACCTCGGTGATGAGCCAAGGATAAGCGCCGAACTCCCGACCCTCTGGGCATATCCGTAAGCGCCAATGCCCTACAAAATTTCCACCGGCATCAAAGAACAAAAAAGCCCCGTCATTGCTGACGAGGCTTAATGTAGACCTCGGTGATGAGCCAAGGATAAGCGCCGAACTCCCGACCCTCTAGTCCCAAACCAAGTACGTTCAACTACGGTCAAATACCAGAAACAAAAAAGCCCCGTCATTGCTGACTACGCTTAATGCAGAACTCGGTGATGAGCCAAGGATAAGAGCCGAACTCCCGACCCTCTAGTCCCAAACCAAGTACGTTCAACTACGGTCAAATACCAGAAACAAAAAAGCCCCGTCATTGCTGACTACGCTTAATGCAGAACTCGGTGATGAGCCAAGGATAAGAGCCGAACTCCCGACCTTCTGGTCTCAAACCAAGTACGTTCAACTACGGTTAAATAACAGATACAAAAAAGCCCCGTCATTGCTGACGAAGCTTAATGCAGACCTCGGTGATGAGCCAAGGATAAACGCCGAACTCCCGACCCTCTGGTCTCAAACCAAGTACGTTCAACTACGGTCAAATAACAGAAACAAAAAAGCCCCGTCATTGCTGACTACGCTTAATGCAGAACTCGGTGATGAGCCAAGGATAAGAGCCGAACTCCCGACCCTCTGGGCATATCCGTAAGCGCCAATGCCCTACAAACTTTCCACCGGCATCAAAGAACAAAAAAGCCCCGTCATTACTGACGAGGCTTAATGTAGTGGTCGGTGATGAGAGATTCGAACTCCCGACCCTCTGGTCCCAAACCAGATGCGCTACCAAGCTGCGCTAATCACCGAAATTTGACTTAGTATGTTTACCAGATTTTCTCTGGTCCCGCTCTTTATGAGCTTCGCGACGATGCACTACCAAGCTGCGCTAATCACCGAAACTGTTTGGTATATTTAAAGCGTTACCCACGCTTACACCAATAATGGTGCGGAAGGAGAGACTTGAACTCTCACACCTTGCGATACTAGAACCTAAATCTAGCGCGTCTACCAATTCCGCCACTTCCGCAAAACTATCTTTCTGCACATCACTAGGTGATGTGCAGAGTAAATGGGGTGAGTAATGGGGCTTGAACCCACGACAACCGGAATCACAATCCGGGGCTCTACCAACTGAGCTATACCCACCACAAACTTTTCATGCTAATTAAAGCATATAATTGGCGCACCCTGTAGGACTCGAACCTACTACCTACGGCTTAGAAGGCCGTTGCTCTATCCAGATGAGCTAAGGGCGCATCTTTAGCGTCAATAAACCTAGTGTAACACTAAGTTTTAAAATTTGGTCGGTGATGAGAGATTCGAACTCCCGACCCTCTGGTCCCAAACCAGATGCGCTACCAAGCTGCGCTAATCACCGATTACCTTGATATTATATAGAAGGCTAACCCTCTGGTCCCACTCTTTATGAGCTTCGCGACGATGCGCTACCAAGCTGCGCTTATCACCGGTTTGTTTAAAGCACTGTTTTGTGCCCTTCAACGGAGGCGAATACTACCCACTTGAATGGTCAGCGTCAAACAGTTTTTTAATCATATTTACCGTTTGGTCACAGCTTAGCCAAATTGAACAATAATCATCTCAAAACAGCGCTTAATGTCACCAATCACCTTATTAACGGCGCGATCGCCGCCTAAGATCTGTGGCCAAATAAATAAAATCGCCACCTTATTTCTAATTGGCTGATTCATGGTGGTTTATTAATCCAAATCAATAGTAAGGTACGACTAAAGTAGTAGTCTCTCATGGTTTGCTAAAAACACACTATTACTGACGTTGGAATGGAATCTCATGAGCGAAGTAGCTTTATCAATCTTAGTCTTATCCGTTGTTGCTGTTTTAGGACTTTGGTTTGGCGGTTTAAAAATACGTGGCGTTGGTCTGGGTATCGGAGGCGTATTGTTTGGAGGGCTGTTTGTTGGCCACTTTATCAAACAATTTGGTTGGCACCTCGACCCACACGCACTGCATTTTATTAAAGAATTTGGCCTTATCCTTTTTGTTTATACCATCGGCATTCAAGTAGGCCCAGGGTTCTTTGCCTCACTGAAAGCCAGTGGCCTTAAACTCAACTTACTGGCGGTAGGCATTGTACTTTTAGGTGGGGTGACAGCGGTAGCTCTGCACTTTATCTTTGATTTACCCCTTAATGTATTTTTAGGTATATATAGCGGCGCGGTAACTAATACCCCCTCATTAGCCGCAGGCCAACAAATATTACAAGAACTTGGTATGGCTACCGAAGAAACCACGGTGCTAGGCTTAGGTTACGCGATGGCCTACCCCTTTGGGATTCTGGGTATTTTATTATCAATGTGGATTATTCGATTGGCTTTTCGCATCAACATTGACCAAGAAGCTGAAGATTTCGATAGCGCTAAAGGTAAGAAGAAACAAAGCTTACAAGACATTAACGTGATTATCGAAAACCCTAACCTCGATGGCTTGGCCTTTTCTGAATTGAGCAAGCTCATTGGCGAAGATTTAGTTTGCTCACGCGTCAAATCGGATGGTGAACTTAAAGTCCCTACACCTGATATGTTAATGCATCGTGGTGACTATCTGCATCTTGTGGGGCCTAGCCGCCAAAAACTCGAGCAAGCCACATTGATTATTGGCCAAGAAATTAACGAGTCTCTTTCTACCAAAGGCACCCTATTACGCAGTGAACGCGTGGTGGTGACCGAAGAACGTATATTAGGTAAAAAGCTCAGTGAGCTAGATTTAAAACACAGTTTTGATGTGGTCATCTCTCGTTTGAACCGAGCTGGCGTAGAGCTGATAGCAAATAAAGATACCACTCTACAATTCGGCGATATCTTAAACATTGTTGGCCCTAGTGCCGATATTGACAAGGTTGCAAAAAGCTTAGGCAATGTGCGCAGTAAACTGCAACATGTACAAATGCTACCTATCTTTATCGGTATTGGCTTAGGCGTTTTACTTGGTTCATTACCTTTAGCGATACCAAGTTTACCCGCACCACTTAAGTTGGGTTTAGCTGGCGGTCCACTGATTGTAGCAATTGTACTTGCTAGAATTGGCAGTATCGGGCGTTTATATTGGTTTATGCCTCCTAGTGCCAACTTAGCCTTACGTGAGATTGGCATCGTATTATTTCTCGCCGTAGTTGGGATTAATTCTGGTGCTAACTTTATCGAAACATTAGTTGAGGGTGATGGTTTAGATTGGATGTTCTACGGGGCATTTATTACACTCATTCCGCTACTGATCATTGGTTTTATTGGTCGCTATGTTTTCAAAGTCAATTACTTGAGCCTATGCGGCTTAATGGCTGGCTCAATGACCGATCCACCAGCCTTAGCTTTTGCCAATTCTATACACAGTACCTCAGGGGCTTCAGCCTTGGCATATGCAACGGTTTATCCTTTGGTTATGTGTTTAAGGATCCTCTCACCACAAGTCATTGCCGTTTTACTTTGGGTGGCAGCCTAAACCTTTAAGCCTACCCCATTCGGGTAGGCTTTTTTATTTCGACTGGCTAATCTGGTCCTCCGCTGAGGCGAGCGGTTAAAAAAAAGCCATCATTCACTTCAAAAAAATCTGACATTTGTTTGTCTATCATGCCAAAATAGCGCCATCGAGAATCGTCAATCACTAGTTAAAGAAGAATCGATGTCTGCACAAATAATTGATGGAAAAAAAATTGCCTTACAAGTTCAAAACAAAGTCGCTGAACGCGTTAAGCAACGTATAGCTGAAGGAAAACGCGCTCCAGGCTTAGCGGTGATATTAGTAGGTGACAACCCTGCTTCTCAGGTTTATGTAGGAAGCAAGCGTAGAGTATGTGAAGCAGTTGGCTTTATATCAAAGTCTATTGACCTTGATGACAACACCGATGAGCAAGCTTTATTAGCCGCAATTGATGAGCTAAACAATGATCCACTTATCGATGGTATTTTGGTTCAACTTCCTCTTCCTCAAGGCATTGATGAAACCAAAATTATTGAACGCATTCGACCTGACAAAGACGTTGACGGCTTCCATCCTTATAACATCGGTCGTTTAGCACAGCGTATACCTGCACTTCGCCCGTGCACGCCTAAGGGTATCATTACCCTAATCGAATCGACTGGTGTTAGCCCATATGGCTTGGAAGCCGTTGTCGTTGGCGCATCCAATATCGTTGGCCGCCCAATGACTCTTGAGCTATTGCTAGCGGGCTGTACAACAACAACCTGCCATAGATTTACCAAAGATTTAGAAGCCCACGTTCGCCGCGCAGATTTAGTTGTTGTAGCAGTAGGTAAACCACAATTTATCCCTGGAGAATGGATTAAACCTGGCGCTATGGTGATCGATGTTGGCATTAACCGTTTGGAGAGTGGAAAACTAGCCGGTGATGTAGAATATGCAGTTGCCAGTCAACATGCTGCTTATATAACTCCCGTTCCAGGAGGGGTTGGCCCAATGACCGTTGCAACCCTAATAGAGAATACCTTAGAAGCTTGTGAGCAGTTTCACGATAAATAGTGCTTAAAGCGAATGTTTGACAAAGCATTCGCTTATTCTGCGGCAACATAATCAAAAGTAAGCTAATTTTAAAAGGAATTGATATTTAGGAATGCCTATGTTGATCCGTTACCTATTACTTTTAAGTTTAAGCCTACCGTTTTTCAGCCGAGCGGATACGGTTACCTTTGTAACGGAAAACCTGCGTCCATTCAATTATGTTGAAGATGCGCATTTAACCGGTATTTCAGTCGAGTTGCTTAGATTGGTTTGGCAAGAGATGGGCCAAGAGCCCCAAGCCATTAAAGTACAGAATTGGGAAAAAGCTTACTACCTGCTTCAGCACCGACCCAATATGGCGCTTTTCTTAACAATGCGTAGTCCGAGGCGTGAGGAAATGTTTCATTGGGCCTGCCCTATCACCACTTCCGATATAGAATTAATAGCCTTAAAGTCTCGAGCGATAACATTAGATACTGTTGATTCAACTTCAAATCTACTATTTGGCGCAATGAAGGCGAGCGTTGGTGAGCAGCTTTTATTATATAAAGGCGTTGAATACGAACAAATTGCCCTAACCGAAGATTTAGAAAAAGCGCTGCGCATGCTTAAGCGTGAACGCGTAGATGTTATTGCTTCTGAGCCTGAGGTCATCACTCAAACGGCGATTGCGCTAGGTTTTGATGAAGAGCTTTTTGAATCCGTTTACCGTTTAGGTGAATTAGAGGGCTGTTTTGCCTTTAGCCAAGGTACTGACCCCAATTATTTGAAACGTTTCCGCGCGGCATTGACCAAGGTCACCCAAACCGATCAGTATCAACAACTTCTTGTTAAATACCGTATGTAAAAAGGCAGCCTAAGCTGCCTTTTAATGGACAGGGCTTGAGCGAACTAGGCCTTACGCCAAGTCGTCCCTGCTGCCCCATCTTCTAATACAATTCCCATTTCAGTTAGGCGGTTACGTGCAATATCTGCTGCTGCCCAATCTTTATCCGCTCGAGCCTGATTACGAGCAACGATTAACGCTTCAATCTCTGCCACTTCGCTATCATGCTCGCCTTGCAAAAAAGTATCGACATCCTGGCCAAGAATACCCAACACCGCACTTAGCTCTAACAACAAGCTGGCGTATTGCCCGGCTAATGCTGCGTCACTGTCTTTAGCTCGGTTAATCTCTTTGGCTAGCTCAAACAACACAGGTAAAGCTTCTGGCGTATTAAAGTCATCGTCCATTGCTGCTTTAAACTGTGCACGATAATCTTGCGCTGCGCTGTCAGTGATAGGCTGTAGCGCTACACCCCGAAGCGCAGTGTATAGACGTTCAAGGGCTGAACGAGATTGTTTCAAGTTATCTTCAGAATAATTTAATTGGCTGCGATAATGGCCGGATAACAAAAAGTAACGCACCGTTTCAGGGTCGTATACTTCCAGTACATCTTTGATAGTAAAGAAGTTGCCCAAAGACTTAGACATTTTTTCTTTATCTACCTGAACCATGCCTGAGTGCATCCAATAATTAACATAATTGGTTTTGTGGGCACAGCAAGACTGAGCAATTTCGTTTTCATGATGTGGAAAGGTGAGATCGGAGCCACCACCATGAATATCAAATACTTCGCCTAGATGTTTCATGTTCATTGCCGAACATTCAATATGCCAACCTGGGCGGCCTTGGCCCCAGGGTGAATCCCACATAGGCTCTCCCGGCTTGGCACTTTTCCACAGTACAAAGTCTAAAGGGCTACGTTTATCTTCTTCCACTTCAACGCGGGCACCCGCTTGCAACATGTCTAAATTCTGTAAACTTAATTTTCCGTAATCGGCATAAGTGCTGACTTCAAACAGCACATCACCGCTTTCTGCAAGGTAGGCATGACCATTAGCGATTAGCTTTTCGATAACCTCGATGATTTCTGGCATATGGGTAGTTACCCGCGGCTCAATATCAGGTCGTAACATATTCAAAGCATCGAAATCAGCATGCATCGCGGCAGTAAAGCGCTCGGTTAACGCTTCACAGCTCTCGCCATTTTCGGCTGCCCGCTTTATGATTTTGTCATCAACATCAGTAATGTTGCGCACAAAATTCAGCTCATATCCCGACCAACGTAAATAGCGCGCTACAGTATCAAAGGCAACGAACGTTCGCGCATGACCAATATGACAGTAGTCGTAAATGGTAATTCCACAAACATACATACCCACTTTTCCCTCTACTAAGGGCTTAAAAGCTTGTTTCTTGCGGGTCAAAGTATTGTATATCTGTAACATCTAATTGGTTTCCTGTTCCATTCACTGACTAACACTAGAGCGGGATATTCTAACACCGCCCACTAGGAAAAACAGCCGATTTAAGCGTGGTGACTAGTCAGTACGCATAGGAAAGTTTAGAATCGGTGCACTTACCAAAAAAGGGTGAAAAAATGGTTACTTTACATACAAACTTTGGCGATATCGTCGTAAAACTAAATGCAGCTGAAGCTCCAGAAACCGCGGCAAACTTTTTGGCTTATGCTAAAGACGGTTTTTACAGCGATACTATTTTCCACCGTGTCATCGACGGCTTTATGGTTCAAGGCGGTGGCTTTGCTGCTGGTATGGAAGAAAAAGAAACTAAAGCGCCGATTAAAAATGAAGCTAACAACGGTTTATCAAATAAAACCGGTACGCTGGCGATGGCCCGCACCATGGACCCACACTCAGCGTCTGCTCAGTTTTTTATCAATGTAAATGATAATACTTTCCTCGATTTTAAAGCTGAAACCAGTGAAGGCTGGGGCTATTGTGTATTTGCTGAAGTTGTAGAAGGTATGGATGTTGTCAACAAAATTAAAGGTGTTGACACCGGTAATTTTGGCTACGTTCATTCTGATGTACCACTCGAAGAAGTGGTGATTAAGTCAGTTAGCGTAGCGGAATAAACTTCACGTGCCGACCTATTTCATTTCAGATTTACATCTAAGTGAAGACCGGCCCGATATCATTCGGGCCTTTCTTGATTTCCTTGAACAACAAGCACCTGCATCGGATGCCCTTTATATACTCGGTGATCTATTTGAGTTTTGGATAGGCGATGATGAGAAAACCACCGTTGCTAAACAAGTTGAAACCGCATTAAAGACTCTTACTGATAAAGGCGTAGCCTGTTACTTTATCCATGGTAATCGCGACTTTATGCTGGGTAAAGCCTACGCTAAGCGTTGCGGTATGATCTTACTTGAAGAGGAGAAGCTGGTTGAGCTATACGGTAAACAAGTACTGATTCTTCACGGTGACACATTATGTACCGATGATGAGGGGTATCAAAAATACCGCGAAGTTACTCAAAAACCTTGGTTGAGAACACTGTTCTTGTTACTCCCCTTATTCGTTCGGCAACGCATCGCCCACAAAATTCGTAGTAAGAGTAAGCAAGCCAATACCAGTAAATCCTTAGGTATTATGGACGTGAATCAACAAACGGTTGAACAACGCTTTGCCCAATATCCCATCGATTACATGATCCACGGCCACACTCATCGCCCCGAGATCCATCAATTAGCACTGAGTGGTACAACACCAAAGTACCGTGTTGTATTGGGTGATTGGTACCAACAAATGAGCGTACTGTGTATCGACAAAGATAGCCTGACGCTTAGCGCCAACAACCAGCAGCAGAAGCTTGAGCTCGGTCAATAAATTCAACTTTAGGCAATCGCAGTTTGCTTTTGCCAAATCCCATCAAAACATCCCAAGTGACTGATTAAAATAGCTTTAGACTAAAAGTGTTAAAATTGTTTATTTAATAAACTACTTGACGACTTAGCAGACATAACGCATAACTTAACTATAAATGTTGCACTAATGTTAATTTTGCGAGGATGCGCCTATGTTATTTAGTCATGTTTGGGGACTAGCTTCACACACAAAAGAAGAATGGCAAGACATTGATAAGCACCACGAAGGGATTGGTGCGAGCTTATCACATTTACTACTAATGGCGCTGATTCCAGCCATTTGTGGGTATTTCTCAACCGTACATATCGGCTGGAAGGTGGGAGCGAATAGCTTCTCTTTGACTAGCGAAAGTGCCATATTCATGTCGGTGGCAATGTATGCGGCCTTAGTAACCAGTGTGCTTTGCCTTGCGTACGCCGCACAATGGATGGCAAAAACCTTTAACACCGATACCAGTTATCAGCAAACCTTAGAATTGTCAGCCTATGTGGCTACGCCTATCTTCATGGTAGGTTTCGCCGCTTTATATCCAGAACCTTGGTTTGTGATGGTGGCAGGTTTAGTTGGGGTAACCTATGCGGTTTATCTGCTTTACACCGGTGTACCCATTATCATGCATATACCTGAAGAGCGCGGGTTTATTTATGCTAGTAGCCTAGTTACCGTAGGCTTAGTCATGCTAGTGACTATTTTAATCGCCACTGTGATTCTTTGGTCGAGTGGCGCGGGTCCAATATTCGCTAACTAGTTCATTAACTTGCAATAAAAAAGCTCGCTATTCTGCGAGCTTTTTTCTATTTCAAACGTCTTCTTTTAGCCGCTTGACTCTGTGTTCTGGAACGGTGTTTACGTACTGATTTTCTGATGCGTTGCGAGCTACGCACTCTATCATCAATCTTTATCACCGTATTTTCTTCCTTGCTTAGCTGCACCAGCTTACGCAAATAATTGACCTGTTCGAGTGGCATCTCTTGCCAACCACTTCTTGGTAAGCCTTTTGGTAGCGGAATTAAACCATAACGGACGCGAATAAGGCGGCTTACTTGCACACCTTGTGATTCCCACATCCGTCTTACTTCGCGGTTTCGGCCTTCACTAAGTGTCACGGTATACCATTGGTTGATTCCTTCACCACCTTGACGCCTTACTGTCGTAAAGGTGGCTTTGCCATCTTCCAGTTCGACACCGCTACGTAAACGGCGGATCATATCATCATCAACATCACCAAATACACGCACCGCGTATTCACGTTCAACTTCAAAACTAGGGTGCATTAAACGATTGGCTAATTCCCCATCGGTGGTGAACAACAATAAACCCGAGGTATTAATATCTAAACGGCCAACCGCTATCCAACGGCCGTTCTTTAAGCGTGGTAGTCGATCAAATACGGTTTCACGTCCCTCAGGATCATTGCGCGAGCAAATTTCACCTTCAGCCTTATGGTAAGCAAGAACACGGCATATCGTATCTTCAACTTTTAAAATTTCTATAATTCGACCATCAACTCGAACTTCAGATCCTTCTTCGATGCGGTCACCCAATTTGGCTTTTTCCCCACCGACACTTACTCTTCCTGCGTCAATGACAGCTTCCATCTCACGACGTGAACCTAGACCGCTGCGAGCCAGGACTTTTTGAAGTTTTTCACTCATATTTTTTATCCGGATGGTAAAGTGCGCTAAGTCTGAAAGCCTTGCGGCAGTTTTTCAAGTAAAGATTGATCTAATTCTGGCAAATCAGCCAGATCTTTCAAACCAAAGTAGTCTAAAAAAGCAGATGTTGTGGCAAATAGGGTTGGTCTGCCCGGTATTTCTTTATGGCCAACGCCACGGATCCAATGTCGCTCTTTCAATACACTAATAATATGGCTGCTCACCGCTACCCCCCGAATAGCCTCAATTTCCCCCCTTGTTATTGGCTGACGATATGCAATAAGGGTGAGCGTTTCGAGCATTGCGCGACTGAATTTAGGCGCTTTTTCAGCCCACAAGTTCGCCAATTGAGAGGCATACTCTTGACGCGCTCGAAATTGGAAGCCCGAAGCAGTTTCTACTAGCTCGATCCCCGAGTCTTGGTAACGCTGGCCGAGTTCTTCCAAAATCATATTAACTTGAGCACGGGCTAAACCCACATCGGCCAATACTGTGGTTTGTAATTCTTTAAGCGATAACGGGCGAGCAGCGACAAATAATGCGGCTTCTACTAGTTTCACTAAGTTGGGTTTAGAGGCCATGGCTAGCAATCTTCCGTGTTAACTAAAATAACTTGAATTGCCATCAACGGCTGGCTTTGCACACACTTAATATAGCCCTCTTTAATAAGCTCTAGTATGGCTAAAAAGCTCACGACTAAACCGCTACGCCCCTCAGAGACAGTAAATAGCTGAGAAAAATCCACAAAACGGTGCTCTTGTAACTTGGCCAAAATATCACTCATTCGTTGTCGAGTAGACAGCTTTTCCCGTTTAATTTCGTGATGCTCAAAATTTGCCACTCGCTGAGCAATGCCACGCATAGCTTGAACGAGGTCATCCATGCTGACTTCTGGGTACACCCATTTAATGGGTAAGTTTTCTGGTACCGCAATCGAAGCAGGGTAAGTATCGCGTTGCTGGCGAGGCAGTTGATCAACCTTATCGGTGGCATCTTTATATAATTCGTATTCTTGTAAGCGACGAATTAACATCGCGCGAGGGTCGTCCTCTTCCTCATCATGTTCTTGTATTGGTAACAGGGTTCGAGATTTAATTTCGGTCAGCAATGCTGCCATCACTAAGTACTCTGCGGCCAATTCCAATTTTAGCAAGCGCATGGCTTCAATATACTCCATGTATTGCTGGGTAATCGCCAATACGGGTAAGTATTGAATGTCGAGTTTTTGCTTGCGAATTAAGTACAGCAATAAATCTAAAGGCCCTTCAAACTGCTCAAGAATAACTTCCATCGCATCGGGCGGAATAAATAAGTCTTCGGGAAAGTCTAGCCACGGTTCACCATTAACACTGGCTAAGGTTAGCTGTTGAGTTAACGACACCTTGACTTGTTTCACTCGAAAGGGCTGGTATCGCCCGCGCCATGGCGTAAAATTTCAGCTTCATCTTCAGATAAATCGATAACGGTAGTAGGTTGTTCACCTAAATAACCACCGTTGATAATCAAATCTACTTGGTGCTCCAAGGCATCTCTGATCTGTTCCGGATCTGATTCGGTAAAATCATTGCCCGGCAAAATTAAACTTGATGACATGAGTGGCTCACCCAAGGCTTCTAACATCGCTAAGGCAATTTTGTTATCGGGCACACGAATACCAATAGTGCGACGCTTTGGATTCAGTAAGCGACGTGGCACTTCTTTAGTGCCCTTAAAAATAAAGGTGTAAGCTCCCGGAGTACAGCTGCGTAACAGGCGGTAAGCTTGGTTACCTACTCGCGCATATTCCGAAATTTCGGATAAATCTCGGCACATCAGCGTAAAATGATGATTTTTATCAAGTTGACGAATTCGACATATTCGTTCTAATGCGGCTTTATCACCAATATGGCAGCCAATGGCATAGCCTGAGTCAGTGGGATATATCACCACCCCACCCTGTTGAATATGTGCTGCCGCTTGTTTCATTAAACGCTGCTGAGGGTTGTCTGGATGAACGTAGAAAAATTGACTCATAAAGGTTCCTGCTATTTCGATAGCCTTAACAACACTTGAAGGCTATTGGCTTTGCCAACGTTGCCAAATCGGTTGGCACTTTTCAGGTAAGTGTAGCCCTCTACCTAACTCACGCCAAGGGGAAGGATGATGAAAATCAGAGCCTTGTGAAGCACTTAACTGATGTTGCTCAGCTAAATCAGCCAACCAAGATAACTGGTCTTTAGATATTTGAGGCATGGCTATTTCGATACCATCCCCCCCTGCTTCGGCAAACTCAGCGATCAGTTTGCGGACCCATTTATTAGACAACTCATAATGGGTGGGATGCGCTAATACTGCTACGCCACCCGCTTGTTGAATAACGGCTACCGCTTCGCCAATGCTCATCCAGTTATTAGGCACATAGCCGGTATTGCCACGGCTCAGGTATTTATCAAATACTTTATTGAAGTTAGCCGCT
Organism: Agarivorans sp. TSD2052; assembly: GCF_023238625.1. Lineage (NCBI taxonomy): Bacteria > Pseudomonadati > Pseudomonadota > Gammaproteobacteria > Alteromonadales > Alteromonadaceae > Agarivorans > Agarivorans sediminis. The sequence continues at coordinate 2,815,398 of NZ_CP096670.1, forward strand.
ACACCGCGCTCTATCAGTACTTTAGCAAAATGAGAACGAGTTAGCGGAGCACTTCCAGCAAGCTGTTTAGCTTGCGTGTATACATCTACGATGCCAACTTTATCTAGACGACGGCTCATCTCGAGAGCACGAATTTCTCGCTTATCTCTTTGCTGCAACAAATTATCTTGCAGGCCTTGATGGGAAGTATCGAGGTTTAAACCTACCACATGGATATCAAAGGCATGCCAGGCGGTTGATATTTCTGTTCCAGCGATAATTTGTAAATGTTTAGCGTTAGCTTGCGCTTCTGCCACTCCGGCAGTGGTATCGTGATCAGTAATAGCCAAAACGTCGACTTGCATGTTTTCGGCTCGCATTACTATTTCTTTGGGGCTGAGGCCCCCATCTGAAGCAGTAGTATGGCAATGCAAATCAAATCGCATTAAATTTCCTAAATTTTTTCTTGACTTGGTCGTGTCATTTACAGTTAACTTAGTTTATCAGAATGACTAAGGATAAACATGACAACTTTTCTTCTAACCAATAAATCTTGGTGGTGGCGCACTCCGAAATAGACGGGTGTGAGTTGTTGTATTTCCAATACATTGTACAGAACAACAAAAAGCCCGCTTAACGCGGGCTTTTTTATATTTGCGCTACGGCCTTAACCAGGAGTAACGAACCATGAGTAACCACCCTAGGGTGCAATTAAGCAATACCCAGATAGATGCTAGTTATGTGCATGATCCTCTTAGCCTTTATCAAGAATTGTGTAAAGAAAGCCAGCATAATGTTTTACTAGAATCGAGTGAGATTGATAGTAAGGAAAACCTGCAAAGCTTAATTCTTGCCGATGCTGCATTAAAAATTACCTGCACAGGCCGCCAAGTTAGTTTTTCAGCCGTATCGCTAAACGGTCAATCGGTCATCGCAGCTGTAGCTGATAATATAGACGCCTCACTGATCAGCCTGCACAACACGACCCAACTAGAGCTCAACTACCCTCTCCCCGCTGCCAACTTAGACGAAGATTCACGCTTAAAAGCTAATTCACCGGTTGATGCGCTGCGGGTCATTATCAAACTGTACGGTGAGCTAAGCGATTTAGATAAAGGCGTATTTATTGGCGGCGTATTTGCCTACGATTTCATCGCCAGCTTTGAGCAACTGCAAGATGTTGCCGACAGCACTAACATCTGCCCAGACTACCAGTTTTATTTAGCCGAAACGCTGTTATTGATCGATCACCAAGCGCAAGTTAGCCACATTATTGGCTCTATTTATGACGATGCCGAGCAGACACGAATAAACCAACGTTTGGCGCATTTAGTTGAACTCTGTGAGCACGAAAACCACCAACAAGCCACGCCAGACCTCAACAACTACCAAGGCAAAATTGAAGCCGACATTAGTGACCGTGACTTCTGCCAAAATGTAGAGACCATGAAAGACTACATTCGCCAAGGCGATATTTTTCAAGTGGTACCTTCTCGCAGTTTCACACTGTCTTGCCCTGATAGCTTGGCAGCTTATCGCGAACTGAAAATCACTAACCCAAGCCCTTACATGTTCTATTTGCAAGACAGCGAATTTGTGTTGTTTGGCGCTTCGCCGGAAAGTGCGATTAAGTATTCAGCGGATAGCCGTGATGTAGAAATCTATCCTATTGCAGGCACCCGTAGACGCGGTTTTAATGAAGATGGCTCAATCAACCAAGACCTAGATGGTCGCCTAGAGTTAGAACTACGTTTAGATAAAAAGGAAACCGCTGAACACATCATGCTGGTTGACTTAGCACGCAACGATGTTGCGCGTATTAGTGAACCCGGCACTCGTCACGTAGCTGATTTACTCAAAGTAGACCGTTACAGCCACGTTATGCATTTAGTGTCGCGAGTCGTTGGCACCTTACGGAGTGATTTAGATGCCCTGCACGCTTATCAAGCCTGTATGAATATGGGTACCTTAGTAGGCGCGCCTAAAATTCGCGCCTCTGAACTCATTCGTCAGGTAGAGCAAAAACGCCGCGGCAGTTACGGTGGAGCAGTTGGTTATCTTACTGGCAACGGCGATATGGACAGCTGTATTGTGATTCGCTCTGCATTTGTAAAAGATCAGCTTGCACATGTACAAGCCGGTGCTGGTGTCGTGTATGATTCACTACCACAAGCAGAAGCCGATGAAACCCGTAGCAAAGCAGCGGCAGTATTAAACGCCATTGCTCGCGCCCACGGCTCTACTTTAAAGGACGTTAGCCATGACTCATAGTGTATTTCTACTGGATAACTTTGACTCGTTTACCTACAACTTGGTGGACCAATTTCGTAGCCAAGGTTTAGATGTTCGCATCTACCGTAACCATTTAAGTGCTTGCGAAATTAAACAACACATCGATGACAGCCCTAACCCACCAGTATTAGTGTTGTCTCCCGGCCCTGGCAATCCGCAGCAGGCGGGTTGTATGTTAGAGCTTATCGATTTATGTAAAGGCCAAGTACCGATAATTGGTATTTGCTTAGGTCATCAAGCCTTAGTTGAAAGCTATGGTGGCGTTGTAGGCAAAGCGGAAGAAATCGTTCATGGGAAATCTTCCGCTATTGAGCACGACAACCGTTTAATGTTTAAAGGTTTAAGCAACCCACTGCCAGTGGCTCGTTACCACTCTTTGGTCGCCACTTCGATGCCTGAAGAGTTAACAGTAAGCGCCCATTATCAAAAGATGCCAATGGCTGTTATTAACGAACAAGATAAGGTGGTGGGCTTTCAGTTCCACCCGGAATCAATATTGACCAGCGAAGGGGCCACATTATTGGCCCGAAGCCTAGACTGGGCCATACAACAGGAGCAGCAATAATGCAGGCTATTCTCGAACAGCTATATCAAGGACAAGACCTCAGCACTGAGCAAGCGCAACAAGTATTTTCTCAGGTTATTCAAGGTGAAGTAGACCCTATTGTATTGTCATCCTTGTTAACGGCTTTAAAAATTAAGGGTGAAAAACCTCAAGAAATAGCCGGAGCTGCGCGTGCATTACTCGAAAATGCGGCGCCTTTCCCTAGCCCCAATTACCCGTTTGCCGATATAGTCGGCACTGGCGGTGATGGTCATAACACCATCAATATTTCGACTACGTCTGCATTTGTCGCTGCCAGTTTAGGCGTAAAAGTGGCCAAACACGGTAATCGCAGCGTGTCGAGTAAATCTGGATCATCGGATTTATTAGCCGCCTTGGGAATTAACATTCAAATGAGCCCTGAAACAGCCCGCCGCTGTTTAGATGAACTTGGACTATGTTTCCTATTTGCTCCGCAATATCATGCTGGCGTACGCCATGCCATGCCTGTGCGCCAGACACTAAAAACACGTACCATTTTTAATGTACTAGGGCCGCTTATTAACCCTGCACATCCCACCATGGAAGTGATGGGTGTATATGACCCTGCATTGATTTCCCCTATTGCTCATACTTTACAACAACTGGGTATGAAAAAAGCGATGGTGGTTCATGGTGCCGGGCTCGACGAAGTCGCTATCCATGGTCGTACTCAAATCGCTGAAGTCAACGGTGATAGCATCACCGAATATACATTAACCCCAAGTGATTTTGGCGTAACACAAGCCGATTTAGACGCCATTAAAGGTGGCACACCAGAAGAAAATAAAGCGATTACTATCGACTTACTACAAGGCAAAGCCACAGCCGCTCAGCAAGCCGCAGTGGCGGTAAACGTAGCAGTATTACTCAAGTTAGCTAATAAGACGGACAACGTCGCTGAAGGCGTACAAATGGCAATCGATGAAATGGCATCTGGTCGCCCGCTAATCCTAGCAAATAAATTAGCGGAGATGAGTCAGTGAGCCAAGTGAACGAAGCAAAACAAACCACTATTTTAGACAAAATTGTCGCCGATAAAGAAATTTGGTTAGCCGAACGAATGCAGCAACAGCCACTGGCGAGCTTTATTGATGAAGTAGTCCCCACTGACCGAGATTTCTACCAAGCGTTATCTGGCAGCCCAGCTAAGTTTATATTGGAATGTAAAAAAGCCTCACCCTCAAAGGGCTTAATTCGCCCAGAGTTTGATTTAGACCTGATCGCTGGCGTCTATAAACATTACGCGGCAGCTATTTCAGTGTTAACCGATAGCAAGTATTTTCAAGGTGAATTTGACTACGTGACCACGGTGCGACAGCAAGTTCCGCAGCCGGTATTATGCAAAGACTTCTTTATTGATGAATACCAAATTTATTTAGCTCGTTATCACCAAGCTGATGCCATTTTACTAATGCTGTCGGTACTTGACGATAATGAATATAGCTTGCTTGCTGAAGTTGCTCATAAGCTCAAATTAGGCGTATTGACCGAAGTGAGTAATCAGCAAGAGCTAGAGAGAGCCATTGCGCTAAATGCCAAGGTTATCGGTATAAATAATCGCAACCTGCGCGATCTTTCGATCACTTTGGATCGTACTCCTGAGCTAGCTAGGCAAATTCCAGAAGACCGAATCATTATTTCCGAGTCTGGTATCTACAAACATCAGCAGGTTAGAGAGCTATCTAAATACGCCAACGGCTTTTTAGTGGGCAGCTCGCTAATGAGTCAAGACGATGTAGACTTGGCTTGCCGCAAATTAATTTTAGGTGAAAACAAAGTTTGTGGTTTGACCCGCGATCAAGACGTCGTCGCCGCCCATCAAGCTGGTGCGGTGTATGGTGGCCTGATTTTCGCTGAAAAGTCTCCTCGCGCAGTTAGCCTTAAGCTTGCTGAACAGCTAGTTAGTGCTGCACCACTAAATTTTGTCGGGGTATTTGTAAATAGCCCCGTAGAACAAGTAGCTGAGGTCGCCAATCACCTTAAATTGCATGCTGTTCAGTTACACGGTGACGAAGATGAGCAGTATATCGCGCAACTTAAAGATCGACTTACACACAGCTTAGTTTGGAAAGCGCTAGCGGTGGACCAAGAGTTACCGACAGCCCCCATTAACGCCGACAAAGTACTATTTGATAGTAAGGTGGCAGGTCAATGTGGTGGCACTGGCCAAGCATTTGATTGGCAACTGTTAGGTGAGCACAGCCACGGTGCGATGTTAGCTGGCGGTATTAACCCCGATAACATTCAAAACGCCTTAGCTTTTGCCGCTGCCGGTCTTGATCTAAACTCTGGCGTAGAACAAGCGCCCGGTATCAAAGACCCAGCAAAAATAAAAACGGCGTTTGAAAAAATTAGACAGTACTAATCGTACATTGATTAGTAACAGTAGCCCTTTATTAAGAATAAGAGTCGATAATGAGTAAATTAAATTCCTATTTTGGCGAGTTTGGTGGCCAGTTTGTACCACAGATTTTGGTGCCCGCTTTAGACCAACTTGAGCAAGCCTTTATTGATGCCCAGCAGGATCCTGAATTTCTAGAAGAATTCAATCACCTATTGACTGAGTATGCAGGTAGACCTACCCCCCTAACGCTTTGCCGAAACATCACCGCGGGGACAAAAACGAAAATTTACCTCAAGCGTGAAGACTTACTGCACGGCGGTGCTCACAAAACTAACCAAGTATTAGGCCAAGCCCTGCTAGCAAAGCGCATGGGTAAAAAAGAAATTATTGCAGAAACCGGTGCCGGCCAGCATGGCGTAGCCACCGCGTTGGCCTGCGCACTACTTGGCTTAAAATGTCGTGTCTACATGGGCGCGGTTGACTGCGAACGCCAAGAGCCAAATGTATTCCGCATGAAGCTGATGGGCGCTGAAGTGATTCCCGTTCATAGCGGTTCGTCAACACTGAAAGACGCGTGTAATGAAGCCCTCCGTGATTGGGCAGCCAGTTACGACACCGCCCATTACTTGCTTGGCACGGCTGCGGGCCCGCACCCTTTCCCCACCATTGTGCGCGAGTTCCAGAAAATGATTGGTGAAGAAGCTAAACAACAGATCTTAAAAGCCGAAGGTCGATTGCCTGATGCAGTGATTGCTTGTGTGGGTGGCGGCTCTAATGCCATTGGCATGTTTGCCGACTTTATTGAAGAAGAAGGCGTGCAACTGATTGGTGTTGAGCCTGCGGGTAAAGGGATAGATACCGATCAACACGGCGCACCACTAAAACATGGCCGTAAGGGGATGTTTTTTGGCATGCACTCTTTATTGATGCAAGATCCCAATGGTCAAATTGAAGAGTCTTACTCCATTTCGGCAGGGTTGGACTTCCCGTCAGTAGGCCCTCAACACGCTCACCTAAACGCGATTGGTCGTGCCAGCTATGAATCAGCGACTGATGAAGAAGCTTTAAGTGCATTCCAAACTTTAGCGGAAAGTGAAGGAATTATTCCTGCTCTAGAGTCAGCACATGCTTTGGCTTACGCCCTTAAATTGGCGAAGCAAGATAAAGACAAAGAACAAATATTACTGGTGAATCTATCTGGTCGAGGCGACAAAGATATCTTTACAGTGGCAGAAATTTTCGAACAACGAGGAGGCCTATAATGACGCAACGTTACGCTAACTTATTTGAACGCTTAGCAGCTAAGCAGCAAGGCGCATTTGTACCGTTTGTGACATTAGGTGACCCTGACCTTGAGCAGTCATTAGCCATTGTTGATGCATTAGTAGAAGGCGGAGCAGACGCTTTAGAGCTAGGCATTCCCTTTTCTGATCCGGTAGCCGATGGGCCGACTATACAAGGCGCGAACGTAAGGGCCCTTGCTGCCAACGTGACCCCACCAAAATGTATCGAAATGATTAAGAGCATTCGTGATAAACACCCGGAAGTCCCCATTGGCTTATTATTATACGCAAACTTGGTTTACTCTACTGGCATCGATGTATTTTACCAAAAGCTAGCTGAAGCAGGCGTAGATTCTGTGTTGGTTGCTGATGCGCCAATTCGCGAATCAGCTCCTTTTAGAGAGTCAGCGAATAAGCACGGATTACAAAGCATCTTTATTGCCCCTCCAAACGCCGATGATGCAACGCTAGCCAAGGTGGCTGAATACGGACAGGGCTATACCTACTTAGTCAGCCGCGCAGGAGTCACAGGCACCGAGACCAAAGCAGAAGCACCGATCGCTCACCTTCTTGAAAAATTGCAACAATATAGCGCACCGCCAGCTTTACTGGGTTTTGGTATTGCCACCCCCAAACAAGTAAAAGACAGCATTGCTGCTGGGGCCGCTGGTGCGATATCGGGTTCTGCAGTGGTGAAAATTATAGAGGCACATCTTGACGATAAACCACAAATGCTAGACTCACTGCGTGAGTTTACCGCTTCTATGAAAGCCGCTACCGTTTAAGATTAGAACTTGCTACTATCAAAAGCCGCTATTTTAGCGGCTTTTTACTATCAGCTAGCACTGGGAAATTATGAAACAGTTTTTCGAGTTTATTCCGCTAATTATTTTTTTCGCCGTTTACAAAATGCAAGATATCTATGCTGCAACACTGGCTCTGATTATCGCAGCGGCGGTTTTGTTAGCCATCTCGTATTTAAAAAATAAGAAAGTTGAGAAGATGCATCTGATTTCTTTCGTTCTTATTTTGGTGTTTGGCGGGCTCACCCTAGTACTGCGCGATGATGATTTTATCAAATGGAAGCCAACCGTTATTAACTGGTTGTTTGGTGTAGTGCTATTGCTTAGCCAGTTCCCGTTTGGTAGCCCTCTCATCAAGAAGATGCTTGGTAAAGAAATGCAATTACCTGATGCGGTATGGGGCAAAGTGAACGTGGCTTGGGCACTTTTTTTTATCGGCTGTGGAACCTTAAACCTTTATATCGCTTTCAACTACTCTGAAGATGTCTGGGTAAATTTCAAAGTCTTTGGTTTACTTGGCTTAACCTTATTATTCACCGTTGCTACGGTAATTTACTTATACAAACATTTACCTAAAGAACAACAAGACTCGCTATCTCAAAAGAAGGATTAATGGCCATGTGGTATGTTATTTTTGCTCAAGATGTAGAAAACAGTTTAGAGAAACGCAAGCTCGCCAGAACCGCACACCTAGCTCGACTGCAAGACCTGCTCAATGAAGGTCGTTTATTCGTGGCTGGCCCCAACCCTGCCATTGATGCAGAAGACCCCGCTGAAGCGGGTTTTACCGGTTCAACAGTGATTGCCGAATTTGCTAGCCTAGAAGACGCCCAAGGCTGGGCAGACGCAGACCCATACATTGAAGCAGGTGTCTATGACACTGTCATTGTTAAACCTTTTAAAAAGGTCTTACCGTAATTCTCACTGGGCGAGTTATCTCGCCTAGCTTTTCGCGCCTATTTATTCACGTTTTTGTCAATTTCACCCAATTGAGTCATTTGTTATTTAAAAACTTACTCTAGTCTTATTCATGGTTTTATCAAAAAGGAGCGAAACCATGAAAATAAAAACACTGTTACTCACCTTAGTGCTTTGCGTTGCTGGCCTAAATCCACTCTATGCGACTGAAAACACCCAGGCCTTAAACCTTAATACGGCTAACGCTGAACAGTTAGTAACTCTAAAAGGTATCGGAAAAAGTAAATCAATCGCCATAGTAGAATACCGAAAGCAGCACGGAGACTTTAAAAATGTCGAGCAAATAGTGCTGGTACCGGGTGTGGGAGAGACGATTTACCTAGATAACAAAGACAAGTTGTTCGTCGAATAAGGCTGATATATAAACAAACAACTGCGCCCGCAGTTAGCAATTAATGCTAGGGCGTGAACCTGAGAGCGAAAATAATAACAACTCTGTCAATTCGTACACAGTTATGAATTAAGCTAATTTTAATTGTCATTTTCACATGTTAAAGTGCCGTGCATATTTTTAATTTCAAGAGACTGAAATGACCACTAAAGTACAAAAAGCGGTTCTCCCCGTTGCCGGCTTAGGAACTAGAATGTTACCCGCCACTAAGGCTATCCCTAAAGAGATGCTGCCTATCGTAGATAAGCCTTTAATACAGTATGTCGTGCAAGAAGCCATCGCCGCAGGCATCAAAGAAATCATTTTAGTGACTCATTCAAGTAAAAACTCTATTGAGAACCATTTTGATACCAGTTTTGAGTTAGAAGCCACCCTTGAAAAACGGGTTAAACGCCAGTTACTGGAAGAAGTTCGTTCTATATGCCCTAAAGACGTCACCATTATGCATATACGACAAGGTGTCGCTAAAGGCCTAGGGCATGCTATTTTATGCGCTAAACCTTTAATCGGTGATAATCCTTTTGCGGTGTTGTTACCCGACGTCATTTTAGATGACTCAACCTCAGATTTGAAAACCCAAAACCTCGCCGATATGGTGAGAAAATTTGATGATACAGGCTCCAGTCAAGTCATGGTTGAAGCTGTAGCCCAAGAAGATGTCAGTAAATTTGGTATCGCTGATATCAATGGCGCAAACATCGGACCGGGTGAATCGGCAGACATGATTGCAACCGTAGAAAAACCCTCTGTAGATGAGGCTCCTTCTAACTTAGCCGTGGTAGGTCGCTATGTATTATCAGCGCAAATATGGAAAGAATTAGCCAGAACCCCTCCTGGAGCCGGCGACGAAATTCAGCTCACCGACGCTATCGCCAGTTTAATGAAAAAAGAAAAGGCACAAGCCTACTATATGGTAGGGAAAAGCCATGATTGTGGCAGCAAGTTTGGGTATCTAAAAGCCTTTGTCGAATACGGTTTACGCCACCCGGAGCTAAAAGATCGCTTTAAGAAATATTTAGCAGATCTAAAACTTTAATAACTGGAAAATCAGCGCAATCAGTGATAAAAGTATAAACAGGTGTGGAAAACATGCCATCGAAGTCATACAATAAAGAAGTAATGCATTTTTTTATACAGGGAAATTTCATGAAAAAATTAGTTTTAGTTGCAGCTGCGGCACTTGCAATGTCAGGTAATGTTTTAGCTCAAGAAGCAGCTGCTGGCGCAGCTGGTGGTTCAGCCGCTGGCGCTACTGGCGTAACCGCTGGTGTAGTTGGTGGTGTTGCTGCTGGTGTAGCTGTAGTAGGTATTGCAGCAAATCAAAGCAATGATTCAACTACGGGCTCATCGACTTCTACTGCTACTTCTACTGCCCAGTAGAGTTAGATCGTAATTGTTAATGGCGAACTTCGGTTCGTCATTTTTATTTCAAACACAACCGTCAGTTCCTCAGACCTTTCACCACGCTTCATCGGCTCTCTGTTACCCTATTCTATTTATTTAACACCGTATGACGCTATAGCCATATACAACGCTCTGTGACCCGCTCACTCATTGTAGAACACACCGACCACGCTTTAACCCCATATACACTTAAATAGCGCTGGCTGTTTTTCTCTGGTTAATATTAAGTCTCGATTAAAGCCGAACTGAGAGCTACTCTACATAAGTAATAGGCATTACAATGCCGACTTGTGGAGAGATCATTCCTGCCAACAAAACTTCAGCAACAGCCGTTAAAATCTTAGCTACCCATCGCTTTAGAATTGAAATTATTGTTAGTCATTTGCTGAGCGCTTAACCCCCTTATTTTGGGAACAGCATACTGGCACATTCTTTCATCTTAACGATACAAACACTGTCACCGATAAACACGCAATAAAAAAACCCGCTATCTTTCGACAACGAGGTCATTTAATAAGCGTTTGGTGGTATCTGTCGACGCTCACTGGCTATCTATGGCTATCAGCTCAGCGTGGTAGCCTGTGGCTAAACCTCAGGCATAAAAAAAGCCTATCCCTTAGGATAGGCTTTCTCTAAATAGGCGCCTGGCAGTGACCTACTTTCACATGGGGAGACCCCACACTATCATCGGCGCAGTTGCGTTTCACTTCTGAGTTCGGCATGGGTTCAGGTGGGTCCACAACGCTATTGCCACCAGGCAAAAACTTGTTGTCTTTAACATTCGAAAAAGCTGAAAACATCCCACGAGTATAACAAGTACTCTTGGTCATAAAAAATAAGGTATCTATAAGCAACACCACTTGGGTGTTGTATGGTTAAGCCTCACGGGTAATTAGTACAAGTTAGCTCAATGCCTCACAGCACTTACACACCTTGCCTATCAACGTTGTAGTCTCCAACGGCCCTTCAGAGGACTTAAAGTCCTAGTGAGAATTAATCTCAAGGCCTGCTTCCCGCTTAGATGCTTTCAGCGGTTATCAGTTCCGAACGTAGCTACTGGGCAATGCTATTGGCATAACAACCCAAACACCAGCGGTTCGTCCACTCCGGTCCTCTCGTACTAGGAGCAGCTCCTTTCAATTCTCAAACGCCCACGGCAGATAGGGACCGAACTGTCTCACGACGTTCTAAACCCAGCTCGCGTACCACTTTAAATGGCGAACAGCCATACCCTTGGGACCGACTTCAGCCCCAGGATGTGATGAGCCGACATCGAGGTGCCAAACACCGCCGTCGATATGAACTCTTGGGCGGTATCAGCCTGTTATCCCCGGAGTACCTTTTATCCGTTGAGCGATGGCCCTTCCATACAGAACCACCGGATCACTATGACCTACTTTCGTACCTGCTCGACGTGTCTGTCTCGCAGTTAAGCTGGCTTATGCCATTGCACTAACCGTACGATGTCCGACCGTACTTAGCCAACCTTCGTGCTCCTCCGTTACTCTTTGGGAGGAGACCGCCCCAGTCAAACTACCCACCAGACACTGTCCGCAATCCCGATAAGGGACCAACGTTAGAACATCAACACTACAAGGGTGGTATTTCAAGGTCGGCTCCACATCATCTAGCGACAACGCTTCAAAGCCTCCCACCTATCCTACACATGTAGGGTCAATGTTCAGTGTCAAGCTGTAGTAAAGGTTCACGGGGTCTTTCCGTCTAGCCGCGGGTACACCGCATCTTCACGGCAATTTCAATTTCACTGAGTCTCGGGTGGAGACAGCTTGGCCATCATTACGCCATTCGTGCAGGTCGGAACTTACCCGACAAGGAATTTCGCTACCTTAGGACCGTTATAGTTACGGCCGCCGTTTACCGGGGCTTCGATCAATAGCTTCGCTTGCGCTAACCACATCAATTAACCTTCCGGCACCGGGCAGGCGTCACACCGTATACGTCATCTTTCGATTTAGCACAGTGCTGTGTTTTTAATAAACAGTTGCAGCCAACTGGTATCTGCGACTCCCAACAGCTTAGAGA
>NZ_CP096670.1:3862500-4045000 GCF_023238625.1 Agarivorans sp. TSD2052
GAACAGCAACAGTCAGATTTAAAAGGACTGATGGGCGGAAAAGTGAGCCTGATCCCTCATCAGCTTTATATAGCCAGCGAAGTGGGCCGAAGAATTTCACCACGGGTATTGCTATCAGACGAAGTGGGCTTAGGTAAAACTATTGAAGCGGGTTTGATTATCCACCAGCAATTAATCGCTGGTTTAGCCAAACGAGTACTCATTGTCGTCCCTGATGCACTTCAGTATCAGTGGTTAATTGAAATGCTACGTCGATTCAATATGCACTTTAGCTTATTTGATGAAGACCGCTGCATCGAAGCTTATGCTGAATCGGATAATCCCTTTGATACTGAGCAATTAGTATTATGTAGCCTTAACTTTTTACGCAGCCGTAAAAAGCGTTTCGAGCAAGTACTTGAAGCCGATTGGGACCTGATGATTGTTGATGAAGCCCACCATCTAAAATGGGATGAACAATCACCTAGCCGCGAGTATCAAATTATTGAGGCTCTAGCGAAACAAGTGGCAGGGGTATTGTTACTAACTGCCACCCCCGATCAGTTAGGCCATCAAAGCCACTTTGCTCGGCTTCGCTTGTTAGACCCTGACCGTTTTTACGATTACCACGCCTTTATAGAAGAAGAAAAACACTATCAGCCAGTGGCCACTGCGGCTCAATCATTATTAGATAGCGCTCCGTTGCTACCAGGACAAGCCAATCAACTAACTGAATTGCTGGGGGAGAATGACATTGAGCCCTTGCTGACCATCATCAACGATGCAGCGTCTAGTTATGAGCAGCAACAGCAAGCACGTGAAGAGTTATTGCAGCACCTACTAGACAGACACGGTACTGGGCGAGTGTTATTTAGAAATACTCGAAGTGCGATGCAGGGGTTTCCTTTGCGACATTTAAGCAGTTACCCATTAACGCTACCGAGTCAGTATCAAACCGCATTAAAAGTACATCAAATGATGCAAGGTTCTTCGTCTAAAGATGTCATGCAGTTGATGTTCCCTGAAGAATTGTATCAGCAATTTGAAGGCGAAGTAGAAGGTGAAGCCAGTTGGAGCAAGTTTGATCCTCGAATTGATTGGTTAGTTGGCTTCCTACTTGCTCACAAACAAAAGAAGATACTGCTTATTTGCGCTAAGGCAGCTACTGCATTAGCCATAGAAGACGCGGTGCGCACACGCGAAGGGATCCGCGCGACTGTATTTCACGAAGATATGTCGTTACTTGAACGCGACAAAGCCGCCGCTTACTTTGCCCAAGATGAAGCTGGCGCTCAGTTAATGGTATGTTCCGAAATTGGTTCTGAAGGGCGTAATTTCCAGTTTGCTCACCATATCGTGTTATTCGATTTGCCGATTAACCCCGATTTGCTTGAGCAGCGCATTGGTCGCCTCGATCGTATCGGTCAGCAGAACGATATTGAAATCCATGTCCCTTATTTGACAGATACGCCACAAGAAACCTTATTACGCTGGTATCACGAAGGCCTTAACGCTTTTGAGCAAACTTGTCCGGCTGGCTCGGAGATTTATGCTGAGTTTGGCGAACGCTTAAATGGCTTGCTGGTTCAAACAAATCCCGAACAAGAGCAACTAAACCAGCTTATTGCGGAGTGTTCAAAACGCTACCATGTGGTTAAACAGAAACTGGATGCGGGACGAGACCGCTTACTTGAAATCCATTCTGGTGGTGGAAGCAAGGCAACTGAACTGGTTGAGAAAATTCAAGCTGCAGAACAAGATCCCCATTTTGTTACCTTTAGCCTGCGTTTATTCGACACCATTGGTATCAATCAAGATGACAAAGGCGAGAACGCTCTGGTTTTACATGCCAGCGAACAGATGTTAGTGCCAACTATTCAAGGTTTACCTGAAGACGGTTGTACCATTACTTACGACAGGGAAACTGCGCTAAGCCGTGACGAAATACAATTAATGTCATGGGAACACCCATTACTGCAAAGCTGTATCGATACGATTTTAAGTGCGGATCTTGGTACCACTTCAGTCGCCTTGCTAAAAAACAGAGCCTTGCCAGTAGGCAGCCTATTTTTAGAAGGAATGTTTATTGTTGAGACCAGTGCACCAGCTCAATATCAAATTGAGCGTTACTTACCGGCCACGCCAGTCCGTATTCTATTAGACAAAAATGGCGGTAACCTGTCAGACAATGTCAGCTTTGACCAATTTAATGCGCAATTATCTGCAGTAAATCGCCACTTAGCCGCAAAACTGGTTAGCGCTTCTCAAGCACAAATTCATCCCTTACTAGCACAAGCGAATGAACTAGCGCAGCAGCAACTTTCAAGTATTGTGGCCAATGCCAGTGATGCAATGCAACAAAGCTTAAATAATGAACTAGAACGCCTAGAGGCTCTTAGTGCGGTGAATCCAAGTATTCGTAAAGACGAGCTCGACACGCTCCGCCAACTACGCGATACCGCGGATGACTATCTGCAAAAAGCCCAAGTTAAACTGGATGCGTTAAGGGTGATATTAGTCTCACATAACTAAGTCAGTTGTTCTACTCAAGGCCTTAGGTAAACTAAGGCCTTATTTTACAGAGTTTCTCTAATGCCCAATTTTGTTTACCGCCCTCCCATGTCTCCCTTTATCACCATCGTTTATCAAGATGATGATGTAGTGGTATTTAACAAAGCCAGTGGCTTATTGTCAGTACCTGGACGATTAGAACCAGACAGCCTTTGGCAACGAGCTCAAAGGGTGTGGCCTGAGCTAAAAGTGGTTCATCGACTCGATATGGCCACTTCTGGTTTAATTGTGATGGCCATCGGCAAACCGGCACAAAGTCATTTAAGTCGTCAATTTCAACAGCGTAGAACAGCCAAAACTTATTACGCTGAGATATACGGCCACCCTGCAGACGATGAAGGCGAAGTTAATCTGCCGATCCGCTGTGACTGGCCCAATCGACCAAAACAGATTGTTGATTTTGAACTGGGTAAAGCAGCCCAAACCCAATGGCAAGTTTTAGAGCGAAGAGCACACACCTGTCTGGTAGAACTAAAACCGATTACCGGCAGAACTCACCAACTACGAGTACACATGCAACAAATAGGCTGCCCAATCGCGGGAGATGGATTTTACGCCACGCCTGACGCGATTGCTTATTCTGAGCGCTTACATCTTCATGCCGCTAAACTCGGATTTTTTCACCCAAGTAGCGAGAAATGGTTAGAATTTGACTGCCAGCCGCCTTTTTAATTAAAGCTTCTGCGTCTAGTACCCGATAAAGGTAATCATGCCTGTAAATACGGACATACAACATTGTGCAGTTAACTCGATTATTGTGGCTAAGCCTATTTATCAGTGGTTTAGTGGCAGCTCAGCCACAAACCCAAGATTTTTCCACATGGCCTATTATTGGGGAGGTTAAGCTACTCGACGCAGACCAACAGCAGTTTGTCAGTGTTTGGCTCGAGGAACAAACCCCACAAAAACGCGGCACTGCGCTGCTATTGCCTGATTGGGGTAGCTCACCCAGTGACGCTAGAGGTATCGATGCACTACGCCAAGCCTTACCAGACATAGGTTGGGAAACAGGGGCTATCTTACCGCCGCAACCGTCTAAGAATATAATGCAATCAGGTGGTGACCTAGAGCAACTAGCTAACTATAAGCTGCAATTAAAAGCCGTACTAGAAACCGCCAAGCAAACCCAGCAAGAACAATTTGGTTTTCAAGTAATCATCGCTCAAGGGGTAATGGGGGCTTGGCTGGTTGAGCTTCTTGCCGAGCAACAAATTCCGGCTCCCGATGGCATAGTATTAATCAGTGCTTATTATCCCGATAAAAATCTCAATATTCATCTGGCAACGCAAACTGCTCTGCTGGCCATTCCAGTGCTAGACATTTATGCTGATGACTATAATCAATGGCAGGCATCAGCCAGTAAGCAGCGCTTAATAGCCACCAATAAAAACCAGAAGTTTAATTATCGGCAAACACTATTACCAGCAACGGCCGATACTGCTCCCAATAGTGCCACATTGAATAAAACCGTTTATGGTTGGTTTAGTTCTTTAGGTTGGTATTAACGCGTTACTGAACACTGCCGCTGAAAACTAAAGGACGATCGTATTCAGGCTTAAGGGCTTTCCACCATTTACATCAAGGGATAACAATGCAGATTGTTTTTTTAGACCGCTCAACCCTAGCTAATAACGTAACTTTAAGCAGCCCAAGCTTTCCGCACCAGTGGCAAGAATACCCAAACACCAGCCCTCAACAAGTCGTTAAACGGGCCCAAAATGCCGACATTCTGGTGGTAAATAAGGTCAAGTTGGACGCAAAAACGCTTAAGTCACTGCCACAACTAACGCTCATTGCAGTGGCCGCCACAGGCACCAATAATATAGACATACCAGCAGCGACCCAATTAGGCATTTGTGTTAGCAACATTAGAGACTATGCCTCACAAAGCATTGCTGAACATAGCATAGGTTTGATGTTTAACTTACGACGAAACCTCATGGCTTACCATCAAGCGATTAAGCAAGGTCGTTGGCAACAAGCCAAACAATTTTGCTTCTTCGACTACCCTATAGACAATTTAGCCAATCAGACTTTGGCTATCATCGGGGCAGGAAATCTAGGCCAAGCCACCGCCAACCTAGCCAAAAGCATTGGTATGAAAGTGGTGTTTGCTGAGCATAAAAACAAATCACCGCGCCAAGGAAGAGTATCCTTTAGCGACGCGTTAAGCTGCGCTGATGTCGTCAGTATCCACTGCCCTCTTAATGCTGAAACTCAGCAGTTAATCGCCGCGAAAGAGTTGGCATTAATGAAACCCAACGCGCTGTTACTAAATACTGCCAGAGGGGGGATTGTGAATGAATTGGATTTACTACAAGCCTTGCAAAGTGGGCAAATAGCAGGGGCCGCCTTTGATGTTTCAGAGCAAGAACCGCCTGCAGAGGGCAGCCCACTTATGTTGGCTCAGCAACTGCCTAACTTTATTTTCACCCCACATATTGGATGGGCGAGCCAGCAAAATATGCAAATGTTAGCTGACCAGCTTATCGACAATATAGAAGCCTTTGTTGCTGGTCGAGCTAAAAACCAAGTGGTGGCGAAATAGCTTACTTACGCTGTTTCTTTATGAGTTCGTAAGCTTGCTGTATGTCTTGGGTTCGCTGCTTGGCCAATTCCATCATCTCTGGAGGTAAACCCTTGGCGACGAGTTTATCGGGATGATGCTGAGTCATTAGCTTACGATAAGCGCGTTTAACCTGCTGATCGCTATCTTGCTCGCTAACGCCGAGGATTTGATAGGCTTCTTCAATTTGTTTGGCACTGCTTTGGGCACTTTGCTGTTGCCCTCCACCGTGACGATGAAACTTAAGTTCAGCTTCCCAACGAGAGATCATCGAATTCAGCTCTTGCTCTGAAAAGCCCAGCGCAGCAGCGACTCGCTTTAATAAAGCATGCTCGCTATCGTCTACCACACCATCAGCAAAAACCCCTTGCAGCTGAATTTCCATAAACATTCGTAATAAATCACGCCGCCCTTGAACCGCTTCAACAAACTTAGCAATCTGCTCCTCTAAAGGAAAATCGGCATCTTTCCCCAGACGAAACGCATCTTGTGCTTGACTGCGAGCGTCGCCTTGCAGGCGCATTTGATCCATCAAAAAGTTAGCGACTTGAATTTCCTGTTGCGTCACTACGCCTTTCGACTTGGCAATATGCCCTAGAACCGCAAAGGTCGAAAATAGAAACTCTTGTTGGGCAGCTTGGCTATTCGCACTCGAAAAGACAAAGCCTTGCCCCATTGCTTTATCAAAACGATGGCCTAGCCATAAACCCAACAACGCTCCAAATATGTTGCCAAACATGAAGCCAAAAAATACCCCTAATACCTTTCCCCAAACCCGCATAGTTAATCTCTGCTATTTGTTAATTGATTATTTAATTCGTTTAGCCGCTGCGGTGTACCCACATCGACCCATTGGCCAGGTTGTAACTGCCCAGCCACTTGCTGCTCAGACATAGCCTTTCGCAACAAGGGTGCTAGCGCTTGCTTGCCGGTTTGCAAACCAGTAAAAAAAGCCGCTCGATAAACGGCTACACCGCTAAATGTAAACTCAGGTCGATCAAGTACTTTGCCATTAGCAATGGCAAAGTCACCCGCTTGATTATGCGGAGGGTTTTCTACCATTAACAAATGGGCATTAACACTGCCGATTTCAAGCTTGGCGAGTTGCTTATAATCCCAATCATTCCATATATCGCCATTAATCACTAAAAAAGGATCGGCGGCTATCAACGGTAAGGCGTTTTTTATGCCACCCGCTGTTTCTAGGGCGGTATGCTCATGGCTGTAACGCAGTTCAATATTCCAGCGCTGACCGTCTCCTAAATAGCTTTCTATCTGTTGGCCCAAATAAGCGGTATTAATCACCACTCGCTTAAATCCAGCCGCCACCAACTTATCGATATGCCATTCAATTAACGCCTTACCAGCCACCTTTAATAGAGGTTTAGGACAATTATCGGTTAGCGGTCGCATTCGTTCGCCGCGCCCCGCAGCCAAGATCATTGCTGTTGTTAGCGCAGTCATTTATTAAAGCCCTTCGCGAAGGGGCTTAGCCATTGATTCAACGCTTTCAGTTCAGGATAGCGAGCGCTAACGTCGAGAATATAATGCAGCGTTTGTGGTATCGCCGCTCGATAAGCGGTTTTACCATCTCTATGATCAAGGCGACAAAAGATGCCCACCGCCTTTAAGTGTCGCTGCAAACCGGTGAAATCAAACCAGCGTTGCCACTGACTTTCATCGACTTGCTGCAACATTTTCTGAGAAAGATAAAACTCTTTGCTTAACTGCGCGACCAAGGATTCTGGCCATGCGACGTAACAATCTCGTAATAAGGAAACCAGATCATAGCTAATCGGCCCCCAAACCATATCTTGGAAATCAATCATCACCATGCGTGAATCTTTCAACATCAGATTGCGACTATGAAAGTCTCGATGCATAGCAACGTAAGGTTGCTCTAAAATTGCCGAGCTTAATAGCTCGCAAACATCACGCCATTGAGCTGATTGTTGCCAGCTAGCGTCACTGATTTGTAATTCTTTTGCGACAAACCAGTCTGAAAAAATGGCTAACTCTCGTTCGATAAATTCGCTATCAAAAAACTCTATTTCTGGTAATTGAGATCGATTAAGCGTCTGTAACTGAACGATTAAGTCACTAGCTTGTCTATATAATTCAGTAGCCGTACTGGCATCAAGTTTATCCTCTAGCATCGTAGAGCCGAGATCTTCCAAACACAAATAGCCGTTTTCTAAGTTAGCCACCTCAACCTTAGGAACCGCTAGTTGGTGCTCAGCTAAACAACCCGCTAAGGCGACGAACTGTGCATTTTTTTCAGTACTGGGTGGAGCATCCACCGCGATGGCGGTTTTTTCAGCATTATAATCGAAACGGAAATAGCGCCGAAAACTAGCATCACCACTAATCATTGTTAACTCGGGAAGCTCAATGTCTAAACTTTTTGACAACCATTGTTGTAAACCAGATTCACGCACATTATTACTCATAATTACTTATACTAAATAGCAGCCTTTAAATAGCCGCTTACCAATAATTCCAGTATTATATGCGGCTAACTTTAACTATAGAATTCATAAAGCACAACGTTGCTAACTCGCGCTTCGAATTTGTTTATATCAGGGAATGGTTCATATTTATATGTTCGTAACTAAACGGTGCCAACAAACATCGCTCGCTTTAGCGGTGTTGCTTTCAAGTTTTGCTGCACGCGCAGAAACACCGTTATCAATGCCTCAGTGTCGCGCTCATATTCCAGAGCGTAGCGAATTAGGCCCCCTTGATCCCAATGCACCTTACATGGTTTCAGCAGATCAACTGCAGGCCAAACAAGGTGATAAGGCAAGCTTCACCGGTAATGTAGAGTTTTCTCAAGGCCCTAGAGTACTTAAAGCTGAAAACACGGTACTTGATGAGCAAGCACAAACTCTGCAAGCAGATGGCAATATTGAGTTTCAAGACAATTTGGTGAGTGTTAAAAGTGATACCTTTAATGCAAACTTACGTGACCATCAAGCCACACTCAACTCCGCTGAGTATCAGCTGTTTGAACAACAAGGGCGCGGCGCAGCAAATAACTTAACAATTACTGGCGAACAACAGCTATCACTTGAAAATGCCAGCTACACCGCCTGCCCACCCGATGACGTTAGCTGGGAAATTCGCGCAGAAAAAATTGATATCGACTCACAAGAACAATGGGCAACCACTAAAAATGCCACTGTTCGCTTATTCGATGTACCAGTATTATATTTACCTTATTTTTCTTACCCTATCGGCGATCAACGCCATAGTGGCTTCTTATTTCCAAGCGTTTCTACTTCAACCACTAACGGAATTGATATTTCAGCCCCCTACTATTGGAATATCGCGCCTAATTTTGACGCAACGATTACCCCTCGATTGCTAACTCGTCGCGGTATGCAACTGCAAAGTGAATTTCGCTATTTACTGGGTCAAAACACCGGTACAGTGAATGCAGAATACCTAGCCAATGACAGCGTTCTAGACAGGGACCGGTACTTGGTCCACTGGAATCACCAAGGTCAATACCAACGTAACTGGCGTTTTAATACTGAATACACGCGGATCAGTGACGACAATTACTTCAATGATTTAGGTGATAAGCTGGGCAAAGTAAACGAAAACCAGCTGCTGCAAACTGGTGATGTCAGCTACCATACCAAAAATTGGTATACCGAACTGCTAGTACAAGACTTTCAAGTATTGGGTGACACAGACCAACCACATACCCTGCTCCCGCAACTAAGTTTTGCAGGCGATTGGGATCTAAACTGGCAAACTTTACAATTTGGTTTTGCTTCAGAAATCAGTAATTTTGCACATAGTGACCCAACCCAAAACACCGCCCAGCGAGTTCACTTTGAACCCAAGCTAAGTTTACCCTATGTCGTGCCAGCCGGATTTTTTCAAGCCGATTTAGCATTAATGCATACCTACTACAGCCAATCACAAGGTACTAGTGCAGATTTTGATATTTCAGCTTCAGAGAACCGTACCTTACCAAAAGTGAGTGTTCAAGGCGGGCTAAACTTTGACCGCAAAACTCGCTGGTATGGGGATAATTTTACCCAAACCTTAGAGCCTGTAATTAAGTATCTCTATATCCCCTACACCGATCAAAACAGTATTGGCATCTACGACACTGACTACTTACAGCAAGATTATTACGGCTTGTTCCGAGATCAAAGGTACAGTGGCTTAGATCGAATTGC
This sequence comes from Agarivorans sp. TSD2052, assembly GCF_023238625.1. Taxonomy (NCBI): domain Bacteria; kingdom Pseudomonadati; phylum Pseudomonadota; class Gammaproteobacteria; order Alteromonadales; family Alteromonadaceae; genus Agarivorans; species Agarivorans sediminis. The sequence goes on from NZ_CP096670.1 coordinate 3,871,813, forward strand.
TGATGCCAACCAAATCACCTTAGGGGTTAACTCGCGCTTTTTATCCCCGAGCAATCAAGAAACCTTGCGCCTTAGCCTTGGACAAATTATCTATATAGAGCCCAGCCGAACCACGTTATCCCCAAATAGTGAATCATCAACCAGTTCCAGCTCTGCGTTGGCATTTGAAGTAGACGCTAATATTCGCCAAGATTGGTATGGCCATGTTGGTTTACAAATCGACACCTTAGAGAGTGAGCTCAACAAGGCAAATGCCGCGATAGAGTGGCGCCCTGAAGCGCAAAAACTGATTCAATTGAATTATCGCTATTCTTTAGCTGACGAATCAATGGTCAGCGACATTAACCAAGTAGGTAGTAAGGTGGCTTGGCCAATTCACAGTAAAGTATCAGCTGTCGCTAGCTACTATCGCGATATGATTTTAGACCGAAGCATCGAAAGCTACTTGGGTTTGCAATATAACTCCTGCTGCTGGGGTATTCGTCTTACTTATCAACGAGGCTTAAAAAGCACCTATGTTGATGACAGCTCTGGCATTGACCGAGTGGGTGAATTCGATAGCTCGCTACGCTTAGATTTTGAGATTAAAGGACTAGGTGGAAGTGATACCAGCAGCCGAGAAGAAATGTTAGAAGGTGGTAACTTTAAGTATGGCCGCCCATTTTATCTCAACAATTAAAAAACCTTTAGCACAGATATGATAAAGTAGGCGGCGTTTTGCGTGCCGTAATGTAGGAAACGAATGAAAAAATTAATTTTGCTTAGTGCTGGCCTAGTAATGCTAGTCGCTGGGCTTGTTCAAGCCCAAGAGCAATTGCTCGATAAAGTTGTAGTCATTGTGAACAACGATGTGATTACCGAAAATCAGATACAAGAGCTCACCAATAAAGTGGTTCGAAACTCTGCGTCTAGCGGTCAAGACTTGCCGCCTAAAGATGAACTGCAAGAACAAGTGATGAACCGTTTGATTCTAGAAAGCTTGCAGTTACAACTTGCTGAGCGCCTTGGTATCAAGATAAGCGATAGCCAATTAGAAAACACTATCGACAACATCATCCGTGGCGAAAAGAAAACCCGAGAAGCGTTTCTTGCTGACATAGAAAAACAAGGGATTACCTACAATCAATTTCGTGAAGACATTCGAACAGAAATAATTTTGGGCGAAGTGGGTCGTAGTCAGGTTCAGCGCAGAGTGAAAGTGTCTGAACAAGAGATACAAGCCCTAATGAAACTGATTGATGAGCAAGATAAAGGGACTATTCGTTATCACGTAGGCCACATATTATTGCGGGTTGGCAGTGACGAAAGCGCGACTCAGCAGCTTGCTGAAAGCATTGTCTCTCAGCTTAAGGCCGGGGAAAACTTTAACCAAATAGCCATGACCAATTCACAAGGCCCCAAAGCACTTGAAGGTGGAGATTGGGGTTGGATGACGCTGGAAGAAATGCCGACATTGTTTGCTGGCGTCGTGAAGAATCAACACAAAGATACTGTGCTAGGACCGATTCGGACTGAGTCAGGCTTGCATATTATTAAGGTGCTGGATGCCGAAGGCTTACAAAAAGTTGAAACCCTAGAAGTTAACGCCCGTCATATATTGATCAAACCTTCAATTATCCTCAGTGATAAAAAGGCCGAAAGCTTGTTGGCTGAATTTCGTCAACAGTTAGTCTTAGAAGAAGTGACCTTTGAAGAGTTGGCTCGCCAATATTCAGAAGACCCAGGTTCAGCAGTACGTGGTGGAGAATTGGGTTGGTCTGATCCGCAATCCTTTGTGCCTGCCTTTAAAGATACCGTTACTCGACTCAATGCCGGAGAGTTAAGCCAACCATTCAGATCAACTTTTGGCTGGCACTTATTGGAAGTATTGGACAAACGTACTACTGACACCACCAATAAAGCCAGTGAAAATAGAGCATACCAAATGATTTTTAACCGTAAATTCAACGAAGAAACTCAAGCTTGGCAAGAAGAATTGCGCGAAGAAGCTTACGTTGAAATTTTGGATGGTGACGCATGAGCCAACAGGTATCACGAATCGCGATTACGCCAGGTGAACCCGCTGGTATAGGCCCAGATTTAGTACTAAGCATTAGTCAGCGTGACTGGCCAATGGAGTTAGTGGTAATCGCCGATCCCAACTTACTTCAAGATCGCGCTAAACAACTGGGGATTGACATAAGCTTACGCCCCTATCAGCCTGAGCAACAAGCTAAACCACAGGCCGCTGGTACCTTAACTATTGCGCCCATTTCGATGAGCAGCCCAGCAGTGGCAGGTCAACTTGATGAAGCCAATGGTCACTATGTGCTTGATACCTTAAAATTTGCTTGCGACGGCAACATGAATGGTCAATTTGCGGCGGTGGTCACCGGCCCTGTTCACAAAGGCATCATCAATAAAGCGGGTGTTTCATTCAGTGGACACACAGAGTTTTTCGCCCAACAATCGGGCACTTCTGATGTTGTCATGTTGTTAGCCACTGAAGGCTTGCGTGTTGCGTTAGCGACTACCCATTTACCGCTAGCCTATGTCGCTAAAGCGATAACCCATGAGCGCTTATACAATATTATTAGTATCTTGCATCATGACTTAAAAACAAAGTTTGCCATTAAGCAGCCAAAAATCTTTGTCTGTGGCCTCAACCCACATGCCGGTGAAGACGGCCATTTAGGTCGCGAAGAGTTGGATGTAATCATCCCCTTACTAGACCAAATGCGCGCAGAAAAAGGCATGGACTTAATCGGACCGCTGCCAGCAGATACTCTATTTCAGCCTAAATATTTAGATGAAGCAGATGCCGTACTAGCGATGTATCACGATCAAGGCTTGCCGGTTATTAAGTACAAAGGATTTGGAAACTCGGTCAACATCACCTTAGGCCTGCCCTTTATTAGAACATCAGTTGATCACGGAACAGCCTTAGAACTCGCTGGCACTGGTGAAGCCGACCATGGAAGTATGATAACCGCAATTGAACAAGCCATTGATATGGTAGAGCGTGAACATGAATAATCAAGTCCATCAAGGGCACCGCGCCCGCAAACGTTTTGGCCAAAACTTTCTTAATAACGATGCTGTAATCAGCCAAATCGTCGCTACAATTTACCCCCAACCCGGTGAAAATTTAGTTGAAATTGGCCCAGGTTTAGGCGCATTAACTGAGCCAGTGGCAAACGCTGCCGGACACCTACAAGTCGTAGAGCTTGACAGAGATCTTGCGCAACGCCTGCGCGAGCACTCCACGCTAGCTAACATGCTCACCATCCATGAAATTGATGCACTTAAGTTTGATTTCATGCAATTGGTGAAACCTGAACAAAAGATGCGGGTATTCGGTAACTTACCCTATAACATTTCTACTCCGCTTATCTTTCATTTACTGAGCTTTACTAGCGCAATATCTGACATGCACTTCATGCTACAAAAAGAAGTAGTAAAACGCATGGCTGCGGGGCCAGATTGTAAAGCCTATGGCAGGCTAACTGTAATGACTCAAGTACAGTGCCGCGTTCTGCCCGCTTTAGAAGTACCACCTGAAGCCTTTATGCCACCACCGAAGGTTGACTCAGCAGTGGTCCGCCTAGAGCCTTATGAAAGCACCTTATATCCACTGACCTCATTAGCCACCTTGGATAGAGTATGTAAAGAAGCTTTTAATCAGCGTCGAAAAACCATTCGTAATGCATTAGGTAACTTACTCACCGTTGAACAACTGGAAATTTTAGGCTTAAAGCCCACATTACGTCCGGAAAATTTAACTATTCAGCAATTTTGTGATATTGCTAATTACATCGACCGCGAACAACTACTGCAGGCGCCTGCTAGCGATGAGTAATAGTCTTGATTATGATTTAGATATCGACATTGAATCTGGATTTTTGCCTGAACATTCTGTTCCTGAAAACCAGCAATTTGCTTTTTACTATACCATCACTATTCGCAACTGCAGCAGCCAAGCTTTACAGCTACTGCGCCGCCACTGGATAATTACCGATGGGAACGGCGAGATAAATGAAGTAAAAGGCGAAGGTGTGGTGGGTAAGCAGCCACATTTACAGCCAGATAAACCCTTCAGCTATACGAGTAGCGCGGTATTGGCGACTGAAGTAGGAGTAATGCAAGGTTGGTATACATTGGTAGACGAAGACGGTAACGAATTTCAAGCTGAAGTTCCGGCCTTTCGTTTATCCCTCCCTAACAAGCTGCACTAGCGTAGAGTAAGTTATGGCTACCTACTTCGTTGGCGATATTCAAGGCTGCCTAGATGAACTCAAGGCGCTACTGAAACAAGTGAAGTTTTCCCCAAAAAGGGATCAACTATGGCTCGCCGGTGATTTGGTAGCGCGAGGCCCCCAATCATTGGAAACCTTGCGGTTTGTGATGGACTTGGGAGAGGCTGCTCAAGTGGTATTAGGTAACCATGATTTACACCTATTGGCAGTGGCCAATGGCATTCATCGCGCCAAACGCCGTGATAAGTTACACGCTTTATTAGACGCCCCAGACCGTGACGAATTACTCAACTGGCTGCGCTGTCAGCCACTGATTGCCAAACATCCAGAGTTTGACGTAGTGATGGTGCACGCAGGCATCTACCCTAAATGGAAAGTAAGCAAAGCGCTCAAGCTAGGGCAAGAAGTGCAAAACCAGTTGTCCGGCGACAATTACTTAGCGTTACTGCAGAATATGTATGGCAACGAACCTGCGCACTGGAGTGATGAGCTAGTAGGTTATGATCGACTGCGCTACATCATTAATGTATTTACTCGGATGCGCTATTGCTTTCCAGACGCCAGTTTAGACTTCGAGCTAAAAATCCCACCCAATAAAAATACTAACCCCAATCTCAGGCCTTGGTTTGAGCTTCCTGGGAAGCACCTCAAACAAACCCATATAATATTTGGTCATTGGGCAGCCTTAATGGGTAAAAGTAAAAGCCCATTAGTTAATGGGCTAGATACTGGCTGTGTATGGGGTAACCACCTCACGATGTTGCGTTGGGACGACCAACGCTTTTATACCCAAGCTTGCTTAAGTGACGAGGCTAAAGCTTAAACCTGACGTTGCAAAGTAACAAACTGATAGTTAACAGGGTTTCGTTCATCCGCTAGGTGAGACTCACGGTCTACCTCCTGCCATTGAAACTGCTGATAATCCGGAAAATGTGCGTCCCCTTCAACCTGTTTGTCAATGAAGGTGAGGTACAATACCTCCGCCAAATGTAAACACTGCTGATAAATATTAGCGCCACCAATAATCATCACTTCGGCTTCGTCAGGCACTAGCGCCAAGGCCGCATCCACGCTGTTCACTACCGTCACACCATCAATAAGCAGCTCAGGGTTCCGACTGATCACAATATTTAAACGCCCCGGTAAAGGGCGACCAATCGATTCATATGTTAGCCGTCCCATAATCACCGGCTTACCCATAGTCACCGCTTTAAAATGCTTGAGATCGGCGGGTAGATGCCATGGCATCTGATTGTCTTTACCGATGACTCTTTGCTCTGCCATCGCGGCTATCATTGCTACTTTCACTGCTCTATTCTTTCCTAATCTGAAGGGGTTAGACAATTGGCCGACCGCGATAGATCACTACCGAGGGGATGGCTAAACCAAAACTCAATGCCATTAAAATAAACATAGTACGTAGGCCGTTTTCAATAATGGTGGCTAATAAGGGCTCGCTAAACCCGGTACTGTATAAACTGATTATGCCAACCATCGTGGTAAAAGCATAGCTACCGGGAATCATAGGAATCACCGCTGCCACTGTGAATACAGGCCGAGGAATCAAATAACGTCGCGACCAATACACCCCTAGTAAACCCACACTCGTGGAGGCGATGAGGGTGGCCCACTCCAGAGGTACTCCCCAGTATATAGACAAGGTTCGCAAGCTATGCGCAAACGCGCCGCCGATGGCACAGAACCCTAGCATTCTAGTCGGAACATTAAATACCATCGCGAAGCCAACGGCAGGCACCGCAGAGAATAAGGCATCTTCTATTAATAACTTAATTAAATCTATCATCTTATAACCACCCACTTACACCCGTCGCCCACATGGAGAAAGCAATTCCCATGGCCACCCCTAAAGTAAGAAGAGACGCAAAAAACCACCGTGAGATCCCCATACTAATATGCCCCTTTACCATATCAGATACGGCATTAATCAAGGGGAAGCCAGGCACCAGCAACAGCACAGAGGCGGCCATTACCGTTTGGGGTTGATTACCAATGTCATAACGTACTGCTAAACCGGCGATAGTGGTTGCTACAAACGCGGTCATGCCAAAGTTAAGAATGGGATTATGATGTCGATGGGCCATCTCTTGGCGAAAGGTCATCGCGACAGCGGACGCGATAAAGGTCATGCCAAATACCGACCAGTCGCCACCAAATAGGTGACTAAAGCAAGCGCAAGATAAACCAATCATAAACACCACCAACCAACGGTTATGTTTGTATGGCACTAAGCGGGCTAAACGTTTAACAACGTCACTTTCATCCAATAGCTGTTTTTCTGCCATGATAGTAATGCGCTGAACTTCACACACCATGTGCATGTTAATCCCGCGGTCGTAAACGCGACGCGTGGTAGTAATACAACGCCCATTAGATAAGCCTGTCAGAATTAATGCATTTGCGGTAATGGCGAGTTCTACGCTATCTAAGCCGAGGGCTAAGCCTAAGCGTACAGTAGTTTCTTCAATGAGCTTACTCTCAGCCCCATGCTGTTGCATGATGCGGCCAGCTTGCACGGCTACTCTACAAATACTGGTTTGTTGTTCGAGGGTAATTTGACGAACCGGAGCCTGGACAGGCTCCGGAGTATTTCTAAACGAGCGTAACATTCAACGATCCAAGTAAGATGACACTAGGTTAAGCTTACTATGGCTGGTAAATAACCTCTACACCATGATCGTCATCATCATCCCAATCATCATCGTCATCATCCCAATCTTCTTGATTCGCTTGATCAATTTGTTGCTGATGATAATCATCCCATTGGAATTTAACTTCTTCACGTTCCGCAATTTCTTCTTCAATGACCGGCAAGGTTTCAATGAATTGTCCAATCGCTTTACAGATTTCTTTCGTGCCCGTCTTCTCAAGAGCCGACAAAGAGAAAACTTCACCCTGCCAATCTAGCGCTTCGATCACCTGTTGGCGAATTTCTTCCGCTTCTTCCTCAAGGACCAAGTCAACTTTGTTGAAGACTAACCAACGAGGTTTCTCAAACAGCTTTTCGCTGTATTGCTCAAGTTCTTTAATAATAGTCACTGCATTTTCTGCTGGGTCACTGCCATCAGCTGGCAATACATCAACCATGTGTAGCAATACTCTACAGCGCTCTAAATGCTTAAGGAAACGAACGCCTAAACCAGCACCGTCTGCGGCACCTTCAATCAAACCCGGAATATCAGCAACTACAAAACCGCGGTTTTCTGACTGTCTCACCACACCCAAGTTAGGTATTAGAGTGGTAAAGGGATAGTCAGCAACTTTAGGTTTAGCGGCAGATACACTGCGAATAAAAGTTGATTTACCGGCATTAGGCAAACCTAACATCCCCACATCTGCGAGCAATAGAAGTTCTAATTGTAGCTGTCTAACTTCACCAGGCGTGCCGTTTGACTTCCGACGTGGAGCACGGTTAGTACTACTTTTAAAACGCGTATTGCCTAATCCGTGAAAGCCACCTTTAGCCACCAACAGACGCTGTTTGTTTTGAGTTAAGTCACCCAAAAGCTCACCGGTGTCGCGATCGCGAGCTCGCGTCCCCACAGGTACCGGCAGCTCTAAGTCTTCACCGCGTTTACCTGTACAATTAGAGCCTTGACCATTCTCACCACGTTCTGCTTTGTGAAAACGTTCAAAGCGATAATCAATCAGAGTATTTAGGTTTTCGTCGGCAACCAAATAGACACTGCCACCGTCACCGCCGTCGCCGCCATCAGGGCCACCACGAGGAACATATTTTTCGCGACGAAAGCTGATAGTGCCATTACCACCATCACCTGCATCAACTTTGATTACTGCTTCATCTACAAATTTCATAATCTACTCCAGCATTATCAATAACTATAATGCACTGCATTAATTTAGCGACAGAAATACTTAAGCCTTAGAAAAAAAAAGCCCCGCTGTAAGCGGGGCTTTTAAAGTATTGAGTTGGTAGTTTATTCAGCTACGATGCTAACAAACTTACGGCTTTTAGCGCCTTTAACCTCAAATTTCACTTTGCCTTCAGCAGTAGCGAAAAGAGTATGGTCTTTACCAATACCAACATTTGAGCCCGCGTGGAACTTAGTACCACGTTGACGAACAATAATACTACCCGCTAAAACAGACTCGCCACCAAAGCGTTTAACACCTAAGCGTTTACTCTCTGAGTCGCGACCGTTACGAGTACTACCACCAGCCTTTTTATGTGCCATGAGTATATTCCTCTAAATTAACCGTTAATGCCTGTAATGCGAACTTCAGTGAACCACTGACGGTGGCCCTGTTGCTTACGTGAATGCTTACGACGACGGAACTTAACGATCTTAACTTTATCGCCACGACCATGAGAAACAACTTCAGCTGTTACTTTGGTACCATCTACATAAGGTGCGCCTACTTGAACATCATCGCCATTAGCAACTAGTAATACGTTATCAAATTCAACTGTTTCACCAGTCTCAACGTCTAGTTTCTCAAGGCGAAGTGTTTGACCTTCGGCCACACGGTGTTGTTTACCACCACTTTGGATAACCGCGTACATTTTTTTCAAACTCCGCTGTACACCTAGTATTTCAAGGTGTATATAATTCTTAACAATGACGGCGGATTCTACGGAAAAAGATCCGTTCTCGCAAGCGGAAAATTAAAAAAGTTTAAAAATCACGCAAGGCTAATAATTTTGCCTAGCTAAAGCTGCTAAGCGGCAAGAATTGAGATACTATTCTGTCATTAATTCATCGTAATAAATTGCTGATCTCTCAGCATGAGACTCTAACAAAAAAATTATGCAAATGGATGCGATAAAAACGCTGTCAAATCAAGACATGACGGCAGTCAACGAGCTCATATTTAAAGAGCTAGAGTCAGATGTAGCGCTCATAAATCAAATCTCTTTCTATATAGTTAATAGTGGCGGCAAACGAATACGCCCTTTACTCACTGTATTGGCAGCAAGAGCATTAGGCGATCAACAGCAACAACATATAAAACTGGCCGCTATCATTGAGTTTATTCATACCTCTACCTTACTGCATGACGATGTAGTGGATGAATCAGAGTTGCGCCGAGGGAAAGATACCGCCAACGCAAGGTTTGGCAACGCTGCTAGCGTGCTGGTTGGCGACTTCCTATACTCTCGCTCATTTCAATTAATGACTCAGCTTAAAAACTTGCATGTGATGGACATCTTGGCTGATGCAACTAATGTCATTGCCGAAGGTGAAGTATTACAACTGATTAACTGTAATGACCCAGATACCGACGAACAACGCTACTTTGAAGTGATCTATTGTAAAACAGCAAAGCTTTTTGAGGCAGCCACTCGTCTGGCAGCTGTAATCGGAAATCAGCCCCCACACATTGAGCAAGCCATGCAAGATTATGGCAAGTTTTTGGGTACCGCCTTTCAAATTATGGACGACGTACTTGATTATGTTGCCGATGAAGCCGAAATGGGCAAAAACGTTGGTGATGACCTTGCAGAGGGTAAACCCACCCTACCGCTCATCTATGCGATGACGAAGGCTGACAGCGCCGATAAAGCGCTAATAGCCGAAGCGATTAAGCAAGGTGGCTCACTTGATAAACTCGACGCGATCTTAGCGATACTCGATAAAACCAATGCGCTAGAATACTGTCGCTCTCGTGCCGCAGACGAAGCGCAGAAAGCCATCGATGCTCTAAGCATTATTGACGACAGCGAATACAAGCAAGCCTTGATGAGCTTAGCGAATATAGCCGCCGACCGCGCAGCATAACAATAAATAACAGCGACAAAAAAGGCTGCCAATGGCAGCCTTTTTTAATTGCATCTATTTACCCTATTTAGGCAAACGGGTGACGCAAGATAATCGTTTCAACACGATCAGGACCGGTTGAGATAATATCAACAGGAACTTCAAGTAACTCTTCGATGCGAGCAATATAAGCTAAAGCTGCGGCAGGCAGTTCACTGCGATCGGTAACACCAAAGGTATTCTCAGACCAACCAGGCATACTTTCATATACTGGTACAGCAACTTCATAGCCCTCTGCAGCCATTGGCGGTACACGCAACAAATCGCCGTTAGGCATTTGGTAACCAGTACAGATCTTCAGCTCTTCTAGACCATCTAATACGTCTAACTTAGTTAAACAAATACCAGATAAGCTATTTATTTGTACCGCTCTGCGCATTGCAACAGCATCTAGCCAACCACAACGGCGTTTACGCCCAGTCGTTGCGCCAAACTCGTGTCCTTTAACACCTAGGTGTTGGCCAATATCGTCATCAAGTTCAGTAGGGAACGGACCAGAACCTACACGCGTGGTGTAAGCTTTAGTAATACCCAACACATAATCAAGATGGCGAGGACCAAAACCGCTACCGGTAGCAACGCCACCCGCAGTGGTATTCGATGAAGTAACGAATGGGTAGGTACCATGATCGATATCAAGTAAGGTACCTTGAGCACCTTCAAACATGATTGAGTCGCCGCGGCGACGAGCTTGATCGAGCAAATCAGTAACATCGGCTACCATTGCAATGAGTACCGGCGCCATTTTAGTCATTTGCTCAAGCACGTCTTCATAACTTACGCTTGGAGCGTCATAGTAATGATTAAGTTGGAAGTTATGATATTCCATGACTTCTTTTAGCTTGACAGCAAACTGCTCCATATCAAACAAATCACCCACGCGTAAACCGCGACGAGCTACTTTGTCTTCATAAGCAGGACCAATACCACGACCAGTCGTACCAATAGCATTCTTACCACGGGCTTTTTCGCGAGCCATGTCTAAGGCGACATGGTAAGGCAAAATTAGCGGACATGCTTCACTGATAACCAAGCGTTCTTTAACAGGTACACCACGCTCTTCGAGCATAGCCATCTCTTTAAATAACGCATCAGGGGCCAGTACCACACCGTTACCAATTACACAGGTAACATTGTCGCGGAGTACACCAGATGGTATGAGGTGGAGGACAGTTTTTTCACCGTCAATAACTAAGGTATGACCTGCATTGTGACCGCCTTGATAGCGAACCACATAGCTTGCTTTATCGGTAAGAAGATCAACAATCTTACCTTTGCCTTCGTCTCCCCATTGGGAGCCTAGGATAACTACGTTCTTTCCCATTGTCTTTTGTCGTCTCAGTTAAAAAGCGATTCTAGCAGAAATCGGACAGTTAAGGGGTGCATGTTATACCGATTTTATACCTTAAGGTCAAAGATTAATCACGTAAAACAGCCCAAGGGCAATGCACACCAATACCAGACCAATTTGCCGAATACTGCTTGCTGGCGATTCAGAAATCAATTTTAGTAGCTGTTTCCAACGCTTAGGAAATAATAATGGCCCTAGCCCTTCAATAAGACAGACTAAAGCCAATGCGAATAAAATTGAATCTTGCATAAAAAAAGCCCAGATGAGATCTGGGCCCTCGTTGCATTATGAATTAGGTTCTTTCATGAAACGGAAGAATTCGCTATCAGGTTCTAACACCATAACGTCCCCGCCACTCTCGAAGCTCGTTTTGTAAGCTCGTAAGCTACGCCAGAATTTATAAAAGTCTGGGTTCTGCTTATAAGCATCTGCATATATTTTTGCAGCGCGTGCATCACCTTCACCACGTAATTCCTTACCACGTTTGTCAGCATCAGCGAGCAAAACATTTACTCGGCGATCTACATTTGCACGAATAATTTCAGCTTGCTCCTGACCTTGCGAACGGTGCTCTTTAGCTACCGCTAAACGCTCTGCGCGCATCCGTTGGTAAATACTACTACTGACTTCGTCTGGCAGGTTGATTTGTTTAATTCGAACATCAGTCACTTCAATGCCAATTTCAGAAGAGCGAGCCATCTGTTTCAGCGCATCTTCCATGACTTGTCCACGTTCACCTGAAACAATTTCACGAATGGTACGAGAACCAATTTGACTACGTAGTCCGTTATTAATTTTACGCATCAACAATGACTCAGCTTGAAGCACCGAACCGCCCGTTGAAAGGTAGAATTTAGAAAAATCTTCAATTCTCCACTTAACGTAAGAATCAATAATTAAGTCTTTTTTCTCAGAGGTCACGAAGCGATCTGCATTACCATCCAAGGTTTGGATGCGAGCATCTAGCTTCTTAACGGTATCAATAAACGGGACTTTAAATTGCAAACCCGGTTGATACACTTTGGTTTCACCATCAGCGGTACGTTGTACTTTACCGAACTGAATAACAATGCCTCGCTCACCCTCTTTAACAACAAAAAGCGAAGAGTAAGCGACTAACAAAGCCAATATAGCGCCAAAAATAGCAAATTGTTTCATGGCTTAGTTTCTCCCTTGAGTTGAGCGGTCACTACTTCTTATCGAAGTGGGACGTGATGGAGTTGACGTAGCCGGCTCTGAGCTCACTTGTGACTTACTGCTCGACGTTCGTGGCGATGACTGTTTACTACTTTCCATCAGTTTATCAATAGGAAGGTATAACATATTGCTATTGTTAGATGCGTCGATCAGAACCTTGTTCGATTTAGCGTAGATCTCTTCCATCGTTTCTAAATACAAACGGTGACGAGTGACATCTGGCGCGGCTTCAAACTCGGGTAATAGTTGCACAAATCGAGCAACTTCACCTTGCGCGCGTAATACGCTTTGCTCTTGATAACCCTGAGCTTCTTGCTCGATACGTTGAACACGACCACGAGCTCGAGGTTCAATTTCACGTTGATAAGCTTCTGCTTCACGAATGAAGCGTTGTTCATCTTCTTGAGCCGAAATAGCATCATCAAATGCATCTTTCACTTCTTCAGGAGGACGAGCAGGCAAGAAGTTCACATCGACAACTTGAATACCAAGATTATAAGGGCCGGTAATCTCTTCAAGTAACTCCCAAGTCTCACTTCTTACTACTTCACGACCCGTGGTCAAAATATCGTCCATGGTGGTGTGGCCAATAACATAGCGCAAAGCACTATCAGTGGCTTGCGCTAAGCTATCATCCGGCGCTGTTACGCTGAACAAGTAGTTCTTCGGATCAACCACACGATATTGTACGTCCATTTCAACCCGTACTACGTTTTCATCTTCGGTTAACATAAAACCAGAAGCGGGTAGTGAACGAATCGTTTCTACATCGACTGAGATGACATCTTGAATAAACGTTGCTTTCCAGTTCAAGCCCGGTTCAACCGGCCCAGCTTCTGCATCGTATTTACCAAAGGTAAGTTTAACCCCACGCTCAGCTTCAGCGACAGTGTAGAAACCACTTGCTACCCATATCACTGCCAAAATAACAGCAACAATACCGATACCAAATCCACTCACACCGCCGTCGCCACCTACCGATGGTTTTTTATTACCACCAAAGATGCCGCCAAACTTACGAGTAAGTTTAGTTATCACTTCATCCAAATCAGGTGGACCCTGATTACCACTTTTGTTCTTATTGTTATTGCCCCAAGGGTCTCGATCTCCGCCGCCACCTTTGTTGCCAGGCTCATTCCAGGCCATCTGTATCTCCAGAAATTAAAGTTAATGCCTACTCACATTGAGCAATAAATTTTTCTAAACTATGATCAAACTGTTTATCCAAACGCTGCCATTCAACAGCATCCAAGCGGATATCAATGACGATGTTTCCATTATCGTCTAAACGTTCATCTGCTACGCAGTCTAACTGATATAAACGACTACGCAAGCGCCCTGCACTCTGCGGTAAACGTAAAGTGTGGTTAACCATATCACCAACTAAACGTTCACTGATTGCCTTAAACAACAAAGGCAAGCCTTCTCCCGTTAGCGCTGATACCCACACTTTCTGAGGTAAACCATTCTCGTCTCGTTCAATACGAGGACTCAGATCTGGGTGCTGATCCACTTTATTAAATACTTGCAAAAATGGCGTATCGCCCGCACCAATCTCTTCTAATACTACCTCAACCTGCTCTACATTTTCAGCCATTCTTTCATCACTACAATCAATCACATGCAATAACAATTGAGCTTCTCTAGTTTCAGTTAAGGTCGCTTTAAATGCAGCCACAAGGTCATGCGGTAAATGGCGAATAAATCCTACTGTATCCGCCAATATCACCTTACCAACATCTTCGATTTCTATCTTTCTCAAGGTTGGGTCAAGTGTTGCAAACAGCTGGTCCGCAGCATACACCTTAGATTCGGTAATTTGGTTAAATAACGTAGACTTACCCGCGTTAGTGTAACCAACCAAAGACACCGTAGCCAATTCTGCACGCTGTCGGGCTCGACGCCCTTGTTCGCGCTGTTTACCTACTTTATCTAAGCGTTGGGTTATCTGCTTTATACGCGCTCTAAGCAAACGTCGATCGGTTTCTAGTTGCGTTTCTCCAGGTCCACGCAAACCAATACCACCTTTTTGCCGTTCTAGGTGAGTCCACCCTCGAATCAAACGGCTAGACATATGGCGTAATTGAGCTAACTCTACTTGCAGCTTACCCTCGTGGGTACGTGCTCGTTGGGCAAAAATATCTAATATGAGGGTTGTGCGGTCAAGTACCCGCGCCTCACAGAGCATTTCTAAGTTTCGCTCTTGTGCTGGCGATAAAGCGTGATTAAAAATAATCACATCCGCTTGGGCACTTTTTACTATTTCTGCAATTTCTTCGGCTTTCCCCGACCCCACAAAATACTTAGGGTGAGGAGATACTCGGCTACCGGTAACAGTAGCAACCGAATTAACGCCTGCAGAACTGACTAACATCTTCAGTTCTTGCAGGTCTTCACGCTCATCTTCGTCATTAAAATTTACATGCACTAAGACGGCTTGTTCACCTGCTTCATAACGATCAAACAAGCTAATTCACTCCTTGGCATTGACCAAGGCTAATAAGCCTTCGCAAATGCTATTCGTCGTTTTTAGAATCGTCAGATACTGGGGTATGGTGAGGCACAGCGCGAGCTGGAACCACAGTAGAGATAGCATGTTTATAAACCATCTGACTGACAGTGTTTTTCAACAAGATGACAAACTGATCAAATGATTCAACTTGGCCTTGCAACTTAATACCGTTTACTAAATAAATTGAAACGGGAATACGCTCACGTCGTAACGCATTCAAAAATGGGTCTTGTAATGATTGCCCCTTCGCCATGTTATTGTTCCTTTTTTCTTATTAATTAATTGGCATAGATCAAATTCGATTATATACCACTAAGTTGGTGCCTTATAGCGACATTTTCAAGTATCACTTAGTGAATTAATAATTATTTTGTTATTTTCTGGGTCTGCGCTTTGCAGCCAAGTGAGTGCGGGCCAACTTTTTAGCCAGTTCATTTGTTTCTTAGCCAGCTGCCGAGTCGCCACTATTCCACGAAATACCATTTCATCATAATCAATTTCACCACTAAGATATTGCCACATTTGTCGGTAACCAACACTCCGCATCGACGGCAAGCCTAAATTGAGATCCCCTCTTTGCATCAGCGCTTTGACCTCAGTTTCAAAGCCGAGTTCCAGCATCATATGAAAACGTCGCTCTATCAGATGGTGTAATTGCACTTTTTCTTTCGGAGTAATAGCAAATTGATGCACCTTAAACGGCAACTTAGCAACCGGCTGGCTATTTAACTCAGTCAAAGACTTCCCGCTTAAACGATAGACTTCTATTGCTCTCATTAAGCGTTGATGATCATTGACACTGATCCTTGCTGCGCTGGTCGGATCGTACTCCGCTAATTGGCGATGCAAATCGTCCCATGAGCTGTCTACAGCCTGTTGTTGTATTTCAGCTCGTAATTGAGCATCGGCTTCTGGTAAATCAGCGATGCCGTCGACCAGCGCTTTAAAATACAACATGGTTCCCCCCACCAGCAGAGGAATATTACCGCGCTGATGGATCTCACTAATCTGTAACAAAGCATCTCGACGAAAGTCAGCCGCAGAATAGACCGCGGTTGGCTCACAAATATCGATCAAGGCATGGGGAGCGTTGGCTTGCTCTTGCGCTGTCGGCTTCGCTGTACCAATGTCCATACCGCGATATATTAAAGCTGAATCAACGCTAACCAACTCACACCCTAACTGCTGGTGTAAATCTATAGCTAAAGCTGTTTTTCCTGAGGCTGTAGGCCCCATCAGCGTAATCACAGGTAAAGGACTAGACATGAGAAAAACCCTCTATCGTTGTACTAACATCCAATATTCGCCACAAGTTTTCCGGTAATTTATCGACGTACTCGGCGTAAAGTTGCTGACAGTTTTCTTCCGCTTGTTGCCAACTAAATGACTCTGGTTTCACTTGCAATTTCACTAAGCCGCTGAGCAAGGCTTCAGGTTGTTGCCACTCGCTCTCTGGTAATTGACTCATCGCCTGCAACAAGTTGGGAATCACTTGCGAAAAATCGGCCTTTCTAAATAGTTTGGGCACTTGCCCAACGATCACTTGCGTTTTATTCAAATGGTTGAGGCTAAACCCTAATCGGGCGAATGCCTGTTGCTGCTGCAACGCCAGGGCCACTAGCGAAGCGTCCAATTTGAGCTTTAGTGGTAACAATAAAGGCACGCTATCAAGGCCTTGTTGCCACTGAGACAAAGCTTGCTTAAAGGCGAAGTGTTGTAAGCTAGCCCATAAATCAATCACGATAAGCTGTTGCTGACGCTCGACTAACAAGTAGCCCTTGTCGAGCAGATGCAATGGCCTTAATCCATCGCTTTGTTTAGCCGGTGACATCGCCGGCGTTGATTGTTGGCCGCTAACAAATTGCGCGGTACTGCCTAACCAGTGGTTGTTGGCGCCTAATTCATTAACGCTCGGTGGTGGCGAACGATGCAAATTTGACTGATATTGATGACGACCTTCTCCTGAATTACTGGGACTTGGCGTTTTAACTTGATAGTCAGCGGCTGAACGAGGATGGTAATAACTGGTTGTCGAAGCGTCAGCACTATCAACCAAGTCTTGCTCAACAAATGCCTCGTGAGCCCCCTGAGGAATATGTGCCAAGGCCGATGCTAAGACTTGCACAATATAATCGTGGACTAAACGAGCCTGATGAAAACGCACCTCGTGTTTTGCGGGGTGAACATTCACATCAACCTGATCTAAGGGCAGCTCTAAATACAACACGTAACTGGCGTGCTGGTCATCGGATAAATACGCAGAAAACGCATGACGTATTGCATGCTGCAATAACTTATCACGCATCATTCTTCCATTGACATAGAAGAACTGCTGGTCATTTTGTGCTCTAGCCACATCAGGCAAGCCCAGCCAACCATGCAAACGTAATTGGTCATGCTGATTGTTGATATGCAGGCAATGCTGAACAAAAGGGGCGCCAAGTACAGCGCTAATCCGTTTAAGCTGTTTATCGCGATCGTTAGCCATACGGTACTGACGTATTAACTTACCATTGTGTTTAAGGCTAACAGCAACGTCGAAACGGCTTAATGCCAAACGTTTAAGCAACTCATCAATATGCGAAAACTCGGTTTTTTCAGTACGAAGAAACTTACGTCTGGCTGGCGTATTAAAAAATAAATCGAGAACTTCAATAGAGCTTCCCACTGGATGAGCACAAGGATGCAAACTTACGTCCATGTCACGACCTGCAGCCTGTGCTTGCCAAGCTTGCTCTTGATTAACAGTTCGAGAACTCAAGCTTAAACGCGACACCGAGCTAATACTGGCTAAGGCTTCGCCTCTAAAGCCCAAAGTCGCAATATTATTTAGACCATCTAAACTGTCTATTTTACTGGTCGCATGACGACTTAAAGCCAAACACAGCTCTTCTTTGATAATACCGCTGCCATTATCCCTAATCAGGATACGCTTCGCGCCGCCTTTATCAATCTCAACATCGATACGCGTAGCGCCAGCATCTAGGCTGTTTTCAATCAGTTCTTTAACCACTGAAGCAGGGCGTTCAACCACCTCTCCAGCCGCTATTTGGTTGGCCAACTGCGCCGGTAATATTTGAATAGACATTACATCAACTATTTGGAATGGTCAGAACTTGACCTATTTTAAGAACATTAGAAGACAGCTTGTTGGCTTTTTTCAAACCATTAACGCTGGTGTTATAACGTGCAGCCAATACCGACAACGAATCACCACGTTGCACCGTATGCTTTCTCACACCGTAAGTTTGTGCGTACAAGGTTCCGGCTAAAGGCTTAGCGCTATAGTAAGTTTTAATGCCTTTAACCACGGCCTTGGCGATCTTCTCTTGATGATTACCCGACTTGAGAAGTTTTTCTTCTTTATGGTTAGTGATAAAACCAGCTTCGACCAAAATAGAGGGAATATCCGGCGATTTGAGTACCGCTAAGCTGGCATGTTCAGGGCGTTTCTTATGTAAACTCGTCACTTTCCCCAGTTCACCTAACACTTGCTTAGCCACCTCAAAGGCGGTATTCATTGAATAATCCATTTGCATATCAATCAGTGCAAAGTTGAGATGAGCATCATTTTCAACACTGCCCATCACTTCCCCTACCCCGCCAAGTAAATCAGACTCGGCTTCATGGTCTTCTAAATGGCGGCCAACCTCACTTTTAGCGCGCCGATTAGACACCACCCACACAGATGCTCCTTTCGGTTGCGACGAGGTAAAGCCATCGGCATGAATCGATACGAGAAAATCGGCTTTATTCTGACGAGCTATCTGTGAGCGCTTATTCAGGTTAACAAAGTAATCCCCCTGACGAACTAACACTGCTTTCAGGCCAGGCTCTTGATTAATAAGACGTTGAACCCGTTTAGCAATGGCCAGAGTCACATTTTTTTCATAGGTTTTACGATTACCAATTGCGCCTGGGTCTTCACCACCATGACCCGCATCAATAGCAATAATAATATCGCGATCGCCAGACAATTGCTGTTTGGTTTTAGTTTTAGAGATTTGCTGTTGCTGTTTTTTAGTCTCAGCTTTTCCCACTTTATCTGGTAAATCGATCACCAAACGATGGCCATAATTCCCGGTTGGCTTTAGCGCAAAAACCACAGGCGTTACCGCTTGGCTAAGTTCAACCACCATACGGTAGTCACCCTTATTCTTTGGTGTACTCGCGCGAACCTTTTTGACTAACTTGCCAGAAAGAGCAACCTTACTGAGTTCTGCGGCCATTTTGGTACTTTTTAGATCAACCACCAAGCGATGCGGCCCGCTTAGATTAAAATGACTAAATTCAGCAGCAGCCGATAGGTCCAGCACGATGCGAGTATTGTCAGGCCCACTCCAAACTCGTAAACCCGATACGCTAGAGCCTGCAAAGGCAAGCCCACACACAAAATACAACAATAAGCCAATCCCGCGGCTTAACAACCAGCTAAACTTCATGTTTATCTAAGCGCTCCAAAATAGTTCTTCCAGCCTCGGTGTAAGCGCTTATCTGGGCACTTCGCTGCTCTCCGAGATAGGCCAATTCAACCATCAAATCAGCTTCTGGCAAAAAACCCCTGCCTTTTTCTGGCCATTCAACTAAACACAAACAGTCTTCTGTAAAATAATCTCTAATGCCAATAAACTCTAGCTCTTCAGGATCAGCTAAGCGATACAAGTCAAAATGATTTACCTGCCACTGAGCCAGTTGATAAGGTTCTACCAGCGTGTAAGTAGGACTTTTTACTTTTCCTTGATGGCCTTTACCTTGAATAAAACCACGAGTAAGCGTGGTTTTACCGGCGCCTAAATCGCCTTCAAGATAGATAACACAAGCTTGCTCGCAAGCCTTAGATAACTGTTCACCCAAAGCGACTGTGGCCTCGGCATCATGTAATTGAGTTTGCCAGATTTTCATTTGCTATTTTAAATTCACTAATTGTCTTATATACGGCATCAAATCAGATGCTAACATGCCTCGCTCGCCCATTTCTGCGGCAAGATCTGCTGAGCGGCTATGAATACTCACACCAAGGCAGGCAATCTCAAACAAAGAATATTGCGCTGCAAATTGGCCGATTAACCCGCCAATGATACCAGACAATACATCACCCATCCCACCTGATGCCATTCCTGGGTTACCAAAATTACAAATTTTTATCGCTCCATTCCCACCCGCAATCACTGTTCCAGCACCTTTTAATACACAAACGCCGCCATAACGTTGCTGAATAGTGAAGGCCGCCGTCATTCTATCGGCCTCAATCTCTCCAATCGTGCAATTCAGCAAACGAGAGGCTTCGCCCGGATGGGGTGTGAGAACCCAATTACTTCGCCTTTGCGGCACTTGGGACAATAAGTTTAGGCCGTCAGCATCAACAACACTATGATAATTCTGCGCTAAGGCTTGCTTGAATAAACCTTTGGCCCATTCATCTTGGCCAAGTCCGGGGCCTAATACTGCGCAACTTGCTAGCTTAAGCGCATCCTGCAACAGTTCTGGCTGTTGCATCTCGATCCCCGTAACCATCAACTCTGGCCGACCGGATAAAATGACCAAATGGTGCTCAGGTTTAGTAATAACCCTCACTAAACCAGCCCCTACCCGCTGGCAGGCTTCTGCAGCCAAGCGAATCGCGCCAGCCATACCAATATTGCCACCTAATAACACCACTCGCCCAAAGTCACCTTTATGGCTAACGCGTGCGCGAGGCCTTAACATTGCAGATAAAGCCTGTTGTGAGCACAAAGCAATTTTGCTGCTATTATCTCGCTCAAACTGCTCGTCAAGCCCGAGACCTGCAAAGACGATGTCGCCAACATAGTTAGCGGCCTGCCCAGTAAATAAACCTTGTTTAGCCGCAATAAAAGTGATCGTAGCACTGGCTTGGATAACAGCCCCCAAGTTACGCCCAGAATTGGCACATAAGCCTGACGGAATATCTAACGCTAACACCGGTAGTGCTTGCTGGTTAACGTGGCCAAAAAACTGGACTAAAAACGGTCTCAAAGGGGTAGAAATACCAATCCCCATGACACCATCTACTATTAAGTCATATTGCCAATCTATTGCCTGCCAATCGCTACTCTGCCCTCCTGCGGCTAACCAAGCATCACGGGCCAATTGAGCTTCTTTGGGTAATTTATCAATCTTACCCAACTCAATTAGCTGAATTTTGATACCAAACTGTTTAGCTAAACGAGCAACCACATAAGCGTCACCACCATTGTTGCCACCACCGGCCAATACTAATATTTTACTCGCTTGTGGCCAACGGTACTGAAGGTAGGCAAAAGATGCAGCGCCAGCTCGTTCCATCAGTGACGACAAGCTAATACCTTGCTTTTCAGCAATCAAAACCTCTTGGTTTTTCACTACCTCGGCTCTCCACAAAGACTGTGGTAAACTTGTCGAAAATAAATCGTCTTGCTGAGCCATGTCCTTACCATCTGAAATCGACTTAAAACTGCTCGTTCAACATATCAAGCTCACCGCTAAAGCGCTAGGTTTTCAGCAAGTCGGCATAGCAGATGTGGATCTTAGTCAACATCATCAAAACCTCGATAGCTGGTTAGCTAAAGGCTACCACGGTGAAATGGATTATCTAAGTCGCAATCTTGACCTGCGTAAACACCCCGAGCAATTGCATCAAGGCACGCGAAGAGTCATTTCCGTGCGAATGGATTACCTACCTGAAGATGCTAAGTTTGCTCAAAGTCTAAGCAATAGCCAGCAAGCCTACATCAGCCGATATGCACTTGGGCGTGATTATCACAAACTGATGCGCAAACGCCTTAACCAGTTAGGCAAAGCAATCAACCAATACTGTGAGCGTCAGCTGAATATGCGACCATTTGTCGACTCAGCCCCCGTGTTAGAGCGCCAACTTGCTACGAAAGCAGGTTTAGGTTGGACAGGTAAGCACAGCTTAATCATTAACCAAGATGCCGGCTCGTGGTTTTTCTTAGGAGAGCTATTCATTGATTTACCGCTACCCACTGACCAAGCCGTGGAGCAGCAGTGTGGAGATTGTGTAGCCTGTATAACTATCTGTCCTACCCAAGCAATCGTAGCCCCCTATCAAGTTGATGCGCGTCGTTGCATTTCTTATTTGACCATCGAATACGCTGGAGTGATAGACGAAGAATTACGCCCCTTAATGGGAAACCGCATATATGGATGTGATGACTGCCAGTTAACTTGCCCATGGAATCGCTACGCACAACTGACTCAAGAAGCTGATTTTGCCACTCGCGAACAATTAGACCAACCCGGCTTATTAACCCTATTTGCTTGGACTGAAGCAGAGTTCCTCAGTAAAACTGAAGGGTCGCCGATCCGCCGGATTGGCTATCAACAATGGATCCGAAACCTAGCAATTGCCCTCGGCAACGCCAGTTACTCAGAGCAAGCCCTACAGCAACTCAAAGACAAACAAGATGTAGGCGAAATAGCACAACTTCATATACAGTGGGCAATAAGCCAACAACAAAACAAAGCAGCTACCGCCTCTCGTAAGACTGCACGTTTGATAAGAATTGTAGAAAAAGGATTAAGTCGCGATGCTTAATGCATCTCTCTTTTAACTTCTGTTACACTTTTTGTAACTAAACGGATGGAAGCAATTTATGCATTTACTCGGCGTTGATATAGGTGGCACAGGCATTAAGGCTGCCATTGTTGACTCAAAAACGGGTCAACTAATTAGTGAGCGGCATCGCATCGCCACTCCTCAACCTGCGACTCCTCAAGCAGTGGCAAGCACCCTAAAACTAATGGTGGAACATTTTAAATGGCAGGGCCCCATTGGTTGCGGATTCCCAGCTACCGTTCATCACGGTGTTGCACAAACGGCGTCTAATATAGATAAAAGCTGGATTGGCACCAATGTAGAAGCATTGTTTTCTGAATACACCGACTGTCCGTGTTACGTGGTTAATGACGCTGATGCTGCAGGCATGGCTGAAATGGACTTTGGCGCGGGGCTTGGCCATAAGGGAGTGGTGGTTATCATCACCGTTGGCACAGGCCTAGGCAGTGCCGTGTTTGTCAATGGTGAGCTGCTACCCAATACTGAGTTTGGCCATATTATTCTCGACGGACAAGTTGCTGAACATGTCGCCAGCGCGCGGGTGCGAGAGCTTGAAGATCTCAGCTGGAAAAGGTGGGGGAAACGCTTCAACCTCTACCTACAGCGCTTAGAATTTCTAATGTCTCCTGATTGCTTCATCATCGGCGGTGGAGCCAGTAAGAAATTTGATAAATACTCACCACAATTAGCACTAAAAGCCGAAGTATTGCCCGCGCAAGGCTTAAACCAAGCGGGTATTGTTGGGGCAGCTATGTACGCCCAACATCAGCTTTAACCCGAGGCTAAGATTGAGCCACTTAAATAGGCTTGGCGCAATGGTTCATTAAAGCGTTCAATCGCATAACGCAGCAACTCTCGAGGAAGCGCCTCAAGATGTTGCTGTAAAAATGCTTCTACTTCAGGCTGATTTCGCTTAGCCAGTTCACGTAGCATCCATCCCACTGCTTTATGCATTAACGGATGAGAGTGATGACGAAAACGTGCGGCTAAATCTAAGGTTATCGCACTATCATTCTGGCGAATGAAATAAAAACAACTCACCATAGCCATGCGCTGTTGCCACATACTATCGCTACGAGCTAACGCACCAAGAAAATTCATATCTTGTTGTTGCCAAATATAGGGCCCAATAAGATGCGGAGCAGAGCAGTCCACCAAATCCCAATTATTGACCCATTTTATGTGCTGCCGATAAAACGCTATTAACGCATGTTGCTGCGCTAAATTTTTCGCCTTTTTATATCGCCCACAAAGAACCAAGATGGCAAACAAGCGTTCTTCATGAAAAGAAGAACACATCAACGCCCTTAACTGATCTATCGGCAAAGGGTGGTCTTTAGCTACTTTGCGAACATTTGGCACTCGAACACCCAAGAACCGATCCCCCTCACCATAACCGCCTTCGAACGCTTGAAAAAACTGCGGCATAAAAGCGGCCCTTTCTGCGTCTGCATAGTCACGTAATGCTCTTTTTACTTGAATGACTTGATCCAAAAATATGCTCCCATATTTTCTTGGGATGAGTGGAGTGATCACAAACCTCTAAGGGAATCATAAAAGAAATAATTGAAATACGTAAAAGTAAGAAATAAAAAAAGCCCCACATCAAAGATGCAGGGCTTAAATTTGGAGCGGCACATCAGGTTCGAACTGATGACCTCAACCTTGGCAAGGTTGCGCTCTACCAACTGAGCTAGTGCCGCTTATTTTTTTATCACTATTTAATGTGGCAAGAGCTTAACCCTAAGGTTGCGCTACTCTTGATACTCACACTGAGCTAGTGCTGCTTAATTCTTTATCACTATTTAATGTGGCAAGTGCTTAACCCTAAGGTTGCGCTACTCTTGATACCCACACTGAGCTAGTGCTGCTTATATTGTTCATTAGCATCATCTGCTAACTTTTAATACTTCAGTCATTTGGTGATGACGAAGCTTTAAAATTTGGAGCGGCACATCAGGTTCGAACTGATGACCTCAACCTTGGCAAGGTTGCGCTCTACCAACTGAGCTAGTGCCGCTTAATTCTTTATCACTATTTAATGTGGCAAGTGCTTAACCCTAAGGTTGCGCTACTCTTGATACCACACTGAGCCAGTGCCGCTTAATTCTTTATCACTATTTAATGTGGCAAGTGCTTAACCCTAAGGTTGCGCTACTCTTAATACCCACACTGAGCTAGTGCCACTTAATTCTTTATCACTATTTAATGTGGCAAGTGCTTAACCCTAAGGTTGCGCTACTCTTGATACCCACACTGAGCTAGTGCTGCTTATATTGTTCATTAGCATCAGCATCATCTGCTAACTTTTAATACTTCAGTCATTTGGTGATGACGAAGCTTTAAAATTTGGAGCGGCACATCAGGTTCGAACTGATGACCTCAACCTTGGCAAGGTTGCGCTCTACCAACTGAGCTAGTGCCGCTTAATTTTTTATCACTATTTAATGTGGTAAGTGCTTAACCCTAAGGTTGCGCTACTCTTGATACCCACACTGAGCCAGTGCCGCTAATCCCAAACAACTAGATGGGCTTGCCTTCTCGTCATTTAGGGCTGCGAATTATACGAGGAATTTTTGCCTTTGCAAGAGCATAAAGGCAAAAAAATTCACCCAAGTAACTGTTTGGCTAGTTTTCGCCCAGCTTGAAGAAGGTTTTTTGGTAATGCTGCATTTCTGCAATCGATTCTCGTATGTCATCCAGAGCTAAATGGGTTCCTGTTTTACTAAAGCCATTTAAAATTTCAGGCTGCCAGCGACGTGCTAATTCTTTTACCGTACTGACATCAATATTACGATAATGAAAATACTTCTCTAACTCAGGTAAATACTGATGCATGAATCGACGGTCTTGACCAATACTGTTACCGCACATAGGTGATACACCTTTTGGCACCCATTGACTAATAAACGCCATCGTATCTTCAGATGCCTGTTGCTCGTTAACAGTGCTCGCCCGCACTCGCGCAACCAGTCCAGACCCAGTATGAGTATTAGTGCACCACTCATCCATACCTGAAAGTATGTCGTCAGATTGATGAACCGCAATCACCGGCCCCTCGGCCAAAATATTTAACTGGCCATCAGTAATAATGGTCGCTATTTCTAGAACTCGATCACTAATGGGCTCGAGACCAGTCATCTCCATATCTACCCAAACTAGATTATTTTCGCTAATAGTCATGTTGACCCTATTTATATTTTGGAAATATTTTCCGCAAATCTTTGATAAGCGGTATCATAGCGATTTATTACCCTTACTTGAATAGCAGTTTTCGTGACCAAGAGAAAGAAACTGAGCCAAGGACAACTTCGTCGTGTGCGAAGTAACCAACAAAAGCGCTTAAAAAAAGAAGATAGCCATCAATGGCTAGACGACCAACTAGGTCCTCAGCAAGAAGGTACTATCATTAGTCGCTTCGGCCAGCATGCCGACGTGGAAGACAACAGTGGAGAGATATTCCGCTGTAACTTACGTCGATCTATAGGCTCTCTCGTCACCGGAGATGAAGTAGTTTGGCGCTCCGGCAATGAAGAGCAATCTGGTATTCGCGGTATCATTGAAGCCTGTCATGAGCGTCGTTCTGTACTTACCCGCCCTGATTTTTACGATGGCATCAAACCCATTGCAGCAAATATTGATCAAGTCGTCATTGTTTCGGCAGTGCTACCAGAATTCTCAACCAATATCGTTGACCGTTATTTGGTAGCAGTTGAAGACGTAAATTTAGATCCCATTATTTTGCTAAACAAAGTTGATTTACTGGATGCCGAACAGCGACGCATCATTGAAGAGCAACTAAAAGACTACCAACAACTTGGCTACAAAGTCATTTACGCCAGTACCGTTGAAGAACAAGGGTTGGTCGACCTAAGCCAACAACTCACCAATAAAACCAGTATTTTTGTTGGCCAATCTGGTGTCGGTAAAAGCTCATTAGTAAACAGTCTCCTCCCAGATCAAAGTATTGATACTAAAGAAGTTTCAGAGTTATCAGGGCTAGGTCAACACACCACTACCACCGCGCGCATGTATCACTTGAAGCATGGTGGGCGCTTAATTGACTCTCCTGGCGTTCGAGAATTCCAGTTATGGCACTTAGAAAAAGATCGAGTGGCTTGGGGCTTTATAGAGTTCCGTCCTTGGCTTAATCAATGCAAATTTAGAGATTGTAAACACCAAGGCGACCCCGGCTGTGCGATGCAAGAAGCCATAGACTCGGGTAAAATTCAGCAAAAGCGATTCAACAGTTATCAGCGGCTGCTAGAAACAATGGAAAACAATAAACCAACCCGGGCTATTCCGGGTAAAAAATAAAATCAATAACAATGAGAGATCAGTGTGTTAGACAAAATTAAAGTTGCAGCTCAATATTGCTTCCCACAACACGGCTTATCGCGCTTAGTCGGTAAACTTGCTCAAGCCGAGGCGGGTAAATTTAGCCATTGGATAATCAAGCACTTCATTAGCCATTATCAAGTCAATATGAATGATGCTGTTGATAGCGAACCGAGTAGCTATGCTAGCTTCAATGCTTTTTTTACGCGCCCTTTAAAGCCGGGTACCCGCCCAATTGTTGAAGGTGAAGACACCCTCGCTCACCCTGTAGACGGAGCGGTAAGCCAACTGGGACCAATCCAACATGGTCGAATTATTCAAGCTAAAGGCCATGACTACAGCGCCCGTGAATTACTCGGAGGCGATAAAGCCTTAGCTGAAGAATTCAATGACGGTGACTTTGCCACTATTTACCTTGCGCCAAAAGACTACCACCGCATACATATGCCGTGTAAAGGCACCTTAAGAACGATGGTGTATGTTCCTGGTCAGCTCTTTTCCGTTAACCCTCTAACGGCCGCAAACGTGCCTAACTTGTTTGCCCGCAACGAACGTGTGGTGGCTATTTTTGATACCGAATTTGGACCAATGGCCATGGTGTTAGTTGGCGCGACTATTGTTGCTAGCATCGAAACTGTTTGGTCAGGTACAGTGACTCCTCCCGGTGGTAAACAAGTATTCAGCTGGGATTACCAAGATCAAAATATCTGCCTCGACAAAGGCGAAGAGATGGGACGCTTTAAATTAGGTTCTACCGTTGTCATGCTATTCGCTAACGACGCTATTGAGTTTCAAGCGGATCTAATCCCTACCACTACAACAGTAATGGGTAGTCACTTTGCCGGCAAACGCAGTAGCTAGAACGCAATAAATGGTTCCATTTATGGGGGCTTAGTCCCTCATTTACTGGAGAATCCATAGATTGTTACGCTAAATTTAATATTTATAATAAAATATACAACAACGTCTAAGCAATATTGCTTGCCTTCATCTTGGCTAATTATCAATGAATCTACCTGTAAGTGCTCGTTGGCTATTGTTTCCACTGTTATTTTGCTGTGTTGTTGCCCATGCTAACCAAACGGGTGAAACTCATCTCACTGGGCTGATTAGCTCTTTAAACACTCAGCCAAACAACCTTAATACCCAACAACAACAGCTTATTTATGAAGAATCTTTAGCATTGTTGAAAGAAGGTGACGATTACCGAAACAAAGCCAAAGAATATCGAAATATTATCAACAACTTCGCCAGCCTGCGCAGTGAGATCCAGCAACAACTAAATCAATTTGAAGACCCGACCCTCGACTGGAATGCCTTAAACTCAAAACAACTCACAGAGCAGCTGGGTGAGTGGCAAACCAAGCTCAATAATTCAAGCTCTGAAATAGATGAGCTCAAACAACGCCAGTACCGCATAGACTTAGATGTGAGTGAAAACCATCAGCGTAGCGGACCACTTCGTCAGCAACTTACCACACTGCGCGCCAATTTAGAGAAACAACAGTTTGGTGTACTCAATGAAGTAGAAGAAGCACAACGCGTTCGTAACCAAGTCTCAGAGGCCAGCTTAACCGCTCAACTTGCAATGCTTGATTTAGCCGCTCAAAGTGCTAATTATCGTAATGAGCTGCTACAGCTAAAAATCAGTTTATTGCAACGAGAACAACTGGCTGAAAAACGCATAGTAGAGCAGCTTAAAGGGGCTTTATCTATTGAACACCGAGCCGAAACGAAGCGTCTATCAGATCAGCTCGCCTTTGAAGCCCCTGAGCTACTCGAGCAGCCTTTAGTTAAAAACTTGGTTCAAAATAATCGACAGCTGCAAACACAACTATCAGCCTTGTTTGAACAAAGCGAAGACATAGCCCTGCAACAACAATTAGTTAATGAAGAGCTTGAGTATGTAAAACTCACTTTCGCGAACTTTAAAGAACAAGTTTCTTGGCTTAAAGTCACCCGTTCTTACGGTGAATATTTGCGCGAGCAAATCGCCACCCTACCTAAAGCAAAGACCCTCGCGCCCGTTGAGCAACAAATTATCGAAGTACGGATCAGTAAGCACCGCGAGCAAAATGAAATATATAATTTTCGCAGCGCTGCCAACCAACGCGCCCAGCAAGACTTGTTTGCTAGCCTCTCTGAGAGCCAAAGTAAAATTGTTAATAAGCACTTAAAACTGAATCAACAACTTTCAGCTAAATACCTGTTGGAATTAGATGCCCGCTTATTTGAACTTGCTCGGCTAAAGCTCGATTACTCTAGATTAAATGATCAACTGAAAACGATTAACCAAGAAGCCAATCAGGAGTTATTTTGGACAGCCGATGTGAAAGCCATCGACTTAAGTTTTTTCAGTGAACTGAGTCAGTCGCTAGCCTGGTTATTCAAAGCTCAGCATCTAACGCAACTTAAACAAGCGCTGCAAAGTACTTCTTGGCTGTGGCTGGTTTGGTTGGCTATGGTTGCTGCAAGCATTGGCTATGTCAGATACCTTAAGAAGCATTGGTTAAAAGGCTACCTGCAACGTATTGACGCCAAAACCGGGAATATCACCAGAGACCGCTTTAGTTATACGCTAAGCAATCTCTTGTTGAGCGCCGCTTTCGCCACTCCTATCGCTCTATTTATTGCCAGCCTAGGCTTTGGTTTGATGTATCAGTGGGAATTTGCCTATGTTCGGGATGTTGGCGACGCCCTAATCAAGGTGGCGATGGGCTTATGGCTATTTCATTTGTTACAACAATTTTGTCAGAAAAATGGCTTACTCAATACCCATTTTAAATGGCCGCTAATTAACATCCAACAAGCCATCACCCTAATTCGTAAGTTAGTCTATATCAGCTTGCCACTGCTGTTTGTGCTAAACCTATGTATTCTGCAAACCAGCCAACCCGCTTATAGCAGCTTAGCTCGCTTAACGTTTATCAGCATACTGGTATGGGCCGCCTATGGCTTTCATCGAATTTATCGCATGGAGCTACCTGTTAATTACCACTTAGATATTTTTAAAGCCCCGCAGCTAGCGAGAAAACTCATCTGGGGGGCAGCTATAAGCATTCCGCTCATCGCCGCCTTTGCCTCAGCGGCTGGCTTTTTTGCTACCGCGTTCACCGTATATTGGCAAGTGATGTGGAGTTTCATCATTGCCGCGATTTTCTTATTGATCTATTTACTTAGCCACCGCTGGATGTTGTTGCAACGAAGGCGTATTGCTTTTGATCGCGCCAAAGTACGTCGTGCCGAAATGATCGCCCAGCGTCATGCAGAAGATGAAGATGGCACTAGCTCCAATGAGGGGTTTGTTGACGCGATAGAAGAACCGGTTATTGATCTTGATACGATTAGTGCCCAATCATTAGGATTACTGCGAGCAGCCCTAATATTGGCGTTAGTCTCGGTGTTACTATTTAGCTGGTCAGAGATGACCAGTGCTTTTTCGTTTTTAGATAATGTGACCCTATGGGAAAGTAATACCAGCCGCGCGGGTGTCGCCATGGTCGACGCCATAACACTGCGCTCTGTAGGCTCTGCGTTATTGGTATTTTTCTTTACCATGCTATTGATTAGAAACCTACCCGGTTTATTAGAACTCATGGTGTTACAGCATTTATCACTTAGTCCCGGCACCGGCTTTGCCATTACCACCATGATTAACTACATGGTGATCCTATTTGGTATTTTCAGTGGCTTTGGTTTGTTAGGGATTGAATGGTCAAAACTGCAATGGTTAATCGCCGCCTTAACCGTGGGTTTGGGTTTTGGTCTGCAAGAAATATTTGCGAACTTTATTTCAGGTTTAATTATTTTATTTGAAAAGCCGATCAGAATCGGTGACACAGTGACCATCAGGGAGCTAACAGGTACCATTTCAAACATTGAAACTCGCGCTACCACTATCGTTGACTGGGATAGAAAAGAAATTATTGTTCCTAATAAAGCCTTTATTACCGAACAATTTATTAACTGGTCTCTCACCGACCCTATCACTCGGGTGGTACTCATGGTCCAAGTGAAACAAGGCTCAAATAATCAGTTGGTTACCGAGCTATTGCAAGAATCCGTTGAAGCAAACAGCTTAGTCTTAACCAACCCTACACCAGAAATTTACTTTACCGGATATACTGACAACGGATTAAAGTATGAGATGCGTGTTTACGTAAGTGAGATGCGTTATCGTTTGCCGATGACCCATGAATTGTATACTTTGATCAACGACAAGTTTAAGGCGAATAACATAGTTGTTGCCTACCCACAATTAGATGTATCTCTCAATTCCTAGGCCGGTGATTGGTTATCGTAGGGCTGTTAATACCCTTGTTATCAATTGATTAGCCTAGAGATGTTTTAGCATGTTATTGCGTAAAAATATAAAGCTACTTGTCTGTTTTATCATTCCTTTATTGATTTTGGCTCTGCCCACCAGCGCAATACCTCTGCCTGACTTAACGGTTGTCCAGCATCGAATAATTGCGATTTTTGTGTTGGCAGCCTTACTGTGGATATTTGAACCAGTCCCGGTATTTGCAACCTCGCTGTTAATTATCACCCTTGAACTGGTGCTCATTTCCACCCAAGGTATCAGCGTATTTATTGCTGATACAGGGCCCGCGCCAATGGGCGAGTTGATCCCTTACACCAGTATTTTTGGTGCTTTCTCTTCTCCGATAATCATGTTGTTCATGGGTGGCTTCGCCTTAGCAATTGCCGCCTCTAAATTCGAATTAGATAACAATTTGGCCCGAGTATTACTTAAACCATTTGGCAAAAAAGTACCGATGATCATGCTCGGCATTATGCTCATTACAGCGGTATTTAGTATGTTTATGAGCAACACCGCCACCACGGTCATGATGTTAGCGATTGTAGGCCCGATCATCGCCACCGCGCCTCGCACCGACCTGGGCATGAAAGGATTGGTGTTAGCCATTCCTGTAGCGGCGAATACCGGTGGTATTGGTACCCCAATCGGCACCCCGCCTAACGCGATCGCTTTACAATACATCCCAGAAGGGCAAATTACCTTCGCGTCTTGGATGGCTTTTGGTATTCCCTTCGTGATTATTCAACTGGCGATTGCGTGGTATATACTATGCAAGCTGTACCCATCTAAAACCGGCATTTTAGAACTCAAATTAAAAGGCACATTCCAACGAAACACCAGAGCCTACATAGTCTACGCTACCTTTGCCATGACCATCTTATTGTGGTTGAGCACGGCTTGGCACGGTATGAATAGCTATGTGGTAGCGATTATCCCACTTGCGGTGTTCACCCTCACGGGGGTGATTGGCAAAGAAGACCTCAAGCTATTCAACTGGGATGTGCTTTGGCTGGTTGCCGGTGGTATAGCGATGGGCATGGCGCTTGAGAAGAGTGGCTTAGCCGCCAAAATAGCCACCTCTATCGATTTTGCCAGCTTACCGACCTTAGGCGTAATTGTGGTGTTATCGATAATCTGTGTGGTGATGGCCAACTTCATGTCAAATACTGCCACCGCCAACTTGATTATGCCCATCGCCGCAGCTGTAGCCACTAGCTTAAGCGGCTTAGACGGAGACGGAGGCATTACCACCTTATTAATCATTGTCGCCTTATCTGCATCATTAGGCATGATGTTGCCAGTCAGCACGCCCCCCAACGCCTTGGCCTATTCCACCGGCTTTATTGAAACCAAAGATTTAATTAAAGTGGGCGGAATTATTGGCGCGACAGGCTTAGCCTTACTGTATGTTGCGATGCTGGTGATTCTTTAAACGTAAAATGGAGCCCCTTGGGGCTCCATGGTTTATGCCCGCTCAATGCTAAAACTTTGCACTTTTTGGATATGGTTTTGTTTTAACGCCAGCATTAATAAACGGTCAATTCCCAAAGCGACGCCAGCGCAATCCGGCAAACCTGCCGCTAACGCCGCTAACAAATGCTGGTCCACTGAAGCCGCGGTAAGACCGTGACGTTCACGATAACGCTGATCTTTAGCAAAGCGCTCTGCTTGTTCATTGGCGTCCGTTAACTCATGAAAACCATTGGCTAACTCCATACCGTGATAATACAACTCAAATCGCTCGGCGACTTGCGGGTCCTCAGTAGAAATCTTTGCCAAAGCAGCTTGAGAAGCGGGAAAATGATAAACAAAGCAAGGCTGTTGCTGGCCAATCTTTGGCTCAACGCCCAAGCCAAATAACAACTGCAAAATGGTATCCCGATTACGTTCATTGCGCACTAAATCAGCCACCCCAAAGGTATCCGCTGCGGCCACCATCTGGGCATGACTTGAACGGAGTGGATCAATACCGATATATTGTTGAAATGCATCAATATAACTAATACGTTCCGCTGGCCCACAACCCAGCACCAAATCAATTAACTGCTCCATTTCATCCATTAAATCAAAATGGTTAAACCCCAAGCGATACCACTCTAGCATGGTAAATTCGGGATTATGAAAACGGCCAGACTCTTCATTACGAAAGGCCTTAGCGATCTGGTAAATACAACCACTACCCGCAGCTAATAAACGCTTCATGTGAAATTCTGGCGAAGTCTGCAAATATAGACTCATTGAGTGTGGCGCCGCCGGCCCCGTCAAAGTGGTAGAAAAGCTATGCAGGTGCACATCACTCACACACGCTTGGCTCAACGCCGGCGTATCGACTTCCAGCACATTTCGCTGGCTAAAAAAACCGCGTATTTGTGTGACAATTGAAGCGCGTAGCCTAAGCAACTCAATGCTTGCAGAGGGTTGCCATAGTGTTTCAGACATGCAAATTAATTCCTGCAAAGGGTTATTTTTCTCCCCGAGATTTATACCACTTTTGTAACAAAAGCGGGAGTTATATCGCAAAAGGCAAATTATCTCGATGTGCTTCACAAAGTAGCGCTAATTTTTGATTTTAGTCAAGCTTCAAAAACTGAATACCCGCACAATCAAAGTAGGCTTATTTCGTATGGAGAAAAGCGTGGAAGTAATCAAAACTGATGTTGCCATTGTTGGCGCAGGGGGCGCAGGTTTACGTGCTGCGATCGAAGTTGCTGAGCAACACCCCGAGTTAGAAATAGCTTTAATTTCAAAAGTGTACCCAATGCGTAGCCACACCGTTGCCGCAGAAGGTGGTGCCGCTGGTGTTGCACAGGATCACGATAGTTTCGACAACCACTTTAACGACACCGTGTCTGGTGGCGACTGGTTATGTGAACAAGATGTCGTCGACTTCTTTGTTGAACGAGCCCCTAAAGAGCTTACTCAACTAGAACATTGGGGTTGCCCTTGGTCACGCCGTCCCGATGGCACTGTTAATGTGCGACGCTTTGGTGGAATGAAGATAGAGCGCACTTGGTTTGCTGCAGATAAAAGTGGCTTCCATATTCTCCACACGCTGTTCCAAACATCGATGAAATACCCCAGCATTAAGCGCTACGACGAACACTTCGTTCTAGATTTAATTGTTGAAAACGGCGAAGTCAAAGGAGTTATTGCCTTAGACATCGCCGAAGGCGTTGCCAAACTTATCCAGGCAAAATCTGTGATTATTGCCACCGGTGGTGCAGGCCGCGTGTATCGTTTCAATACCAACGGCGGTATTGTTACCGGCGATGGTATGGCTCTGGCTTACCGCCATGGTGTGGCGCTACGTGATATGGAGTTTGTCCAATATCACCCAACGGGTTTACCCGGTTCAGGCATTTTAATGACCGAAGGTTGTCGTGGCGAAGGCGGGATTCTCACCAATAAAGACGGCTACCGTTACTTGCAAGATTACGGCTTGGGTCCAGAAACCCCAGTTGGCGAACCTAAAAACAAGTACATGGAGCTAGGTCCTCGCGATCGCTTAAGCCAGTGTTTTTGGCAAGAAGCTCAATTAGGCCGAACCATTGAAGGGCCAAACGGTGACTACGTTAACCTCGACCTCACTCATCTGGGTGAAGAGTACCTTCATGAACGTTTACCATTTATTTGTGAGTTGGCCAAAGCTTACATGGGCGTTGACCCAGTCAAAGAACCTATCCCTGTAAGACCTACCGTTCACTACACCATGGGTGGAATTGAAACCAATGGCCGCTGCGCTACGTCCTTAAAGGGCTTATATGCAGCAGGCGAGTGTTCTTCAGTAGGTTTACATGGCGCCAACCGCTTAGGCTCTAATTCACTCACCGAAATCACCGTATTTGGCCAAGTAGCAGGTGAATCAGCAGCACGTAATGCCTTGGTAAGCGAGCATAGTGACAGTGCGTCATTGCTTGCTCAAGCTGAGCAAACACTGGCTAAATACCAAGCCTTAAAAAATACTCAAGGTGAAGAAAAACCAGCTGATATTCGCAATGAACTTGGACGCGCTATGGAATCAGGGGTAGGTATCTACCGCACCGAAGAAACCATGCAGCAAACCATCGACAAAATTGCAGAGCTGAAACAGCGCTACAAAAACATCAAGTTAGTTGATGACAGCGAAGTGTTTAATACTGAATGGTTATATGCGGTTGAGCTGGGTTATTTATTAGATGTTGCGGAATCTATGGCGGTATCAGCGATTAACCGTAAAGAAAGCCGCGGTTCTCACCAACGCATTGACGGCTTTGAGCAACGTGATGATGTCAATTACTTAAAACACACCCTCGCTATATATCGTCCAGACATGGCGCCGGAAATTAGCTATAGCGATGTGAAAATCACCAAGTCTCAACCCGCTGAGCGTGTCTATGGCGCAGCGGCCGATGCCCAAGAAGCAGCTAACAAAAAAGCGGAGGCACAATAAAATGGCTGAAGTGATGAAAATAGAAATTCTTCGGTATCGACCTGAAACCGATAAAGAGCCTGTTTGGCAAAGCTATGATGTTCCCTATACCCGCGAAATGTCGGTACTAGAAGCCTTAGCCTACATTAAAGATGAACTAGACCCCACCTTAAGCTACCGCTGGTCATGTCGAATGGCAATTTGTGGTAGCTGCGGAATGATGATCAATGGGGTTCCAAAGCTAGGCTGTAAAGCATTCCTACGAGACTACCCTAAAGGAATGAAAATCGAAGCCCTCGCCAACTTCCCAATTGAACGAGACTTAGTGGTTGATATGAGCGACTTCATCAAGAAGTTGGAGTCAGTGAAGCCCTACATAATTAACGACCAACCACGAGCCTTAGAAGACGGCTGTCATAGCCAATCACCAAAAGAAATGGCGCAGTATCGCCAGTTCTCAATGTGTATCAACTGTGGCCTATGTTACGCAGCTTGCCCACAATACGGTTTGGATAAGTCCTTTACCGGCCCTGCAGCCTTGGCACTTCTGCATCGATATAACCAAGATACCCGTGATGCAGGTAAAGCGGAGCGTATGAAAATTGTCAACGCTGAAGAAGGCGCGTGGGGTTGTACCTTTGTAGGTTACTGCTCGGTGGTTTGTCCGAAAGATGTTGATCCAGCCGCAGCCATTCAACTGGGTAAAGTTGATAGTGCAAAAGACTATGTGATTGCCATGTTCAAGCCAGGAGAGTAGTCATGACAAAACGTAAACCTTATCAACGTGAAATGGGTGCCACATGGTGGTTAAAAAACACCTTTCACACCAAATACATCATTCGTGAAGGTTCAAGTTTGGTAATAGCCATATACAGCTTTGTATTGCTGTTTGGTTTATTTCGTTTAAGCCAAGGTGCTGAGGCCTTTAGCGGTTGGTTAGCAGCGATGACTCAACCAGCTTGGCTGGTATTTCATCTCATCACCTTTGTATGGACGCTGTATCACAGCATCACTTGGTTTAGTCTTGCACCAAAAGCCGCCAACCTTTGGCTTGGCCAAAAGCGCGTTCCTGATAGCTGGATTGTGAGTGGCTTATACGCCAGTTTGGCCGGGATTAGCTTAATCGGCTTAATATTGGTATTAATTTAGGAGACGAAAATGAAACGTTCAAACGAACCAGTATTTTGGGGAATGTTTGGAGCCGGTGGCATGGTCGCCGCCCTATTGACTCCAATTGCTATTTTAATTACCGGTTTAATGGTGCCACTAGGAATTATTCCAGCGGAACAATTCTCTTACGAACGCTTACTAGGATTTTCACAATCTTGGATTGGTGCGGCAGTAATTTGGATAATTGTTAGCCTACCGCTATGGCTGTGTATGCACCGCTTGTACCACACCCTGCATGACTTTGGCATTCATGCGGGCAACCTAGTAAAAACGCTGTTTTATGGCGTGGCTTTTGCTGGCTCAGTGGCATGCGCAACTTTGTTGCTATTAGGTCTACTGTAATCAAGTAACAAGTAAGCAAATGGGCTAAATACTTAGCCCATTTTTAAATCTCTTTGGCATCTATTCTTTAAGGCTGCAATATCTAGCTCTAATTGCTGCTCACGCTGCTTAAGCATGTCTAACTCAGCTTCTTTGCAAGCCAATTGCTCAAAGACCCCTGTT
Organism: Agarivorans sp. TSD2052; assembly: GCF_023238625.1. Taxonomy (NCBI): domain Bacteria; kingdom Pseudomonadati; phylum Pseudomonadota; class Gammaproteobacteria; order Alteromonadales; family Alteromonadaceae; genus Agarivorans; species Agarivorans sediminis. The sequence goes on from NZ_CP096670.1 coordinate 3,909,226, forward strand.
GGGTAATCTCCGCCGCCTTTGGCAAAACTAATTCTGTTCGAGTAGCGCTTGTTTATATGCTCAACGGCTGAATCTAAGACAATATCCATTAGGTAACCTTCCTATCATTAATAAGCCATGGATTAAGCATTGCAGACAAACAGAGAATGCGCAAAATACAAATTTGATTTAAATCAAAGACTGTTATTACAATATTTTATTCAACTAACAAAGATAATCTTGTGCTGCGTTATTGGTTGAATCAACCAGTAAACACGCTATAAAAGAAATAAAAAAAGGAACCATAGGTTCCTTTTTTTTCGAGAAAAATAGTGGCTATTTCACGCGGCCTACGTATTCAGCGCTGCGTGTATCTACTTTTACCACTTCACCAATCTGAATAAACAAAGGCACACGCACTACCGCACCCGTGCTTAAGGTCGCTGGTTTGCCGCCGGTTCCGGCGGTATCACCTTTTAAACCTGGATCGGTTTCTGTCACTTCCAACTCTACAAAGTTTGGCGGAGTCACTAAAATCGGATTCTCATTCCACGTGGTGATCACACACGAATCTTGCTCAACTAACCATTTGGCACTATCGCCTACCGCTTTTTCATCTGCAGCGATTTGCTCAAAGGTGTCATTGTTCATGAAATGCCAAAACTCGCCGTCACTGTATAAGAAGGCTAACTCAAGATCCATGACGTCAGCAGCTTCGACTGTATCGCCAGACTTAAAGGTTTTCTCTAACACTTTGCCGGTCAATAAACGACGCATTTTTACTCGGCTGAAGGCTTGGCCTTTGCCAGGTTTAACAAATTCGTTCTCGATAATTGCATAAGGCTCGCCGTCGAGCATTATTTTTAGCCCGCCTTTGAATTCACTGGTATTATATGACGCCATTTGTTCCTCTACTTACAAGGTAATTTCAATTTCAATGGTGCGAATAATACCGCGAAACGGCCTCGCTGTGCAGGGTAATTGGCAAAAAGAGCTGGCAAACGCCATCACAAATCCCAAAGATTTGCTAAAACGCTTACAATTAGCCCCTGAAAACCATCAACAAGACATTGAAGCACGCAAATTGTTCCCAATGCGAGTCCCCATGAGTTTTGTGAACAGGATTGAGAAAGGTAACCCTAAAGACCCATTATTACTGCAAGTGTTACCTTTAGCTGAAGAGTTTATAGCCAGTCCAGGCTTTACCGAAGATCCTTTAGGTGAGCATCAATCGGCTGTCCCAGGGTTACTACATAAATACCAAAGTCGAGTGCTGTTTATTGTTAGAGGTGGTTGCGCAGTGAATTGTCGTTACTGCTTTAGGCGCCACTTCCCTTATCAAGACAACAGCCCCAATAAAGCAGGGTGGCAGCAAGCCCTCGATTACATTCGCCAAGACAAGAACATTAATGAAGTAATTTTTAGTGGTGGTGATCCACTTATGGCCAATGATCAGCAACTCGCCTGGCTGGTAGGCCAACTAGAACAAATACCTCACTTACGCCGTTTGCGAATTCACAGTCGCTTACCCGTAGTGATACCCAACCGAATTACTGATGAACTGGTTAGCTTACTGCAAGATACGCGCTTGCAATGTGTGATGGTTAGCCATATTAACCACCCTAATGAGATAAATGATGAATTGCGTTTAGCCTATGCACGGCTGCATAAAGCAGGCATTAGCTTGTTAAATCAAGCGGTACTGCTAAAAGGTATCAATGATAATGCTGATACCTTGGCCAAACTCAGTGAGCAATTGTTTGCTAGCCACATCATGCCCTACTATTTATTTCTGTTAGATAAAGTCGCAGGCGCGGCGCATTTTGATAGTTCAGAAGAAAAGGCAGTAGCGATAATGCGCCAACTGTATAAACTACTGCCAGGCTATTTGGTGCCTCGCTTATCTCGAGAGCAAGCGGGAAAATCCAGTAAAACCCCGATAGATATTGGTTTGAGCTAAACTAAGTGATTAGCTTAGTCTGCTGGCTAAAACTGTAAAGCATTTGCAGCTAACGTATACTAAACAAAAAAGTAGTGATTGTGCCCATGGATAAAATTAAGCTCGTAGAGCAGATTCAAATAAACCTTAAAGATATTTACCACAAAGCTATCGATGCTGACGCGGTACTCAAACAACTTCAAGAACAGGGCAGCGCCAAATTTAACGGGCTATTCAAAGGTGACTTGTTTAAGCAACAACACCGACAGTTTCTACCTTACGTGGAAGAACTAGCCAGTGACTTGGTGCTCCTACAAGAGTGCCAAGACGACGAACACTTTGTCACGCAGTTAAAAATAATGGTGGCTAAGCTAGAGCAAATTCACAAATTACTGGCCGAATTTAAGCCCTTTATTCGCTAGGATCTTTTAGCGACAAATTTCGTAGATACGGTGAAAACTCTTCGGCTGGCGCCCATGAAGCAAAGGCCGAACCCAACACATACACATCTTTAGTAATCGCTTTTAGCTGAGCTAAGTGTTGCTCGTTATCAATACCTGGCACAATCAATTTAACCCCCAAGCGATTAGCAAACATCACCGTAGCGGTTAGCATTGGTTGCTTATCTGGAGAGGTGAGTAAATCAGCCATTAAAGACTTAGCTCCTCGCAAATATTGTACTGGCAGGTGATTCAGCAACTCTAACGGACACTCCGCACTGCCAAAATTATCTAAGCATAAGCTGACCCCGATACGCCGTAATTCACGAATTGCGTCTACACAGCTCAATAACATGTGTTTATCACTATCAATAATATTAATGATCAAACGATGCGGTAATATTCGGCTCTCTATTAACACTTTATTGACTAAAACCAGTAGTTCGCCATGTAAGGTCGTTGAGGAAATAGACACCGCGAGTTGTAAATGTGGGCTTACCCCATGATGCCAACGTTTCAACTGCTGAGTTGCGACCTTTAATACCCAAGATTCTAAAATGACGACACAACCACACGCATGCGCGATATCCACCAATTCAGCCTGCTCTACCCAACCAAAAGTAGGGTGCTGCCAACGAACCTGTGCTTCAGCGCCCACCACTTTTTCTGTGGATAGGTCTACAATGGGTTGATAAAACAAACATAACTGTTGCTGCTCGAGAGCTTCGCGGAACTGGCTCAGCAGTTGTTGTTCGCGCTCTTTTGCTAACTGCATCTCTCCCTCAAAGAACTGCCACGAACTGCCCCTCACCTCATGTTTGGCTTGATACATTGCCGTATCGGCCTGCCCTAGAATAGTTAGCCAATCATCGTCACTATCTAAAGCGGTGCTGATACCTATGCTAGTGCCAACAAAACACTCTCGCCCTTCCAAAGACATCGGTTTTTCAATCACATTAATCAATCGTTGAGCAAAACCAGAACAATCCTCTATGGAGCGAACACGGGTTTGCACTATCGCAAATTCATCACCGCCTAAACGTACCGCAAAATCACAGTGACGCATTTGCCCATCTAATCTTTGCCCAACCAGATTTAGAATTTGGTCGCCGTATTCATGGCCATAACTGTCGTTAATCCCCTTAAAACCATTAAGGTCGAGCACCATGATCGCGTAATCGCGTTTGTCTTGATTGAGGCTCGCGATAAATTCGCGTAAGCCTGCCCGATTAGGTAAACCAGTAAGCACATCATGGTTAGCTAAATATCTATTTCGGTGGTTTTCACGAACAATCAACACAATCAGGATAGAGCCACAAATCAGCAAAGCGCCAATTGAAAACGATAAAATAAGCTGTAGTTGCAGTAACTTGATGTCTGTTTTCAGATCAAACTCGCTATTACGCTGAAACTCTTTATTTACCAAGCTGTTAATGGGAGAGGAGTAAAACTCAAGACGATCGACTATTTGTTCAAATTTCTCGTGACCAGGCGGCAGCGCTTGCAATAACGGTTCTATTCTTTGGATTTCTTTAAACAACTCCCGTACCAACTGAATAGCACTAGGAATTGATTGAAAACCGGCGGTTTCTTGGCCTTCTAATAAAACCGGAAAACGGCTCCACAAAATATCATAACGCAGCATTAACTGAGATAGCGTAGTACCGTCTAAGCGATAAAGCTGTAGCTCGTTAATAAAACGCCGATGCTCCATTTGCAATTGCACCACCGACCACGAGGTGGTTGATTTGGGGGATTCTAAGATTTGAATAATATGCCGCAGCTGATACACGCAGATGACCGCGCTGACAATAAACAGCGACACCACTAATGACAGTAAGCCTTTTTTATATTTTGCCGGCAGTTTAAGTAAGCTATTTAAAGAGAAACGTATCATTTAACCACTATACTGCGTAGTTGCCATATCATAAAATCATTATAGGGCATCTGAAGCAACTCAGGGTGCTGGTCAATGGGTAGCATCAGCCACAATGGTCCTTTGTCTCTCACTCGCATCAGTCTATCGTTATCAGACCAAGCCAAGATAGGCTGATACTCGGCAATATCGGCAAACTCTATTTCTACTTCATAGTTGTTCAAGGCCACTAATACTAATTCGGTAGATTGCGCACCAACCAACTCTAATATATCTGCGACTTTGGGGCCTTTATAATGATGACGGCTTTCAACCCAAGGGTTTCGAGTGACGATAGTGTGCTGAGGAAGGCTCTGCAACATTTTTAAGTCGAAGTCTGCCACGCCATTATTGTTGCTGTTTTGAATCACCCCTGCGACTGTTAAAATGGGTTCATCATGTGGCTTTGCTAGTTCCGCTTGAGCGAAGTAAGTACAAAAAAACAAACTACTTACCAACAAAAATCGCATAACAGGTTCTCCCTATCGGCTAAATGCCAATTAAAATCAGTCACTAACACTATCATTCAGTATGAGTGATCATTGGTCAATAGAAAAGAACAGCCGTTATACGAAGTACGGTAGAAGATCCCCCGGCTTCAAGATTAGCGCCGCCTAGGGAGCCAAGAATGAGATGACAACTCAGCTAAGGCTTTCCCCCCCCTCGAGAATAAAGCTATGGCGCGCACACTTAAGCCACAATGACTGTTCGACTTAAATAAAAAAGCCCGTAAAGCAATGCCTTACGGGCTTTAAGAAACTTTATGAGTTTCTATGAATAGCTGGAGCGATGATTACATCATGCCGCCCACCACACAATAAACCATTGATTTAATTTAATTAAAAAAAACCGTAAAAATACATACCCCTATTTATACCCGACTTCCACCAATAGCATTGGCTAATTAGCCAAATTTGTACGATGATCAGCTCAAAACTAACAAAAACACGGTCACTATAGTTTGAATGGAGAAGAGTATCCCAACTGCAAAGCATTCTAAAAAAGGCTATTGGTAAGCCCAACAGCTTTACTTATAGTCGGACAAATCTATTTTAAAGAACTTGAGTTTTCTCCACAAAGTCGTTCGAGCAATATCCAATTCCACTATCATTTTTGAGACCCGTCCATTGCACAAAATAGCGGCCCTAATAATTGCTTGTTTTTCGGCATCACTAATTGATATCGCACTCTGCACTTCATCACCTTGCTGTCTAATGCCAATGAAATTTGTCAGTATTTCAGGAAGGTCTTTCGCTTGAATTTTATTGTCTTTTGCAAAACTCGCCGCCCTTTCAATGCAATTTTGTAACTCTCTGTGATTTCCAGGCCAATGATAACAACACAAGAGCTCCATGGATTCATCGCTAATATCGATTTGAGATGACACAAAACTCTCTATTTGAGAAAGCTTTGTCTTAACTAATTGCGGAATATCGCTTTGTCGCTCTCTTAATGGAGGGATTTGAATAGTACACGCCTGTAATTCAAGCATTAATTGCTTCCTAAACCTACCTTGTTCAACGTGCTGAACGAGGTCAACACAAGAAGTGACAATGACACGAATATCGATAGGGATTATATAGCCGTCAATTCGATTGAGAAATCCCGTTTTCATAACTTGAACCAGAGTCGCCTGAGCCTCTTTTGGTAAGTACTCCACTTGATCAAGAAATAGAGTTCCCCCATTCGCTAGTTCCAATTTAGATGGAGTAGCATTCTCTGCATTTCGTCGGTTACCGAGAAATTCATTCAGTATCATTTTATGTGGAATAGCCTCACAATTAATGGATACAAAAGGCCCTTTTGCTCGATTGCTTAAATTGTGTATAGCTTCTGCTAAATGACTTTTACCTAAACCATCCTCCCCTTGAATCATTATAGGCGTAGTCGTTTTCGCAATTTGTTTCGCTTGGCGTTTTACTCTACTCATTGTGTCAGATTCAGCAATAATGTCATCAATGGAGTGCCTAGCGCAATTAACATTATGACGATTAACAAGATCGTGAAGCTTTCTGAGCGGGTAAAGTAATGCAATAAAGCAGTGAGTCGAATTGTCAGCGCTTTTGACAACGTTAATAGACATCAACAGCGAAATTAGTTTTCCCTTCGATTCAATTGTTGTCTCAAATAATTCCAAAGACTTTCTTTTACGTATAGCTCTTTTAGCTTGCTGCGGGAACTTCAATAATGAGTTTACATCATTCCCTAAATCTGATTTTTGCAAACACAATAAATCCGCTCCTTTCGTATTCAAATAATGAATGACGCCATCTGTGTACCAAGAGATCACGCCTTCCTCTACACCTTCTAGCAAGACGTTAACCTCGGACAAATACTGGTTTGACTCATTTAGCATTGTGTCAGCTTGTATTTGACTTGAAATATCTTTTGATACCGAGTGAATTAAAGCAGTAGAAAAAGCGTTGCTGTGTTGACTTGGAATGAGCATAGACACCGAACCATGCACCTTACCTGAACTATCAATCACTGGTGAACTGTAGATTGCTAGCTTATGTAAGGCTTGATTATAATGTTCGAAACCGCAGGAGCTCGCTGAGATACCTTGTTGCATAGCTGTGGATACACCGTTGTTTCCCATGCTACTTTCCTTCCAATAACTGCCTTCTTGTATGCGCAATTCAGATAGTGTTTCTTTCATTAGCGGAGTAGAAATTGAATATAGTGTACATCCTGTCTCGTCAGTAAGAAGCAAAGAACAGTTTTCGTTTTCCAAATGTTCGAATACATCTTCCAAAACGGGAATGGAAAAATTCAGAAAACCATTTTTATTTTTTTTTATTGCTTCGAAAGATATCCCTTTCGCATAATGCGGGGTGATCCATTGTTTATAGGACAATTGACGTTTACAGCGATTCCAAGTCTGAAGTAATGAGGGGTCAATCCCTGCAATACGGTCACTAAGCACAGTATCACTGACAAATTCAGCCCATATATCCTTGGTTACTTTTAAATAAGTAGTCATGATTCCTCTAAAAAAAATGCTCAGAACTTTATATTCTGAGCATAAAGGTACTAATCGATCACCGATTTAAACATCATTTCAATCGCATAACTGCCGGGATCTTTCGTACCTATTAAAGAAGCGGTGCTCAAATATGAAGAACGGCCAGCTTTTGCTTTTGTCATATCAACCGTCCCTTCTGCTCCATTTGCAGCAGCAAGAACCGCTGCAGAAAAACCCTTTTCTTTCCATGCTTCAAGCGCGGGATACAAAGCATCAATCATCGTCCGATCTCCAACCTTAGCTCCTCCGTATTCCATCATTGTAGCCAAACCTGCTTGGAAAGCAGACACTAAGCAATTCCTTATTGAATAATGTCGGCTGGCAGTCGTGAAAAATATTGAAAGCAATACGCCTGATGATCCCCCCATACTTTTTGACAACTTCTCTCCGATGACCATAAGTAAAAGCGCTGTATCATTTAAAGGTAAGTCATTTAAATCAATTCTGCGAAGAATAGACTTAGCTCCAGCAGCGAATGTCGAACCTGTATCCCCATCACCAACTATTGCATCAAGATTATTGAGAGACTCTTCCATACCAACAATTTTATTGCACACGCGAAGCAAAATACCTTTCACATGATCATTTTCTGAAGGTTCGTACTGAGTTTTTTTAGCATGATTTACACTATTTAAAACTGAACGACTATGTGGCTCCCTTGCCCCTGACCATGCCTGAGTTTGTGTTTCCGCTATCAGAGCTTCATGACGTACTTCATCTAGGGCAAGAATAGAAATCGAAAACCCTTTCATATCGATAGCGGTCATCAACGTATCTGGCCCAACGACCAGCTTAATTCGATTCGATAACTCAGACTCAAATATGTCTTTTGCAACGACGTTCATTTCAATCGGAGATAAACCTCCCAAATTATTAATAATTACAGCCAAGGGTGCTTGCGAGTCCTCTTGCGCCAAAAGCAATTTCTGAATCATTACTTGAACGAGTAACTTGGACTTAATATTCTGAATAACTTCGATACCAGATTCGCCATGAATACCCAATCCAAGTTCAGCAGTACCCGGCAAGATACTCTTATCGGATGTTTGTTCAGGCAAATTACAGCTAGTAATGGCCACTCCTATACTATGAGTATCCTTAATTGCTTTCTGAACATTTTCTTTGATGGACTCTAGCGATTCTCCTTTTTCAGAAAGGAAGCCCGCTAGCTTGTTAACAAATAGGGTACCGGCAATGCCCCTAGGTTGAGGATTACTAGGGATAGAAATATCATCGTTCACGATGACCATATCTACTTTTAACCCCATGTCTTTAGCTCTTTCACAAGCCAGACCAAAGTTAAGGCGATCTCCCGTATAATTCTTAATGACAACTAAGCAACCGGCATCACCCGTAACGTGCACAATAGCGTTTAAGACCGCATCTACATTTGGGGCCGCAAATATGTTTCCACATACAGCGGCTGTTAACATACCTTTACCGACGAATCCTGCATGAGCAGGTTCGTGACCCGAGCCTCCTCCACAGATTATCGCGACTTTACTTTTATCCCAATCGTTTCGGGCAACAATATTTGAGCCATCGCCAAACTCAATCTTAGATATGTTGTTGTATTTACTGGTGTATAGACTTCCATCTATAGAGTCGGCCACCCAGGATTCTTTCGAATTAACTATCAACTGAGACATCGTATATTTCCTTCACTTTGATTTAACGTAATCATTCTTTGAATGTGATGGATATAATATGCCTAAAATAAATACCGTCATCTTTATATAATTGTTTCATTTAGAAACAATTATATGACCCAAAAGGTTTCCAAATGGAACATCTGGAGTTATAGATACTTTTTGTTTTGAGCTAAATCATCTTCTGAGTGATAAGTATTCGTGGAGATGGAAGGCGGAGTAGGCCATATGTAGGTATTCAAGTGAAAGTCTTGAGTTAATATTGTGACAACGATCACCTTACATTAAAAATATAACCTGGAAAATCAGCTCTACAAACAATTCCCAATCTATAATTTGAATAAGAAACTATAGATAAAATGCTGGCTACCACCCCAACGTCTTTTGTGGCTATTGGTTAGATCATACATATCAACGGATTCCGTCTAAAGAAAAATAAAGGCTGTGTAAATAAACTTGTTTCACAACTTACTTTCTTTGTGGGCGTTGTAATTCCGAAAAATCAGTTTTCCACCTATCAGCAGTTTACACCAATACATGGCAGTCTCGGATAATGACCGCTCATGGTAGCCCGATTGTTTTTTTCATTCTGGCAGTACGTCGCTTTTCCTTGCCGTGCTTACGTATATCCCATTCATCTTCACCAAATACTTTGAGGCCTGTTGAATCAATCACTATATGCCTGACCGGACCACAGCTCCGTGGCCGATAATTTACCGCAACAGTTTGTGCTCGCTTACTAGTACAGCTGTAGTCAGGTGATTTACGGTCAACATCCATGAGTTGGAGTAGAGAGTTGATGAAGCCTTCCAAGGCAGGAAGCGGGAGTTTAAACACACTCTTTATTATCAATGCAGTGCTAATGGCGATATCGCTATAGGTGTTACTGCGCCCACGGCGACCTGTAGGCGTATTGTTGTACCATTGCTTCATAGCAAAATCTTCTATCCAGAAAGTGATTGAGCCTCGTTGAGTTAAGGCTTTGTTGAATTGTTCCCAGTTAACGATATCGCCTTTTGCTTTGCCCATAATGTAACCTGATTATTGCAGTTTAACGTTCAGATCGCTGAAAGGCGAGAATGTGCATTACCTCGCCAGTTCCAAATCAATTTGAAAGCCATAACACAAAGCTATAAATGAAATTTATTCACTAAATCTACTAGTTGGTTGTTTGCATTTGATAAGGCACCTGTGCTCTCCATCGATACATTAGCGCTTTGAGTGATGTCATCTGCAATTTTCTTTATGTGAGACATAATACTATCAATTTGCTCAGTACCAATTTTCTGCTCTTCAGCTGCTTCTGCCATTTGAAAACTTAGTATACTTATCCGCTCTATAGAAGAGCTAATATTATCTATCTTAATATTAACTTGCTCGGTATTACGAGATGTATCCTGGCAACTTTCTTTCGTCTTATCCATCGCGTTCACGACTGACGAAACTCCATTTTCCAATTGGCTAATCATATTCTTAATTTCATTTGTACTGCTCTGTGTACGACCGGCTAATGCGCGAACTTCATCAGCAACGACTGAAAATCCGCGCCCTTGATCGCCGGCACGAGCGGCCTCAATTGCAGCGTTTAAGGCTAAGAGATTGGTTTGTTCTGCGATTTCGCCAATAATCTTTAAGACTTCAGCAATTTTCTTGGTACTTTCGTTCATGTTTTCAACATCTCCGTAAGTACTATTTACATTATCCAGTAGCCCTTTAACGCTGTCGGAAGCTATATTTACAGTCGCTTTTGAACCAATTGCTTCACTGTTAACCTTTTGTGTAAACGAAGCGGATTCATTAGCGTTAGATGCTACTGTTTCAGCCGTCGTTTTCATGGTATCTATTGAAGTTGCGGCATGCGCCGTCTCAACACTGTGTTTTTGAATAACTGATTGATTGCTTCGAACCTGCTCTTCAACACGAGAAACACAATCGGAAATTTCTTTTGAGGAAGTAGAAACCATCACCATAATTGAATGTAAGAATTCTATAAAATTGTTAACCGATTGCCCAATTAGCGCAGCTTCGTCTTTACCATTCACAACTACTCTAGCCGTTAGATCCGCATTACCTTTTGATAATAAGTCTATTTTTGATTTTAGAAGAACTAACCTTGACGACAGTTTTGTAAAAGTGAAAAATGCAAACAAAATCACAAATAGAGCTAACGGTAATTGAATGGTGGCTAATGAACGAATAACAGTTTGAGTTTGCTGATGAATAAGTTCATTAGGCATTGCTATTGCTAGTATCCAAGGAGTCCCCTTAATCTCCTTTACAAAAATAGACATCTGAATACCAGATGTATCCTTAAATCCATAGCTTTCACCTTCAAGGTTTAACTCGGCTTCGAGTATGCTTTTTAATGATTTTGCAAAAGGAGATATAGAAGTAATTGAAGATAGATTTTCAAGTACTAATTCTTTATTGACACTATCAAGGTTGTTAACAATCTTCCCGTCTTTTTCAACAATTAGAATTTGGCTATTTAGCTCCTTCGCCATTTCTTTTGCTCTGGCATCAAAAAAACCTAGAGAAACATTAATTGTACCAACGCCATAAAAATCACCACCGGGTAGATAAATCCCCATTGAGCAAGATGTTCGAGGTGCTACACTGGCGAAGTCTTTGTAGGCGGGAACCCAAGCACATTGTCCTTTAGGGGCATCCTTCCCGGCAATAAACCAAACAGACTCGTAATATCTATCAGACTCAGGTGTATTCCAACTGGCATTATATTCAAGACTCCCATTATTATTACGAGTAAAAAATGTACTGGATTTTTCAACATCAGTATAACGAATATAAGGAATCGGCCATATTCCACCTCCTTCTATTTTGGAATCGCCATATTGATCAATAAGCGAGGGAAGAAGTATGTCTATTCCACTACCAGGAAGCTCTGAAGTAAGCTGAGCGATGGCTAGCTGTTGGGAGTTAACTTTATTTAGTTCACCCAAAAACTCAGACTCTAATAAATCCAATTTGGATTCTACTATATTTATTGCATTCTCATTGAGTTTAGGGGAAACCAGAACAGAAATACCAACAGAGGTTACTAATGCTATTAACAATATAAAAAATGAAAAATAGGCTGTATATACAAATCTAATTGACTTCAGCATAACACACTCAACTTTATCTATAATTAATCATGAAACTGCTTAAATATAACAACAACCTTGCCATAGACAGCAATCACCGTTTACCACTCAACACAAAACATAAGTGAACAAGAGTTTATTTTAGATAAAAAAGCATAGGATTATACAATCAAGATCACATTAAAAGCCCAACAACAAAAACAAACAAAAACAAAAACAAACATACAAATCAAACATTAAAAGCTACTTTAAACGTGACATCGAGCATACAAATCCCTACTACAACATCAAGATGTTCCATCGAGAAACAGAACGCTAAAATAAATAATCCTTTTGAAACAAACCCTAAATGTGACTCACCCCAAGCTTTCATAAAAAACAGAAATTTAAAAACAATCACTAACAAATTATGGTTAACTAGGAGGAGAGGGGGAATAGAAAGGAATTGAGAATTAATTATGTAAAAGACTAAAAAGCCTCCAAAGCATTTAGAGCCGTGCACACCCTATCTACCCCCTAAAATTAACTTTATACATTTTTTATTTAAACCTACGAAGGCTAGCCCGCCGAAGGAAATAATATGAAAACAAAAGCAAGCCAAGACGAAACCGAGCAGAGAGAAATATTATATATATTATAATAATTAAAAGTTGAGAATTAAGAATTAATTTTCATGTAGAATATTGCCGATAGACAGCTCGATTTCATTCAATGTTTCGCAGGAATAATTAGTCAAATAGGCTACTTCACCACTTCGCTCTTGACTAGAAAATATTACATTCACAGCTTCTTCTGAGCCAGCCTGTAGTTGTGCTAATACCCTATGAATCTCAGTAGTACTATCTTGGGTCTTTTGTGCAAGGTGACGAACCTCATCGGCAACAACAGCAAACCCCTTGCCTCGCTCACCCGCTCTGGCAGCCTCAATTGCAGCATTTAAGGCCAAAAGGTTGACACGCTTAGCAACTCCATCTATAACCTCCAGAGTAGTTGAAATATTAATAACTTCTCCTTCGACCTTAGATATCACATCATTTGCCTCACCTACCGATATAGATAATAAATGGACTTTCGATGTTATATCTTGTAGTTCTTTATTCAATTGACAAATCTTATTGTAACTAAGTAAAACATCTTCCCTTAATAGGTTATCTTTAGTTTTTAGAACACAAAGTAACGACTCAAAATCCTCCACCACCTTAAGCGAAGCCCTCTCTCTCGCCTCGATACATAAGTAGCTTTCCGTTAGTGTTTCAATAGATTTTTTCAATTCCTCAACACACACCAAGTGAGTATTTATCTCAGCCTCCTTTTCATTAACATAATTACCAAAAACATCGATAAGCAACATCGTTTTGGTATGAAGATCAGGAAGCATCATAAATAAATTCCTCTGACCAACCTTTCCCCCATCATTATTATCGAGCTCATTATCAATCTTAGATAACAAAGCACTTACGATAGAAGTAGTTTTATATAAAACAATAGCTAAGATGGCCACTAGAGCAACACTAAATATACTCATGACTTGCTGAATAGACAGTACAGGCCTAAATCCGCCAATATACAAAAAGCAACTTAAGACAACAAACCCTAGGCTTAAAATGTAAAACTTATTTATAAAATTAAGATTTTTCATAAAATAATCCCAAAGGAGGTAGTGATGATCTTTACCACTACCTTTCCATAATCATATCTATCACAACACTTTTATAACTTCTGATAAGCTATTTAACTCTAAAATCTGTTGAGCTTTATTTGTTGCATCTTTTTTACTTAACTTTCTTATCGTTTGTTTTACTTCAGCAATTCTAATAGGGCTCATACTAAGCTCGTCAATACCTAAGCCCACAAATGTTTCTGTAAACCGATCATCTCCAGCAAGCTCACCGCATATGCCGACACGGATACTAGCTTTTCTTGCTGCCTCTGCTGTCATAGATATCATTTTTAAGACGGCAGGCTGTGCTCCAGAAACTAAATACGAAACAGCTTCATTCCCGCGGTCTGCAGCCATCACATATTGTGTAAGGTCATTTGTACCAATACTGAAGAAATCGGCTTCTTTTGCCAGTTGATCTGCAATAACAACCGCTGAAGGTAGCTCGATCATAATTCCCACCTTGGGAATTTTGCTAGCAACCTCTTTAGCTACCAGATCACGATGGCAATCATTGAGTAGCGATTTAGCCTCTTTAAGCTCTTCAAAGGTCGCAATCATGGGAAACATTATTTCAATATTGCTATTTTTTGCTGTAGCGCGAAGCAGTGCTTTAAGTTGAGTTTCAAAAACCATCTTGTTATTCAGGCACAGCCTAATGCCTCTAGAGCCTAAAAATGGGTTATCTTCCTCAGTTTGTTGCAAATAGCTCAAAGGCTTATCACCGCCAATATCCAATGTACGTATGATTACCGGCTGGCCATTGAATGCGGAAGCGACTTCTGAGTAGAACTCGAACTGACTTTCTTCACTGGGCATTTCACTTCTATCCATAAATAGAAATTCACTTCTCAATAGCCCGATACCTTCGGCACCGCCAGATAGAGCATCATCAACATCTTTTAAAGTTGCCACATTGGCATATATATCAATAGACTGTTCATCAATCGTACTAGCGGCTTGCTTAGCTAATTGTATGGCTTGTCGTTTTTCACTCTCATCCGCTTCAATTTGGATTCGATAGCCATCTATATCTTCTTTAGCAGGATTGAGCATTATTGAGCCGGTAATACCGTCCATAATAACGATATCTCCATTTACCAAAGATTTTGTTCCGTTCACTCCAACAATAGCCGGAATACCTAAGGAGCGAGCAAGTATTGCAGAGTGTGAAGTGTGGCCGCCTTTCGCCAAGATTAGACCTTTTACGAAAGATGGATCTAATTGCGCTGTATCAGATGGAGTTAGATCATCGGCCACTAATATTATGGGGGTGGAGTACTCAATTTTGACTTCATCAATATCAAGTAGCAAAAGCATAATCCGTTTACCTATGTCAAGAATGTCATTAGCGCGCTCTTGCATATAATCACTGCTGGAATCAGCGTAGGCTTTCGCTGTCCGAGTGACCACGATTTCCCAAGCTGTTTCAATATCTATATCGCTGTTTAACAAATCACTTATTTGATTATCCAAAAAAGGGTCATCTAGCATCTGAATATGGGCATTAAAAATTTCAGCTTGATTTGTTGCACCTTCTTTTACAGTTTTGGCCGCTAAGAGCTTTAATCCTTCAATCGCCTTTTCTTTGGCTTTCAGAAAAGTAGTTCTTTCAAATTCAATACCCAGGCTTTTTCGATGAGATGGTTTAGGCATAGTAGTTTGGAATAAAGAAATGGGGGCTATCGCTATTCCTTTAGATGCCGGTACTCCTTTTATACACCCATCTATATTTTTGCTCTCGCCACCCCAACCTCTATTCAAATACCCATTCCCATCATCGTTAATTAGAGGCTCCTTCGACTGACCAATATCTTCATTAAAATTGTTAGAAGCTAATAGCTCAAATGCTTTTATGGCTGCTGCGGCCTCATTGCCAGAAGCAGAGCAAACCACCCTGTCTCCTTTTTTAGCACCGAGTAATGCAATACTATTAATGCTCTTGGCGTTTACCTCATTGTTTCCATTCTTCAAGGTTATTACTGCATCAAAGCTCGCTACTGCAGATACAATAGCTGATGCTGGTCTAGCGTGAATACCATGAGGGTTTTTAACCTCTGTAGTAACAGAAACAGTATTACGATTTGGTATGATTTCTGTTGTTTTGAAATCAAGCACAACTGACTCTTCTCTATTTTTCTCTGCCACCTGTTTTTGCTTGCTAGGCAACGCCAAGTGAGACTCGTCAATGACCTCATTTAAACTTAATCCTGCGGCCGCCGCGACACTTGCAGATATAGTACCCTCTACAATAGGAGCCGCAGTGACATGAACATTTTTAACTTTCTCCGCATCTAACAACTCTAAAGCCATATCTGTGCTTAAGATTGCGCTTCCAATATCTACAAAAACAAGCACCCCGTCTTCAGAATAAACTGATTCAATAGCCTCTAAAATCGCAACTGAATCTGTACCAATAGGGTTTTCAGGGTCATCAACTCCTGCCGCACATACAAGTTTTATTTTCCCGTGAGTCATCTGAGCAGCCAGTTCCAAAATACCTACGGCAAGCTTTAAGCTATGGGATACAACAACAATACTAATCATATTTATCCTTCACTGGCCAACAAAGTTGGCCAGTTCCCAAAATGTTATTTAACCGCATCACGCAGACAATTGAACAATAAAGAAGCTGAAGTAGCTCCAGGGTCTTGATGACCAATAGATCGTTCCCCCAAATAGCTAGCTCTACCTTTCTTCGCAATCATAGGAATCGTAGATTTCGTAGCAACCTCCCCCGCTTCTGCAGCAAGGTTTATGGCCTCAACTACCCTTTTTCCTTGATTGAGTTTTAAAGAACTAAGAATTCCACTAAAGGTGTCTATCATTGTTTTGTCACCGATTTCAGCTTTTCCACGATCCTTAATCCCATCAATGCCACCTTGGAGCATTTCAGTAAGGTCTCTTAGACTAAGCTCTTCTTTGGCCATAACAAGTGAAGCGCAACGAATAAAAAATGTACCGTATAGCGGCCCACTCGCCCCCCCAATGCTTGATAACAAAGTGATTCCGGTTGTTTTTAAAATAGTACCGATATCTTTGTCCGAGATACTTGGCAACTTTTCATTAACTTTTTTAAAACCTCTATTCATGTTCAAGCCGTGATCTGCGTCGCCTATTTCACGATCTAAAGATGTGAGCAAGTCTTGCTGTGCGCTAAAGACTTCAATCGACCTTTCTAGCCAAGACACTATTTGTTTCTTTGTTACAGTCATTACAAATTCCTTTAAACTATTTATCAGCAATCCCAGCGTAGTGAAGGTGTTTTAACCGGTCTGTCAAATAATCCCAACATTTCTTCATCGGCATTAAGAACAGTAATGGAAACCCCCTGCATATCCAAAGAAGTGCAGTAGCTACCTATAAGACTTCTTTCGACGCTAATGCCTTTTTCTTCCAAAATTTCAGCCACCTTTCGGAACACAATATAGAGTTCTGATTCAGGAGTTGCTCCGAGATTGTTAATAAGTACAATTGCTTTATCGCCTTGAAGAAGAGGCTCTGTAGTCCAAGTTTCAGATTTCCAATCATGGGTAGTGTTATCCCATAAACGAACTTCTCTAACATAAGGCGTATTGTCCAAAATTTCTGACATCATGTCCTCTGTGAGGGCGTCGCAAGTATCAAATGGTCGACGCTCGATCCCTGGCTCACCATGAATTCCCACACCAAACTCAACTTCATTATCTTCGAGAGTGAAACTAGGTTTTCCCGCTGCAGGAACGGTACAAGCCTTTAAGCCAACACCGAACGAGCGGCCTTGATTAGCAATTTTTTTAGCTAATACCGAAAGCTGTTCAAGTGTATAGGCTGACTCTGCTGCTGCTCCCAATATTTTTTCTGCTAACACCGTCGTTGCTACCCCCCGCCGTCCTGCGGTGTATAAACTATCTTTTACCGCTACATCATCGTCGATCAATGCGGTTTGTACCTCGATTCCTTCCGCGCTTAATAACTCTAATGAGGTCTCAAAATTTAGTACATCACCTGTATAATTTTTTACTAAAAACAGCACTCCTTTACCCGAATGAGCTTTCAAACCACACTCGAACATCTGATCTGGAGTTGGGGATGTAAACATTTCACCAGGGCAAGCTCCATCCAACATACCTTGCCCGACAAAACCACCATGCATTGGTTCGTGGCCACTCCCTCCTCCAGAAATGATAGCGACTTTACTATGAGCTTTGTTTTTTCGGACAATAAACATCGGGTCCAAACTAACTTCTAAATCTTTATGAGCGATAGAAAAACCTTGTAGCTGCTGTTTAACTACTTCTTCTACTTTATTTATCATCTTTTTCATTCTGAACATCCTTTAATATTATTCTCTATAGGTTAGCCGTGAAAATAGGAACTAAAATGTTATTCCATAACAAAGCACCACCTACAGCTCCAATTATGGGACCAACGACAGGAACCAATGCATACCCCCAGTCAGAATCACCTTTATTCTTTATGGGTAATAGCGCGTGTGCAATTCTTGGCATTAAGTCACGAGCTGGATTAACTGCATAACCTGTGTTTCCGCCTAAACATAGGCCAATGGTGCAAACTAGGATGGCTACAGCATAAGGCCCAAAGCCAGATCCAATCCCGTTATTAGCAGTAAAAATTGCTAAGATACCAATCATTAAAACAGCCGTACTAATAGCTTCTGATATAATGTTCCACTTGGTGTTTCTAATAGCTGCGCCAGTAGAAAAGGAGGCCAAAATCATGCCTGCATCTTCTGTTTCATCATAGTGTTGCTTAAATGCTAACCATAGAACTATAGCTCCCAGGAATGCGCCACAGCATTGAGCAATGATATAAATAACAGCGGTTTCCGCTGTTACAGCACCGATAGCCCAGAAGCCTAAAGTAACCGCGGGGTTTAGGTGTGCGCCACTGACCCAGCCTGCAGCATAGACCGCAATACCGACGCCAAATCCCCATCCCATGGCAATGACTATCCAACCTGAATTCTGAGCTTTACTTTGTGATAAAACCACATTGGCAACGACCCCACAACCTAGTAAAACCAATAATAAGGTTCCGAATAACTCTGCTACAAAAACATCCATCTTTTATGCTCCCTTTTTGTTTTAATACTGAACTTATGTAAAGTTCGATTTGTTTAAAGAGATAATATAAGGATGAAAATGGGTGTCATTTTTCTGGGTATGTTTCAATTGGAAACAACAAAAATAGCAATAACGTTCTCATATGAAACACTGGCAATCCACCAGCTTAAAAAAATAGAGCTATCACACGTCTAAAGCTCTTATTCAGTAATGAAATAGCCTACTTGGTGGGCTCAACATGCTAGTAAAAAAGTAAATTTAAACACCATATTGTGAGCAGACTCTCAGATATTTATGCTATTGGCGGAGCTAGCTCGAAGATTCTAGGCAGTAAATTTTTCAATCCGCCTACTTATACGGACAACATTCTTAGCTAATGTCTAATTGAACATATTTAGCGATTGCCGTGAACCAACATTTTTGAGCCATTGTTTTAACACTCTGGCGATTTGAATTGCTTAATGATTTGATGGTGTCACCCAGCGATACATGGAATAAGGTTCTTCTATTACTTTTCAATCTTCACGCACAATTAAGATGTTGATTTAAAATTACTTTCAAACATTTAGTTTACGAGCTTCATTAAATAGACCACTGCAAGGCTAGCCCTAAAAAATTTATGCTCACCGTGCAGTTACAACTAGAGCGTCATATGGCGTTCAACTGACGGCCGTATAAGGCTCTTTTATCGTTTTTTCAATAACAGATAAACAATAAGGCGCTGATTTATATGTTTTTTTAGAATGCTAGTTTACGGGCTTCATTAAATAGCTATCTGTAAGGCTAGCCCTAAAAAATTTATGCTCACCGTGCAGTTACAACTAGAGCGTCATATGGCGCTCAAGTAACAGCCGTAATACATACGATAAACTCAGCTTTTGGCGCATTATTGTTTTTTAGATGTTGGGAAAGAGCACAACTAACGAGTGCGAGCTAAGTCTTTAGCTGAGCATTTTTTGATATTACTAACAAGTGCCATCTGGCCACACCTTGGTGCTCAGTGTGCTAGGTACTGCAGTAACAACATAAACACAGCAGCTCGCATTTGTGCGTCTTTTGGTTTTGTAAACGCAAGGCAATATTGCGTTTTTCGGCTCGGTGAGTGGTTATCAATATACTCAAGAAATGCAGTTAAGGTTTTACATTTTTTTTGGCGTCGGCCGTCTTGAATAACGACGCGTACACCATCTTTTTTGAGCCATAGGTCTAACGCATTAGCAATTTGAATAGCTTGATGCTTTTGTGGTGTTACCCAGCTGTATTTAGCCTCAATGGAATAGCAACGTAAAAGAAGCGCTCCTAACGAGCACAGGCTCGTAATCATTGATGGTCTGCATTGAGCTAATTGCAAAACCAACTCACCCAGCCAGCGCTTATCTTTTTTAGTGAGAGCCTGCTGAGAAATGCTACTAAATATTTTAGCGTTTTTCTTCTTCAGGCTCTCTACTATCTCAAGCGCTGTTGAAGTTTCTGAAGACAAGATATTCAAAGACCTTCTATCAACCATTAAGGCCTGGCAAAAGCTTATTAACTTCATGCCGTGCTTGGGAAATACACTAAGCTGATGAGTGACTGGTCGCCCCGACTTCTTCGTTAATACTTTAATATGAGACTTTAATATCGCCACTGCATAAGGCCTCAAGGCATTTGGGCTGTTCCAGGAATGGCTTGGAACCTCTTGGCGGCTTTGGATATAAAAACCATCTAATGGCTTTAGCCTTGCTTTGTTGAGTAGCCTTTTTGCCACAGCTTTGGGAATAACCTTCTGCTGTTTTTCTATTGCATCCCAATGGACAAATTCGAAAATATTGATGTAGTTCTTAATAGTGGTAGCAACATGCTTGTGCCCCAACGCAACGGAGCAGCTTTTTAGAAGCGCATCGGGAGACACACTTTGCGTATCGGGCAACTCAGGGATATCCATGCCCAATACTGCCGCTAGTTCTGGGCAATAAATTGCCATTGTTTGCTCGCTGGGTAGTGTATGCCGGTAGCTATATGCCCCATAGTTATGGCCATTAGTCAGATGTTGAATGAGCGATGAAAACTCAGCTGATAATCTTGATGGCGAGCCTTTATCGGCATTATACCCCTGCCCCCATAAACTGCTTTTTTGGTTATCTCCCGCAATCAGTTGATTGCATACATGTAACAGCGCCAACCAGGGGTTATTAGTGATAAACGTCCGCAAACCGGCTTTAGATTTGGGCGAGTGTCGCACATCTACTGTCTGCGTATAGTCGCTATTCACTTGCACATCAGCGAGCTGCATCTTGGCGACCTCCCCAACCCTTAGGCCATTGTTCTGTATGAGCCACAGCATAACAGCCTTAACCATGTCACCATCAACCGCTCTCGCCATAACCTGCTTGGTCTTGCGTTGGACCAGGCTGGCTCTTACATGCATAACAACGCTGGTTTTCACCCCTTCACTGCCAAAGCAGTCCATAATAAAAGCCTCTGTGTTTTGCTTAGCTTTTTGACTGCCTTTTATTTTGCTGAGCGTTTTTAGTAGCTGAACCGAAGATAAACTCGCTATTTCCTCGTCAGATTTAATGTCGAGCGCTTCAAACACCAATCCGATAAATCGCGTTGCATCGTTAATATATCGACTCGCTGTTTCTACGTTTATTTTTTTTCGGTTGAGTTTTGTAACACACCAACTGAAAATCATTTCAACGACTAGTGGCACCCCTTGCTCTATACTATCTAAAAGCACGATAGCCGCCTTGCGTCGCTCACCTTTTCCCAGGAATTTAAGCGAGCCGCTAACCGGTGATACATTTTCAACAGTCTGCCTCACCGGCACCCTGGGCGGCGTAGAAAAATCTCCTGTAATGTAGGCTTCAAATTGCTCATGACTCAGCCCTACACTCATTAGGTTTCGGGTTAGCGTATTGATAATGTTGTGTGTAAAATGCGTATTCGTAGAGCCTTGCCAGGAGCTCAAAACCTCCTGAGCCAGCGCGGTGAAGCTATCGTATTTAAGCTCTAGCGTTAAACAACAATCCTGCCAAGAACAACGTGATGGCTCATCAAATGCATCGTAGTAGTGGGCTAAGAGCAGCGCACTCGTCGAGTCAATATGCCACCGACATTGTAACGCTTGCGTTGTATTATCTGGGTTTCGGCTATTTGCAACTCCGCCGTTAAGCCTAGGGTCTAGCGTGTATTCAACCCACAGCAACGGCGAACAATACCTAACACCTTGCCGGTTTAGCAGCGCGTCCATAACCGCCTGCCAATGGCGCTGACAAAATACCCCGCCATTAATCATCACACTAAATCCGAGCAAAGCCGCCAGCCTCCTCTCGGTAAGTGGCGACTCTATTAACTCTCGATGAAATAACTCATACGGCGTCGTCATTTAATCAGTGTATTCAGCAACACGTTAACTGAATGAGCAATAGCGTGTAGCACTACCGGGCAGGGGTGCTCTCTATCATGTTCGACATACGCAGCCACATCAGGTTCACTAAACCGCCTAAACAGCCAATTGACAACGGTTTTGCGCGGCCAGTTTTGATTGACCTTTTTACCATTAAATAAGAAAGCATTGAGCTCCTTCATCGTCAGTAATGTCTGCGTATGACTTTGTTCATAAGTGAAAAACAACGTTCTCTCGCCGTTTAACACTGAAGCGATAAAATCATCATTCGAATACAGATTTAAATACTGACAATATTCATCAAGAACACTGCCTAACAGCGAGCCAATTGGCAACATTCGATATGGAATTTCAGAGGATTTGTTGAGTATAGCGACACGCGCGTTCTGAATATCAAAATCATTGATGGTCGGCGCTTTTCGTCTCAAATGTCGAGTACACGTAGCTAAGCAAAACACCAACATGGCGCGACGCGCTAGCGCATTATGCAGTAAGTATCGGTTTTGCAGACTTGCGCAGTGCGCAAATGTATCCGATGCATCAGCGGCTTCTCGCCATAAATCCTTTAATACACTAGACACCTCTTCTAGTTGCATTATGCCATTGCTGCCTGCAAATGAGTCTAATTGAGATCCTGACGTTAATTCCACAGGATGATTAAAGTTAATTTGATACTCATTTAATAAATGGCTTAACGCCAAATAATGTTGTTTGAAAAAAGAACCATTGGATTCGTGACAGTAATGCGCCTGAGTCAGCGATGCCTTAACTAGAACCCCTTCATTTTTCCTGTAAATCAACTCCCTGACTTTTTTAGCCAAACGAGCCGGAGTTGCAGAGCGATGAACGCCAACAGATTTGAGCAGTTTATTCGCCTCTTTAACAACATCATTTGCCCTCCATGGCGTCTCTAAATCAGCGGTTAGCTGAAGCACAACCACGCTCGGCAAATAAAATCGAAGCGCTGAGCTAGCATCTACGAATTCCACCAGCTCAGGTGCAATTTTCAGTTTGGGCAGCGGGAAAGTAACGAGCAGCTCAAAAGCGTTACCTTCCTCTCCTCCCTCTATCGAAAGCGAAGACGTCCTTAGTTGGTGAAGCGTAAGGCCAGTGCAAAGCGACACGGCAAAAATGCCCAGTAATTCAGTATCCAGGGCACTTTCTAGCTGTAGAAAAGTGCCCCTAAAAGCAGAAGCTATTGAATCTGGATGAATATGATGTTGCGCGTTACTCATGCTCATCGTCTCCTATAATCAATTCTCTTGAGCCGCTTATCCTGCCCTGCTCTTCAGGCTCGTCATCAATCGGTTCATCTATAAAATTCTGCGATAAAGACTTTCCTTTACTAGTAATAGCTTTAAGTGATTTAGCAAAGGGTTGTAAAGATTCGAGCAAGACATGATTAAAGCGCTGATGCTTCACTAGTCGACGTAGGGTTGCATCAGGAATGGTTGAGATTTTCCCAAGTAAAGAGATAGAAAACGGTTCATCAAAAATAATTGCTAATTGCTCACTCCCTATTGTACGGAGAAGAAAAATATACATCGTGATAATTGTTTTTGAGCGATTTTTCACTGCTATCGGTAGTGCTAGCAGTGACTGAAGCAAAGCTTTTAGGCGTAATTGTTCTGTAATATAGTCCTTATCTCGCTCAATCTCATGAGCCACTATTGAGAAGTCATTGTATTTAGCAAAACAAATACTGACTGGTGACTCGAGAGGCCAGAGTGTCCGGCTCAAGTGTTTAGATTTAATGACGTTTACATGCACAAAGCGTTGTGCAAGGTCAGTTGCTTCAAGTGGTAGGGCTAATCCGATGGAGTAAATGATGTCGTTAATGCTGTTATCTTCACAGAGAAGTTTTACTGGCTCGTCTTTTAGTAGTGTTACGTTGGCGGTTAATTTGTGATTAATACTCATACTGTTACCTAATTATTTTTTTGAATGGCAACAGATATAGCTTAACCTTTTTTACTGAATCTCTAGTTTTTTTGATTTTTTCTGGAATTACTCAAAAACGCCTCCTGTAGATAGAGAGTTCTCCTGAATAATTCGGCTGAGAAAACACAAGGGCCGCCCAGCAGCCCTTATTGTTACGCTCATTAATTTGAAGAAATATTTCGATTCAATTTAGGATGGCGAGCCAGCTCCAACCTCACCTTTTCACTAATAATTTCAACGATATAATTGAACACATCGATATCTGGAAAAGGTGTAATTGATTCTAAATACTTCTTAGGTAATTTGTAGATAACATATGGATCAAGCATTGACGCAATATCTTGCGCAACAGGGTCGTTGCCTTCAAGCCATGCGGCAAGTAAAGCAACTTCTAAATTTGAAAACATCATATTTCCTCGGTTGATTTAGTGCCCAGCCATTAAACCAAGAGCTGAATGTCTGACAAATTTGCTGCCGAGGAAAAAAAGACCAACCTTATATAGCTAAACTTTTTGGTTCAATTATCACGTTTACTCAAAAATATTTTCTTTGAAGAGAAATTCAGCCTTTACAGCCCTTTGCGCTGAGGCTCATAAATTTCAGAGTGGGTTAGAGGAACACCATGATGCTATGGCTTTTTCAAGGCTCGCTGCACACTAGATAAACTGATATCCAGCTCCCTAGCTATATCGCGATAGCTTAACCCCATATCGCGACACTGCTTAATTTTATCCTTGTCGATCGTGCTCTTCCTTCCTTTATACACGCCGCGCATTTTGGCGAGAGCTATACCCTCGGCTTGCCGTTCTCGAATCATGGCGCGTTCAAATTGATAAATAGCGCCTAATAGGGTGAGTAGAAGTTGGTTCATAGGGCTGGAACTATCAGCGGTAAAGACTAAATTTTCCCTGTGGAAATGTAGTGATACCCCTTTAGATAGGAATAGCTCGACGAGGGAGAGCAAATGCCCAGTATTTCTAGCTAAACGTGAAATGTCATGAACGTGAACAACGTCCCCAGTTCGAATGTGCGCCAGCAAACTATCTAAACCAGGCCGCTGTTTAACAGAGCCAGAAATATTGTCCTCAAAAACAATATCCAGCTGTAACCCATGCAACTGCCTTAAGGTTGACTGCTCTGCAGTGCTTACTCGTGTATATCCAATATTCTGGCCTAACATACCCTCTCCTGTATTCAATTAACTCTAGAGTGAATGAAACGTTTGTATTCAAAACGTTATATCCACCCTATTGAATACGAAAGTAGACATCTGACAAATGTGGTCACTTGGGTATACCTAAAATACACACCTGCTGATATTGGTGATGCAAGCCTAGGAAGACACATGTAGCGGATCAAATAAACCGACAAACAAAGTTAGAGACAAGCGCGAAAATCACCGCACGAATAGATATAAAAAATAGGTTTTATATTCCTAAACGGTATATAAATAATTGCAGATTTGCTAAAAACATTAAACTGATAAGTAGGGAGTACACAAAAAATGGAGAGCTACATGACTATAACTCCCTATGGTTCATTGCTAAACAAAATACAGGTAGTTGAAGAAACAGGTTTGAGTTATTCAACAATCTACCGTCTATACCGTGCAAACAAGTTTCCGAAACCAGTACGTTTATCCGCACGACGAATTGCCTGGAAAAAGGAGGAAGTTGAGCAGTGGCGGAAAGATCTAGGACGCGTCTAGCCGTTACTTTCATCACTACAAAAACGTTCCATAGAAAGTTAACAGCACATAGGATTGGTTGTTAACTTTCTTTTGGACAAAAGCGTGTTACGTTATTAGCTCAAATATCGGTGGTTCGGATTAGATTCAGTACGGTTAGATCGGAGTTAACGCCTCGCATCACCGGAAATTTGCGGCGCGTAGCAGAGCAAATTGTGATCCGACTTGATTGCTTTGTTAAGTGTATGATCACATGAGCCTATTGACAGTAACCAAGAACAAAATTGCTAAGATTAATACTAAATTAGTTGTTGATGTAGACAACAGCAATTGAACAGACTCTATATACATTTTGACCCCCTGAGTTGATGGGTAAATGTTAGCGTCATTTGAGTTCAGAGCTAAGGAAAGTTACACAACTTAAAATTCAACAACTTTCCCTCCTACGTTTAAGGAAGTTCCCAACGTTTTTCCTTGATAACTCAACATCCCAACTAGTAACAATTGCCACTACATTAATAAAAACATCAGAGTTAGAAAGCTTGATGTCATCACTAGATTTTTCTAAGCATGCAAAAGTCCATGCGTTGAATATTTTTTCTACAATATTTTGAGATTTTGCTTTGACAAAGCGAGCATGATACTCAGACTCTAACTCCGTTTTATCATTTAACGCGTCTAGGAAGTCCACAGCTGATATACAGTCAAAATGCTTAAAACCTTGAGAATCAATTTTACATGGCTTTAAACCCAAGTCGTTGGCGCCTATTTGCAAAGCTCGATCCGATTTTGCGTCATGCCTTGCGACTAAATCGCGAAGTCTTTGGGTAGACTTAACTATATCGTCAAAAAGTTCACGCATCTCTAGAGGGTAATTTGCCGGATTTTGAGTCAATTGAATCGATCCGCTTTCATCTATTGGCAGTTGCCCAAGCCCATTTAGTTGATACTCCATGTTTTTAATTAGATGAGTAAACTCTTTCTTCGACATTTGAAGAAGTGAGTTTAATGAATCTACCTGATATTGACTTAGCTTATTATTAACCATACTTCACCAATACACTAACGCCGCACTCTAGCGAATCCCCTAATAATTCCTTGGAAATTCAATATAGTAGACGCGCACCCCGTTGTTTGATCTAATTAATTTCGCCAAAAACAAATCCTATCTAACCCTGCACGGAGGCAGTCGGGATGCGCGAAATTCAAATTCTACACCAAATGCTTATTGAGCTATGCCCTAATATTCACAAAAAACGCCTTAACTCTCTGATGGTTGCCACTACATCACTCTTGGATGGCGACAAATTGTCTCTCACTGAACTCGGGCGCAATATTACCAGCAGGGTCTCACCTAAACACTGCATTAAACGCATGGACCGCTTGCTCGCTAATCATCATTTAAATAGTGAACGTTTAGCGATATACCAATGGCATGCTCGGCAGATTTGCGGGGCGAATCCCATGCCAGTGGTGCTAGTAGATTGGGCTGATGTGCGTGAGCAATTACGCATGATGACCTTACGAGCATCAATCTCTATTAAAGGGCGCTCTATTACCTTGTATGAACGCACCTTCGAGTTCAAAGATTACAATGCACCACGTAGTCATAATCAGTTCTTATTTGAACTCGCCAGCGTGTTGCCTCAGGGCTGTACACCGTTGATAGTTACGGATGCGGGGTATCGCAATACCTGGTTTAGAGAAGTAGCCTCTTATGGCTGGTATTGGTTGGGTAGGCTACGTGGCGAGGTCTGTTATCAGCTCAGTGACCAATGGGCGCTGACTAAAACCTTGTATGATTCGGCAAGCTGTAAAGCGCATTACATAGGTGCGGTGCAAATCGCCCGCAAGAAGCCCATGCCCTGTCACTTATATGTATTTAAATCCAAGGATAAGCACCGTAAAGATAAACGCTCTCGTCGCTCAGGTAACAATCACTCGGCCAAGAAGCTGTATCACCGCTCAGCCAAAGAACCTTGGGTACTCGCCACCAATTTACCG
The DNA here is from genome assembly GCF_023238625.1 of Agarivorans sp. TSD2052. Taxonomy (NCBI): domain Bacteria; kingdom Pseudomonadati; phylum Pseudomonadota; class Gammaproteobacteria; order Alteromonadales; family Alteromonadaceae; genus Agarivorans; species Agarivorans sediminis. The sequence continues at coordinate 3,937,023 of NZ_CP096670.1, forward strand.
CCCGAACTCTTTAATGCGATACAAGTGACGAAGTTATATGCCAAACGGATGCAAATAGAAGAAACCTTCCGAGACTTAAAAAGCCCACAATACGGTTTTGGCTTACGCCACAGTCGCTCACGATGTCCACGCCGCTATGACGTACTGCTGCTGATAGCTTTACTGGCTGACATTATTTTGTGGTGGTTAGGTTTAGTGGCACAGCAAGTGGGTTGGCAACGACACTTTCAGGCCAATACCATCCGTAAACGGGCGGTTCTATCGGTAGTCCGCTTAGTGCCTTGTTAGGCAATTAACTCATTCGACCGTAGCAAATATCTTGAAATGTGCCTATTTCACTCAAACCTTTATCTGTGATTTTCAGCAGATTCCCATCTATAGTGCACCACCCGTAATCACAAATAGCTTTAGACTGCTCCATGATTTCTTGTTTTTCTATTTTGCGTGACTCCGCAAACGCAAAAAAGTCGAACGATGGTGCAGTATAAGATGCTAAGACTAGTAACTTACCTGCTTCTTTTAATTTTGTATAACGATACAAAGGTTGATTATTAATGAGATCATTAATTTTAGCGGTGATGTCTTCCAAGTGGCTTACTTTGCTTTCTAGCGTTTTAATGAAATTGTTTTCATCAGTATAATCAGAAGGTGCATATAATTTAGTGTGGTGCTTAGTTACCAACAAATAGAACACAAATAACACCAAGCATGGAAATAGAACTAAAAATATGACAAGAACTATAAGTAAACTGTTATTAAGATTAGTTTGAGATGTAAATATTCCAGCTATTCCATAAACAAATACAAACGCTAAAGCGATAATCCCTAGCGGGTTTTTAGATAGACCAGTTGCCGTTTTACCAAAATCATTCACGGTTAACACTCTCCAAATTTGCCTAGACATAATGATCCCCTGGTGAAAGTGCCGACCTCCTGCGTTTATCGTGGGTTAGTCAAACTAGAGCCACACTGTTAGATGCAAAGTCTTAACAGAACAGGAGATCGACATGTCTAAATCTAGCACGTTTTTTATTGGACTAGATGTTCACAAAGAAACCACAGATGTCGCTTATTGTGTTGATAATTCGAGAGATGAGCCTGTGTTCCACGGCACCATTCCCACCAACATTCGTTCTATCAACAAACTTATCAAAAAATACAAAGACTTGGCTACTCATCTTTGTTTAGTTTATGAAGCAGGGCCGTGTGGGTTTTGGCTTTATCGTCATTTAGTGAAACACGGTATTGAATGTTGGGTAGTGGCTCCCGCCCTTATCCCTAAAGCGCCCAGTGATAAAGTAAAAACCGACAGGCGCGATGCCATCGCTTTAGCGAGAATGGCGCGAGCGGGATTAGTTCATTCTATTCATGTCCCCAATGCTGATAATGAAGCGGTCAGAGATTTAATCCGTTGTCGTGAAGACGCCATGCTCGATTGTCGCCAAGCGCGTCAGCGTTTAAAATTGTTCTTATTACGCAATGGCCACCCTTGTACGGGTCGCCAAGTATGGAATGAGGCCTACAAGCGGCACTTAGCTGATATTCATTTCTTAGAGCCTGCTAAAAAACTCACCTTTCAGCACTACATCAACATTGTTACCGAGCGTTATGAGCAGCTGCAACACCTTGAGCAAGAGCTACAAGTGATTGCTCAAGACTGGTCTTGGTATCCGCTAGTTCAATACCTAACGGTATTGCGTGGCATACGCTTCTTATCGGCCATTACCTTAGTAGCAGAGCTGGGTGACATGCGCCGCTTTGCTAACCCGCGTTCACTAATGAATTTTGTGGGCTTAACCCCCATCGGAATACTCCAGTGGTAACAGGCAAAAACAAGGCGGTATTACTAAGTGTGGCAATACCCATGCAAGGCGAATACTAATCGAAGCCGCCTGGGCATATCGCTTTGCGCCCAAAGTCTCGCGAGAGTTACAAATACGCCAACAACACCAATCACTGAATTTACAGCAGCGTTCGTGGCAAGCCCAACAACGCTTATGCCGACGCTTTGCCCAACTCAAACACCGTGGCAAAGAACACAACAAAGTGGTTACGGCTGTTGCCAGAGAGCTACTAGGTTACATCAGGGATATTGCCCAACGCTTTGACCCACAAAGCCAACATATAGGGTAGAAATAGAAACAAGCTAACAGGTTAAAACAACTTGAATGAGTAAGACCGGCGGCAGCGGTGAGAGCAACCCTCGAGGGCGTTAAGCGATGTGAACTCGCGTACCTAGACTGAGGCAAGGCTCCAAAGGCGCAAACAAGTAATGCGATAACCAACTCGCGAATATCAGCAAGGTCAACCGCCGACACTTACTTGCCAAGGGTCCCTCATTCAGGTTTTCTATGCCGGTGTTAATCGGTAGGAATAGACTCGTGCGTGTTGACAGTGGGGATCATATCAACGCCCGCATAAGGGGCAACAAAACGTAGCGGCGATTGGTTTAAACTTGGGCGAAGCACCAAAACTAATCGCCGCGTAGTTTTGGTGTCCCAGCCAAGCTTGCTTGGCGACTTGATGCGCTTGTTAGCTTTTTGCGTAAAATCTTTCTAAGAGCAGGTTAAGGTGCTTGTTCTTAGCTATGTAGATCAACGCAGCGGTTGCAACACCAAAGTACGCCATTAAACCCCAACCAACACCACTTTCACTGTCGGGAATGAGATACAACCTAATAATAATTACGGTAAGTAGCAATGTTGAAAGCGTAGTTAGCGTAAGTACAGCGGGCTTATCTTTTGCAATGAACATTAGCAGCTTGATGTTGCTGAACACACAAAGCATTACAAATAGCAAAAAGAACAGCATTGATTCAAAGTGCCCGTTATAAATATAAATTGCCAAGAAATAAGGTGAGAACATCAAAGGCATCAATGACTTTTTACTATTGTGAACGCTCTTGTTTCGACGATACTTTTCCGGCTTTTGATGCTCCTCGATTTCTTCCGCGCTAGCAGTAGCAGAGCAACCACATTTCATACAATGTGAATCTGTTGGCTCATTAGGTGCGTGGCATGAATTACAAGTCCATCTATAACTTTTCATAAACTCCGATACTCAAACAAGAAGCTAACGCTCTGCTAATAGGTTAACAAACATAACCACTTAGCTAAAATTACCACCGTAAACACTAAAGCTAATTGAACCAAAAATGCCAAACGTTTGTTAATCCTGTTGAGCAGTTTGTTAGGACAATATCTCGCGGTCAATCGCATAGATTTCCATGCCAACTACTTTTGCGATTTCAGGAAAGAGTATCATCACATAACTACCTCTGTGATCTTCATAAACATACCTCATTTTCGTAAAGACCCCACTCCAGTTTTGAATAACTGGTTCTAATTTCAGTGATACATTCACTTTAGACTCCGCCTTGAGTTTTTTAATGTCACTATTATCACGCGCCTTAACTAAGCTATCAAAATTGTCATTCATTCGATTACGCATTTCATCGGGCAGCGCTTTGTAAATTTTGTAAAAGTCATGGGAATGATTTCCTTTAACTTTAAAGTCTTCTGCAAAGATGAGCTGATACAAGCTTTTGAAATAAAGTTCAAGTGACAGTGCAGCATTTACTTGGCTAGGTAAGAGTAATGTAGGGTGTTGTACAGATGAAGTATTCAACACATTCGCAGCTTTCATATAATCGACCGCTGATTCAAGAATTTTTCTAGCTCGAATGTTCATATTACCTCTGTTGTCCTAACGCCAAGCTAAGCGGCGCCGCTTGCGGCGTCCTTGCTTGAGCTTTTTGTTAAGTTTTTCATTTGTTCTTCAAGCGCCAACTCAATATTGACGCGTGCCTGATTTAAGTTTTGAGCTAGCCGATTGCCATATTCAAAAGTTTGCATGTTTTCTGCCATTGAGCGCTGTTGATTGTTGCGCTCATAGTTTGCCTGCTCTAGTTTTCTGATATGAGTAAGAAGCGGCTTTCGTTGCTCTAGATAGAAGTCTAGCTCTCTTTGCATTTCCTCTTTAAAGTACAATGAGATAAGCATCTGAGTCTTATTAGTTGGATAAATCGTATCTCGATCCATACATGCCAAAGCGGTAGACAAATTGGTACTAAGTAGTGAAACCTCTTTATCTACATATTCGTAGATTAGCTCAATCTTCTCTCGTTTTATTCTTGATATTTCCCGTTCTTCTAAATAGACATGGGAAATCCGTTCTTCGATTGCCTTGACTGAATTTACTTGTTTTTCAATACGATCAAGTGTTTTCTTGAAGTCTTCGTCTAAAACCTTTCCCTCAGCTTTCTTTTTTACATATGCACCTAGGTAGGCCCCAAACAAAGGAAGCAAAATTAATAAGATATACGTCCATATGGGTAGAAGGCTTTTAGATTCGATTGCCATATTTACAGCTTCAGAAATTTCCTGCGGTGTCATTTAATACTCCTGAAACTTAACGCCCGCTTAAACTGTGAGTGAATGTGTGCCATGTTTGAGCGTTAGCAGTTGGGCACGCGTTTACGAATCAGATTTAAAGCATTTGTTAGCCGTTTACACGCTCGAAACTTAACTGTTCATGACGGACTGTTTCTTGGCGCCCTCTATAAGCCCATGAGCCGGTTAATTTCCCACCACGTTCTTCGATTTTAAATAGTCCAGATACAAACGATAAAGATGAGTTCGATGTACTACGCATTTTTACGATTAAGAAGCCCTCCCAAGTTTCACCTTCAATAGTAAGGTTCTGGATATAATCATTATCGCTATTCTCAACTCGCATAGAACCAAGCCCATAGACTCTGTGAGCACTCTGCTTAAGATCTAGCTGACATGAATATGTGACTTCATTATCATATTGGATGCTGTATTTCCAAGTTCCTCTTAAATCCACACCTTTATAAATAAGCTCTTGATACCAAGGAATAAAAGCCTTTTTTACCAATAAACTAAAGAGCCATAAAACTGTGGTTGTTAAGATACCTGAGATAGCACCCCAAAATACTGTTTCAATAACACTCATTGCTATACAACTCTCTCTGATTAATTCCTGACGGCTAACGCTAAGTAGGCCGCACGTGCGGTCTATCCCATTCAATGAGCGCGCGTCCTATCACAAAAAACATGATCTTCATCACGTTCGCTCATCAATTTATGATTTGATATTAACCCATTGTCTACCTTAGTTTTTTACTTGGAATCAATCAATCGTCGATCCATTTCTATCATTGATTACTTTGACAAATGACGCAAACGAAACCACAAACACTGTATATATATACAGCTTAAAAGTGCGCGACATGTCAAACACACCATTGCGGCTCCAGCAGCGATTTAGAAATACGATTTATCAGCACCATTACAGTATTCGCACCGAGCAAACCTATTGGCATTGGATAAAGCGTTTTTTGTATTTTAATCACAAGCAGCACCCAGCAAAGCTCGGAGCTGCTGATATTGAACGATTTCTAACTCACCTAGCGGTCGATAGGCAGGTCGCTCCGGCTACTCAAAACATCGCGTTTAATGCCTTAATGTTTCTCTATAACAAAGTTCTACGTATCGAAATGATTGGAATTCAGGCGAAACGCGCGAAAAAACGAGTCAAAATTCCCGTAGTTTTTACTCGAGGTGAAGTGAACCAAGTGATTTCGAATTTACCCGCGGATTATCAGATCATGGCTTCACTGCTTTACGGGTCGGGACTAAGACTCAGTGAATGCTTGAGATTACGGATTAAAGACTTAGATTTTGATCAAAATACAATCACCGTACGACAAGGCAAAGGAAATAAAGATCGCGTGACTTTGTTACCCCCTAACTTGATCCCAAAGCTTCTCGATAACATTCTCCAGAGCAAAAGTGTTTTTGCCCACGATATGAGTCTAAATTATGCTGGAACGACGATGCCTTACGCGTTAGGCCGTAAGTATCCACATTCTCAACGGTCGTTTTCTTGGCAGTTTTTGTTTCCGTCGACTCGCCTGTGTATCGACGCTAGAACAGGTGAGCTCAAACGCCATCATATTCATCATAGTGTTTTCCAAAAAGCAGTCACCAAAGCCGTGCGTAATGCCGGTATAAATAAGCCTGCAAGTTGCCATACCTTTAGGCACAGCTTTGCCACCCACTTATTAGAACAAGGGACGGATTTAAGAACTATACAAGAATTACTTGGCCATCAGGATGTAACAACGACTGAGATTTACACGCATGTTATCGGTCGTCATACCACGGGCGTCAAAAGCCCCTTAGAGGGCTTGGTTCAAGCTGCAAAATAGATGACTTATTAAAAGAGCATCAAGGCGCTTATGCATTCTAGTTGGCGATTAAACTTGGCTCGTAAAATCAGATTCAAAACCATTAGTTTTGGTATGGAAAGAGCAGTGGGAAATTTTGCTGTTCGCAAGAAGGCCTAACGCGTTTTGGGGCAATTTCGAGTTACGGTTAACCGTTTCTTAGAACCCGGAAAGTGCCGAGAGTTCTTAGGATTTACCAGACATCGGGTTATTTGAGTGAATCTAAGTAATCCGCCCATTTCTGCATCATTTTTTTTCTCTTCTTCAAATACAATGCACGGTTATACGCTCTGGCAGTAGCCGAGCCGATTAGATGAGCAAGTTGCACTTCAACAACGTCATGTTTCCACCCCTGCTCGTGCAGTAATGTTGATGCTGTGCTCCTAAAGCCATGAGCAGACATAATATCAGGGGAGTAACCTAGTGTTCTAAGCCGATTTCCCAATACATTTTTGCTAATAGGTTTATTACTATCCAACTCGCTTGGGAACACAAACTTTGAGTAACCAGTGACTGATTTTATACTCTCAAAGTGTTTCACCACCTGCTTTGCAAGGGGAACTAAATGTTCTCTGTCACACTTCATATCTTGGGCAGGAATTCGAATGATTCTATTTTCTAAATCAACATTCTCCCATCTTAGAAATCGGATCTCTTTTGGTCTTAAGAACAACCTTGGAATGAGTCGGAGAGCCTCTATTGTGCAGTACCCGCTAGAACGGTCTTGATCAATATCTCTTATTAACGCGGCCAGCTCTTTTTTGCCGGTGATAGCAGCGCGGTGCTGAACTTTTGGTAAAGGTGCGATAATGTCCCTTAGCGATATACCTTGTGTAGGATTATTGCTAGTTAATCGATGAGATAAACCATAAGCGAAGACTCTCTTTATTATAGATAAAATCATCGGAGCTTTCTTTGGGGATCCCGCAGCTTCAATAGAGAGCATTAAATTTGTTATATGAGCAGCATCAATATCATCAAGAGCTAAATGACCAATTTCTGTAGCATCTTTCGTTAGCCAGCGCTTAATTCTTTTCGCATGATCTTCTGACCACCCTGCTTTTTGATTTTCCCACCACTGCATAGCAACCCATTCAAACGCTTTTTCTGGTGAGTTCGCCTTCTTTTTAGCTTCACGTCGTTCATCCATCGGATTGACGCCTTGGGCTAACAATAAATGAGCCCTCTTAACTAAATCCCTTGCTTCAGATAAAGAAACAATGGGGTATTTCCCTAACGCCATTTCTTGATGCTTGTTGGCGTATTTGTAGCGTAATCTCCAAAGCTTAGAACCACTAGATTTAGTTAATAGAAACAATCCATTAGCGTCATGTTTCTTTATGCTATCTCTACCCGCTGGGCAAGATATCGACTTAACCTCTAATGCTGTAAGCGCCATAATCCATGGTCCTCCTGGGGTATAAAATGGGGTACAACTTCAAATATATCAAAAAAAAGTAAAGCTCGCTACAGGCCGTACCCCACGTTATACCCCACCAATTTTGACGCTTTATGACATCACATGACACATCCTGAAAAATACGATCATAAAAAAAGGTCCGTAAAGCAATACCTTACGGACCTTCTGAAACCTTATGGGTTTCTATGAAATGGTTAGGGGAGGCTTACATCATGCCGCCCATGCCACCCATACCACCCATACCGCCCATACCGCCCATATCAGGGGCGCCACCAGCAGCTTTATCTTCAGGCTTATCAGTGATCATACATTCAGTCGTGATCATCAAACCAGCTACCGAGCCAGCAAACTGAAGCGCTGAACGGGTTACTTTAGTTGGGTCAAGAATACCCATCTCTAGCATGTCACCGTATACACCAGTGCCAGCATTGTAACCAAAGCTACCAGTACCTTCTTTCACCTTGTTAGCAACCACAGAGGCTTCTTCGCCTGCGTTAGTTACGATTTGGCGAAGCGGAGCTTCCATAGCGCGAAGGGCTACGCGAATACCTACGTTTTGGTCTTCGTTATCACCTTGTAGCTCAGTCACTTTAGCGGCTGCTCGTACTAGTGCAACACCACCACCGGCCACTACGCCTTCTTCAACCGCGGCGCGAGTTGCGTTTAGTGCATCTTCTACGCGGTCTTTCTTCTCTTTCATTTCAACTTCAGTTGCAGCGCCAACTTTAATCACCGCTACACCGCCAGCTAGTTTAGCTACGCGCTCTTGAAGTTTTTCTTTGTCATAATCAGAAGAGGTATCTTCGATTTGTTGACGAATTTGCGTTACGCGACCTTGAATCGCAGCTTCTTCACCCACGCCATCAATGATGGTGGTGTTGTCTTTAGAAATAACAACACGCTTAGCAGTACCCAAATCTTCTAAAGTCGCTTTTTCTAGCTCTAGGCCAACTTCTTCAGAGATAACAGTGCCGTTCGTTAGAATAGCAATGTCTTGTAACATGGCTTTACGACGGTCGCCAAAACCAGGCGCTTTAACTGCAGATACTTTAACAATACCGCGCATGTTGTTTACTACCAATGTTGCTAAGGCTTCGCCTTCAACATCTTCAGCAACAATTAGCAAAGGCTTACCTGCTTTAGCTAGCGCTTCTAGCAAAGGAAGTAGTTCACGGATGTTAGAGATTTTTTTGTCCGCCAATAAAATGAATGGGTTGTCTAATTCAACCGTGCCATTCTCTTGGTTGTTGATGAAGTAAGGAGATAGGTAACCGCGATCAAACTGCATACCTTCAACTACGTCTAACTCATCAGTTAGCGCTTGGCCTTCTTCAACAGTAATTACGCCTTCTTTGCCTACTTTTTCCATTGCTTCTGCAATGATGTTACCCACGGTGGCATCAGAGTTAGCAGAAATAGTACCTACTTGAGCAATGGCTGTAGTGTCAGCACACGGTGCAGACAAACCTTTAAGTTCTTCTACTGCTGCGATTACCGCTTTGTCGATACCGCGCTTAAGATCCATTGGGTTCATGCCTGCAGCTACTGCCTTAAGGCCTTCGCTTACAATGGCTTGAGCCAATACAGTTGCGGTAGTTGTTCCGTCACCGGCGGCTTCGTTGGCTTGAGAAGCAACTTCTTTCACCATTTGCGCGCCCATGTTTTCAAACTTGTCTTCAAGTTCAATTTCTTTCGCCACAGATACACCATCTTTAGTGATAGTCGGTGCGCCGAAAGATTTGTCTAGCACTACATTGCGGCCTTTAGGGCCCAGCGTTACTTTTACTGCGTCTGCTAGAACATTTACGCCGGCTAACATTTTGCCGCGAGAATCATTACCAAATAATACGTCTTTAGCTGCCATGATTTTTTCCTAAAATGTGTTCAGCTTTTTCTTTATTAAGAAAAAGGGAGATTATTCTACAATTGCCAGAATGTCTGATTCAGACATGATCAGTACTTCTTCACCGTCAACTTTCTCAGTTTTGGTGCCGTATCCTTCATTGAATACAACGGTATCGCCCACTTTAACGTCTAGCGCTTGTAGCGTACCGTTTTCAAGCATACGACCTTTACCTACAGCGAGAACTTCGCCACGGGTTGATTTTTCTGCTGCAGAGCCTGTAAGCACGATGCCACCAGCTGATTTACTTTCTTGATCTTTACGTTTGATGATAACGCGGTCATGCAACGGACGGATATTCATTGCCATCTCTCCTTAAAAAAACAATCTAGTTTCATTTATAGGTCTGTAACCGACGGTTACAAACTTAATCTTGCAAATAAGATGGGGGTCATTACAGGCGCATACAAGGGGGCAGAGCAAAAAATTTTCAGTTTTTTATCTCAAAAACTTACCCAATATCAAAATGAAAACATTTTCAGTAGCAAATTTTACAAAAAAGACTTGAAACCAAATAAAGATTTGAGCAGGATCACACTTACTGGTCTAACAAGATAAATATACCAACAAATCGGCAACAAGCTGATAACAGAAGATTGGTTCTATTTAGCGTAACAGCGGGAGCATCTTAGCATGCAGCAGATCTATATTGCATTTGAGCGTTTAAGCGGATTTCTTACTAAAGAAAAAACGGTTTACTTACCATTTCAAGGTAGTTTTAAAGAAGCTGAAGAACATCTTCGCTCCGACGAGTTTGATTCTTTTCTGTCTACGAGTAAGGGCTTAAACCCTCGAGTGGTTACCACCAAACACTAAAAGAAAGATAACTTTCTAAAAAAGAAGGGCGCATGCCCTTCTTTTTTCGTTTTAGTCGTCCTTTCTTTCAAACTCACCTTCAATGGTGTTACCGGGCTTATCTTCTACGTTTCCTCCTTTAAGAGGGTTAGCATCTTTAACATCAGCTCCAGCACCTGGTGGCGTTTGAAATTTCACCGATTGCATTTTCAACATTTGTGACTTTAAAACGCGGGAGGCGAGCAAAGCGCGTAGTGGCGGTAATAGGATCATTAAACCAAAAAAGTCTGTGATAAAACCTGGCATCACTAACATTGCACCAGCAACAATTAGCATTAAGCCTTCAATCATTTGCTGAGCTGGCGTTTCGCCTCGCTCCATGGCGGTACGAGCTTGAAATGCTGTTTGTAACCCTTGGCTACGAACTAACGATGCTCCGACCAAGGCGGTTAAGATAGTGAGAGCAATTGCGCTTAGCGCTCCCATTTGGCTACCCACCTGAATTAACACATAAATTTCAGCGTATGACAGGCCCGCAAATAATAAAAATACATATAAAAACAAGGCGTAAATCCTCTGGTAATGGCGAAGCGTAATAAATGCTTCATCAACTAAGACTAAAATATGAGGGCTTTGCTAGCAAATTTAAAGGTCTAAATCCAATTGCTGCACAAATAATCAGCCTCTATATCTCTTCAAACCCTAGTGTGTAATACCTAACGTCTTTAGTATGGACTCAGCTCAGCGCTTTGCTGCTCCGCCGCTTAAAAAAAACGCGCAGCTTGTGTTAACATTTTGCCACAACTCGGGTCTATCTATCGCTGGTAAGACAAAATCGACACCAGTGAAGAGCGGTAATTGCAGATTAACACTCTTTTTCGGTGGTTAAATCCATTACAGTGTTATTTGCAGCAGTAATATCCCTAGAGATGTCTTGACGCTATTGCGCTGTCAATTGAAACAAGGAGCGAGTGAAAACCTCACATGGCTAAACCAATTTTTACATTACTATTTGCCTTAAGCTTAAGCCTAAGTGCTCAGGCGGAAAACCTATTAGATCAACTGCCCGGTTTAAACACTTCTCCTAGCAGCAACGTGGCTGATTTTTTGCCGGTAGATAGCGCATTTGTTTTTAACTATCTAGAACAAGACCAGCAACTAAATTTAAGCTGGCAAGTCGCTGACCAATATTACTTATACCAACAGCAGTTCATCATCACGGTCAATCAACAAGCAATTGAGCTAAGCACTTACTTACCGCCAGGGCAGCCTTATAATGACCCCTACTTTGGCGAAGTGACGATTTACCCTGAGGACATCACATTCGCTATTCCCTTGTCGCTGCTTGATAACGCCAACCAAATCGAAGTCAGCTACCAAGGATGCGCTAAGGCAGGCCTGTGCTACCCACCCGAAACCAAACAAGTATTCCTAACGGTCTCTGACGACGCCAATAAGCTTGTAGATACGGCCGAAGCCCCCGCCACTAATCAACAAAAAAATGTCGACTCAGTGCCTATCAGCCAGCAATGGGTGCTGGCTGATCGCCTTACCAATAACAACATGTGGTTAAATACATTGTTGTTTTTTGCGCTAGGTATTGGTTTAGCGTTCACCCCTTGTGTATTTCCTATGTACCCGATACTCACGGGCATCATCACCGGCTCGGGTAAACAGCTCAGCAGCAAGCGCGCATTTAGTTTGTCGATGGCCTACGTTCAAGGTATGGCTCTCACTTTTACTGCACTGGGCCTAGTCGTTGCTAGCGCCGGTTTACAGTTTCAAGCGGCCTTACAACATCCGGTCATCTTGGCCAGTCTAGCACTCCTGTTTGTTATGTTAGCCTTATCAATGTTTGGGGTATTTACGCTGCAGCTGCCGAGCTCTATTCAACAAAAACTTAACGGGATCAGTAACCAGCAACAAACTGGTTCGATGTCTGGAGCGGCCATTATGGGCATGATTTCAGGCTTGGTAGCCTCACCATGTACGGCAGCGCCCTTATCGGGCGTACTCATTTATGTAGCCCAAAGCGGTAACATCGCACTAGGCGCAATCACCTTATACAGCTTGAGTTTGGGCATGGGCTTACCCTTATTGATGCTTGGGGCGAGCAGTGGCCGCTTGTTACCTAAAGCTGGCGTGTGGATGGAACATGTAAAAAGCTTCTTTGGGGTGATGTTATTAGCCGTCGCCATTATATTGCTTGAGCGCTTTATCTCAGAGCTGTTGGTTCGCGCACTTTGGGCTCTCCTAATAATAGGTGCAAGTGCTTACTACTACCACCAAAACCGACTAACGCTCTTAAGTGCTTGGCAAACCGTTCGTCAACTCTGCTTGCTCGCCATCATGGCGCTGACCTTGTTTTGGGTCGTTCAGCCGCTAATTAGCCCCCCTGCAAACCTAAAACAGGGTGAGTTTATTCAAGTCGCTAACCTTGCAGAAATGCAACAGCAGCTCGATGCCGCAGCCGCTCAAGGCAAACCTGTATTAGTTGATTTCTACGCAGACTGGTGCACTGCTTGTAAGGCCTTTGAAAAAGAAACTTTTCATGATCCCGTGGTAGCGGCACAATTAGCTGAAATGGTGTTGTTGCAAGCCGATGTCACTAAAACCAACGCTACCGCCATCAAACTGCTTAGCCATTACCAAGTGCTAGGCTTACCGACTTTGTTACTGTTTAACGCCGCAGGCGAGGAGTTGCACCAAGCTAGGGTCACTGGCTTTATGAATGCAGAAGCTTTTAATGCTCACCTCATACTAAACGGCTTATAACAGACATAAAAAAACCACCTATCGGTGGTTTTTTTATTAACCCATCTCACTAGCTAAATTTGAAACCTTGCACCAAGCCCACTTGCTCTTTGGCAACCGCTTCCAAATCATCACTCGAGCGATTAAGTTCAGTTACCACGGTTAAGTTTTGCTGCGCCGCACTAGAAATTGTTTCCATACTGCAAGACACATCTACTGCTGTCGTTTGCTGTTGACTGGTAGCCACGCTAATCTCTTCGTTTAACAGTGACAAGCGTTCTATATGGGTATTTATCTCAAGAATTTGGCTATTAATCGCCGTCACATTACTGGCATTTAACTCCATACTCTTGTTACATAATTCAATCTCTTTAACGGCCAGTTCAGTATCTTCTTGTAAACCACCGATCATAGTTTGAATCTCAGTGGTAGAAGAAGCGGTACGCTGAGCTAGCTGTCTTACTTCATCGGCCACTACCGCAAAACCTCGGCCTTGCTCACCGGCACGCGCCGCTTCAATGGCGGCATTTAGCGCTAATAAGTTAGTTTGCTGAGTAATACCTTCAATCACTTCTAAGATGCCAAATATAGCATTACTACTCTCTACAACATGCTTCACCCGATCTGTTGAGCTAGCAATGTTACTGGCTAATGTTTGATTATTCTCCAAAGCATTTTCAGTTAAGGTAACCCCTTGCTGAGTACTATCGCCAATTTCTCGCATACCTTGGGCTGCAGATTCAGCACGGCGAGCCACATCTTGAATGGCTTGCTCCATCTCTGTCATAGCCGCCGACACGGTAATACATTGGCTGCGCTGCTCATCAAGTTGTTTGAGCATTTCGTTACCATGCTCGCGGTTAACTGTAGAAGCCTGCCCTAGCGCTTCACTTTTATCTCTAATCATCGTTACCGTATCACGTTGCTGATTGATTACCTGATTAAGTTGGCTGCTCAGTAAACCAAATTCATTACCACTCTCGTAGGCACAACGCTGGCTTAAATCTCCTTCGGCTAGATGTTTTAAAGTAAGGATAATTTGTTTAAGTGGCGCTTTAATTAACTGCTGAATAACCAGTCCCATAACGAGGCAAAACAATACCGTGAGAGGAATCACGATCGCGCCGCTACTAATTAACGTTGAGATACTCGCTGAAGCATCTTCAATCTGTTGCTCGGTAGCTTGCTGGCTTTCTGCGTTGAGCAGATTTAAGTTAGCCTGTACCGCATCAAGTTGCTGAGAAATAGAATCTTTCAACTTCATCAGTTTAAACTGCTTAATCAAATACTGTTGGTATTGGCCTAGTAAGCCGCCAAAGGCTGTTAACTCATCCAATAACCACGGAACTTGGGTTACTAACTCATGTTCGCCGCTGGCGGTTTTTAACTCTTTAGCAATAGCAAACTCGCCAAAGTCTTCTTCAACGTATACTTTGGTCTCGCGGTTTTCCGATATCAGTTTCGACACTTCTCTGGGATCAGAAGAATTAAGGACGTTAATCGTAGCCAATTGCATAGCCGATAAATCGTTAGTTACCGCCTCTAACATCAGCTTTAATACACCGGTGTCATTTTCATCAAACTGCTGACCTAATAACAAGTTGATTCGCAGTGATATTCCTTGGAAAGTGGCGGTACGCTCAGCTAATGAGGCGCTACTAGAAATGACATCTTGGTGAAGTTCCAATAAGCTTTCGGCATCTTCAAAGAGGGCTTGGTTTTGCTCTTGAACCTGGCTAAAGCTTTCACTTTCAACGCCGTGTTCTGTTAGCCAATTCACTAAGCCTGCTTCGGCCTCATGGTAGTCTGCCACCCGCAGCTGATAATCTTGAATAAGCTGATTAACTCGTTGCCCGTCACGCTCTTGAATAGCTTGGTTAAGAACCTGGTCAACCGCCGCTAAACTGCGGTCGAGCTTGTTGGTTTGCTCCATTAATGGAAAAGCTTGTGTGATAACTTCCCCCATCGTTGTCTCGGC
This sequence comes from Agarivorans sp. TSD2052, assembly GCF_023238625.1. NCBI lineage: Bacteria > Pseudomonadati > Pseudomonadota > Gammaproteobacteria > Alteromonadales > Alteromonadaceae > Agarivorans > Agarivorans sediminis. Next base: position 3,952,126 of record NZ_CP096670.1, read on the forward strand.
CTGCTGCATTTGCTTCCATGCCACTAAACCTAGCGCGAGAACAACAATACATAACAGTGAAAAGGTTGCCAAAATCAATTGGGTTATTGATAATTTTTTCAGTAATAACATCTATTTCTCACTTCTAAATTTGTTTATCACTTCCATATGTAAGCGCTTACATCATAACGATGTGGCTAGTTAATAATCATTATGTTTTCCAGATCAGAAGTTATGAAAATTCACTTTCGGGAGCCAAGCTATAAAATAGTGAAGGTTAAAATCTTGTTAACAAACAAAACAGTGATTGCGCTCACCAAAGCAAAATTAACGTGAAAAAACTCAATTAGAAAAAAACATAACGATGAGTGAAATAACAGATCTTCACTGCGCGCTATACAGTGTAGCTAAGGCCAAGTAAGCTAGGCTAAAACTCGCCAATGGAACGCTAAATGCAGCTCGGTAAAATTAATTTAAATCTGCTTAGTGCCCTTTATTACCTCTTGCAAGAACAAAGTGTGACTCGCGCAGCCGAAAAAATGCACTTGAGCCAATCGGCGATGAGTAAACACCTAGCCAAGTTGCGTGAAGTGTTTGGCGACCCACTCTTGGTAAGAGTAAAAGGTCAACTGCAAGCCACGCCAAAAGGCTTAGAGCTTAAGGCGCAAGTCGCCCCTTTACTCGACGCCGTAGAAAACTTGTTGCACCAACAAGCTTTTGAGCCCAGCCTGTGCCAACGTACTTTTTGTATTGCCACCTCAGACTACGTTAGCGAGCACTTACTACCAAAAGTATTAGGCGGAATTTATCAGCAAGCCCCCCAACTGAACATTGAACTTTGCAACTGGGACCATACTACCAACCGCTTGCTGCACAGTGGTGAAGTAGACTTAGGCATGACCTTACCACCACAAGATAGCACCGAATTACATGCCACTACCTTAGGCACCGATCACCTCGTTTGTTTAATGCATAAGCAACACCCTTATTTAGCGTTACCGCAAGCTACTGTGAGTGATTACTGCCGTTATCCCCACGCTATTATTACTACTGGCGCTGACAAAAACTCACATATTGACCGCTACTTGGCCAAACAAGGCCTACAGAGACAAATTCAATTTAGTGCTTCTTCTTATCCTGCGACCGTTCAAATTTTATGCGAGACCCGCTTTATATTGACCCTGCCAGCCAAGATTGCTCAGCAACTGGTGAAGCAAAGACCATTGGCCATGGTTGCCTTGCCTTTTGATGCCAACGATTTTGAGTATTCATTAATTTGGCACCATCGCAATCATCATGATCCTGCTCATAGTTGGTTTAGACAACAGATCCATAAAGCAATGGCTTAAGTGATTGATGGCTAAGAGACTACGATAATGCTTTGTTTAATCCTTCCTGGTTGCGGGTTTCGCTGGCTTTTTAGAACGGGTGAATGGTAATGCCTAGCTTAAGCCAGCCAGCAAAACAGTTTTTTATAAACAGTAAATAAAACCAGGGGCAATGTATGAGTAAAACCAGGAATAGAGAAAACCAACAACTATCCTCAAACTGCCCCAGCTGTGGCACAGAGCTAGCCTGCAGCGCCGACATCGATTGCTGGTGCATGAGCATGCCGGCACTATTACCGGTAAGCGCCAATATACAGCAACGCGCCTGTTATTGTTCGAGCTGTTTATCTAAAAAACTGGGTGAAAAGCTGCAGGAGCTAATAGCAAACACGCCGCACCGACAAATGCTTGAACAAGCAGCCCGTTATCATCAAGCCGAGACAGCCTTACAAGCGCACATTGATTACACTATGGTTGATGGCTTAATGGTGTTTAGTGCTTGGTACCACTTAAAGCGTGGCAGCTGTTGCGGCAACGGCTGCAAGCATTGCCCCTACCCTCAATAGGCCTTAACCATTATTACACGCTATTTATTATCAGCCACTCTGTTCGCGCCCAATAACGGGTTGCGTTTGTTAAAGGCTAGATTCGCCAAGCCATAGGCTAAACGCGTGACGCCAAAAAACAGCAGCAAAACCAGGGTAATAATGGCGTATAGCGCGTGTAAATCAATTGACAACTCGGTTAACCATGCCAATGCTTCTGCACGTATATCTAGCCAATAAAGTAAGCCGTATATTTGATAAAATGAGTGAATAAATACCGCCGCAACAGTGACCAAAGAAATAACCACCGACACCAACCACGAGTAGATACTCAGCAGCCATATTTCAGCGCGGCTTAAGGTGCGCCCTTGGTCTTTAACAAAAACTTGAACTACGACGAGGGCGGCTAGCATCAAACTTAATATCCCCAAGCAGCTATTTGACGCTAATTCCATGTGCCACACGACCAAACCAAACAGCACAGAGCTACACAGGTACACCACCGAAAACCACAATATATATTTGTTCATCGATACCGAGGCTGCTTGCATGTTTTATCCTTATCGCTGAGTACCACTAGATGTCGCTTTAAAAAGCACCAGTGACCAAGTGAGTCACTGCCTAAAAGCCTAACACTCACCTTTTAGGCTATTTTTAACCCATATCAATGTAGCCTTGTGATTTATTTACCCTGATCACAAATCCAATAACTAATGAATCCAGCGTCGTACTTTTCCTCGCCCTTATTAAATTCCAAACTGGAATACCAACAAACACTAAAATTCCATATATATAGTTAGCTTTAGTGATTAGACTAGCGCCAGTTTTCGATTGTTCTCATTTTTCAAGGACCTCCCGTGTTAGAAGCCTTAAGTGCATTACTACTGATTAACCTATTAGGCATGCTAAGCCCAGGCCCCGATATGGTGATGGTATTACGTCATGCCAGTAGTGGTAAACGCCAAGCCGCTTGGTGTGTTCTAGGGGTGTTACTGGGATTCAGTATTCATATTGGTTTAGCCATTGCAGGGCTGTCAATCCTTATTAAGCAATCACCAATGCTGTTTGAAATACTTCGTTGGAGCGGCGCTGGTTTCCTGGTATTTCTTGGCTTAAAAACCCTATTTACTCGTTCAGAGCTACTCGATTTAGCCGCCAACCCGCACCCTAAAGGCAACAAAAAAGTACTCTTAAGTGGCATTGCCTGCAACTTACTTAATCCCAAAATCTTGGTATTTGTGGTGAGTGTATTCAGCCAATTTATTGGTAGCGAAACCCTGCTCAGTCATAAGCTGATTTTAGGCGCCGCGCTGTTATTAGAAACGGCCGTTCTTTGGTATGTTTTAGTACGAATATTGTCGCATCATAAGGTTCAAATTAAGCTACAACGCTATCAGCAATGGGTGAACCGATTTAGCGGTACAACGCTGCTTGGCATGGGAACTTTGCTCGGCCTTCACAGTTAAGCGGTAAGCAAATTGAAACCGTGTCTGCTTGGTGCTATGTTCAAAAAAAAGGCAGATGACCCTCATTATGGAAGATACCTACAAGATCATTATTGCTGATGACCACCCTTTGTTTCGTAGTGCTCTTCAGCAGGCAGTACAAACTGCCGTTCCCGATGCTCAATTACTCGAAGCCGAAAACGTAAATGATTTACTCAAGCTTCTTGATTTGCAGCGCGAACCTGACTTACTGTTGCTTGACTTGAAAATGCCAGGAGCCAATGGTTTTTCAGCGTTTACCCACTTGCATGGTCAATATCCAGATCTACCTATTGTGGTGATCTCAGCCAGCGAAGAAACCAGTGTAGTGCAAAAAGCCAAACAGCTTGGCGCTACTGGCTTTATCCCTAAATCAACACCTTTGCAGCAGTTGGTTGCAGCTATTCAACATATTATTGAAGGGGATGATTGGTTCCCCGAAGGAATATCGTTTGCTAACCATGTAGAAGAAGACCCACTGGCAGAACGCTTAGCCAGCCTAACGCCGCAGCAATATAAAGTATTAGTGATGCTTAATGAAGGCTTATTAAACAAACAAATAGCCTATGAGCTAAATGTTTCAGAAGCCACCATTAAGGCGCATGTTACCGCCATCTTCCGCAAACTAAACGTGAAAAATCGTACTCAAGCAGTCATCGCCTTGCAGCAATTAGAGTTAGAGCCGAGCCCCGACGACAATTCTTTTTAGTAAGAATAGCCCAGCCAAGCGCTGGGCTTTTTATTGCCTTACTTTCTCGCCATTAGCCATTAGGTTTTAACCAATAGTTAGCCGCCGTTTTACTGTTTAATAACTGCTGACACAATTTCTTTAGCCGCAGCGGTCTTAGAGGTTTACTCAAATAAGCAAAACCTTGAGCGCGCACACGGTCAATAAGATCGGTATGCCGGTCAGCACTAACCACTATCCCATGGCAAGAGAGTTTGCGCTGGTGAATTAATCGCTGTAACGCTTCTAAACCGGTTTTATCGTGATCTAAATGATAGTCACTTAAAATTAGCTCTGGTGTCCAGCCCCCGTCGATTAACTCTTCAGCCAGCTCTGCATCTTCACAGCACACCACTTCATAGCCCCAACGCCCCAACAAGCTTTCCATACCGGCTAGGATGGCCGGTTCATTGTCAATGCATAACACTTTTGCGCCTTGGGTGGTGTTAATATTGTCGTGTTCTTGCGGCCGTTCTTTATGGATATTTAGCGCCTCAACTATCGGTACCGATATGTAGAAAACCGAACCTTTGCCTGGGGTAGACTCAACCCCAATGGGAATTTCTAATAATTCAGCAAACCCCTGTGCAATCGCCAACCCTAAACCCAAGCCTTCTTCACGCGCTTTACCCGACTTATTAAGCTGTTGAAACTCTTCAAAAATTTGTTGTTGCTTACTCTTATCAATGCCCGGACCGTTGTCCCATACTTCTAAACGTAAATAGTTACCTTTCCGTCTAGCACCCAGCAGCACCTTGCCGTCAGGGTTATAGCGCAAGGCGTTAGTTAAGAAGTTTTGCAATATACGCCGCAGCAGTTTGCTATCACTACTTACCGTCAGCTTACTGGCATACAATTTTAGTTCAACGCCTTGCTGCTGGGCTAACGGTATGAATTCAGCATGAATATGATCCAGCAAATGGCCTATCTCAAATTGCTCATTGCTCACTTCCACGCGGCCTGACTCTAAGCGAGAAATATCCAACAAATCGCTAATAATTTCTTCTGCAGAGTACAAGGATTTATCAATACTGGCGGCTAAAAACTTAGCATCGGTCGCTAAGCTAGACTCAAGCAAAGAGCCTACAAACAGCTTTGCCGCATTAAGGGGTTGCATTAGATCATGACTTACCGCCGCCAAAAAGCGCGATTTAGATTGGTTGGCTTGCTCGGCGGAATCAGTAGCTTGCATTAGCTGCTGGTTGATTGAAGACAGCTGTTGAGTGCGCTGGGCAACCCTCGCTTCTAAAATTTCATTGGCTTGTTTCAACATGTCTTCGGCTTGGCGAAAGGTAGTAATGTCACTAAACGTCATCACATACCCGCCGTTGGGCATCGGATTACCCTGCACTTGGATCACTCGCCCATCACGGCGGATCCTTGAAGACGTATGGCTGGTACCACGGCGTAAATGCTCAACCCTACGCTCAACATGTTCTTCAATGTCGCCGGGACCACATAAGCCATTCACGGCGTTATGCCGAATCACCTCTTCTATCGGTCGCCCCACCGCAATCATACCGTTAGGAAACTCAAATAGTTCGGTATAGCGTCGATTCCACGATACCAATGTTAATTCACGGTCAACAATTGCAATACCTTGATCAATATGCTCAATGGCTCCTTGCAACAAGTGCTTATTAAACTGTAATAGCTCTGAGGCTTCTTCGGCGATGGAGGCAAACTCTTCCAGCTGCACCTGCTTGCCCTGCAAGGCAGAGCCCAGCACCAAACGCGCAGACGATGAGCCAAATACCCCGCCTAACATTCGTTCGGTTTCAGCAATCAGCTCTACTGGCGCTTGTTGGTTAGGACTGAGCTGCACACTGCGCGACGCCGCGTACTTCTGAAAACTTTCGCTAATCCGTTGCGTGCCTAAAAAACGCGATGCCAACATGTGCAACTCTTCCACACTCACCTTAGATTGGTATAGCGCGCCGGCATCATCACTTTTACCATTTTGCCCAACAAAATTACTGGCTTGTAACCACTCAGACACCGCTGGACTAGAAAGTTTCGACACCAGAATATAAGCCGATAAGTTACCCAATAAACTGAGCACTATGCCCCAGTTGTCATTAGAGATAAGCGGGGCATTTTGCCATTGTGGTGCGGTGAGCCATTCAACCACATTAGGCATCAACGCAACGTTAGGCCACAACAAGGGTAAACTGCCCGTAATATTCAGTAGATTAAGTAGCCAAAGGGTCATGCCAACAATAAGGCCTGCATACACACCCGTGCGATTACCCTCTCGCCAGTACAAGCCAAATAACAGCGGAATAGCTAATTGCGCTATCGCGCCAAAAGACAAAAATCCAATGTCGGCCAGATTAGCTATCTCGCCGAGCATTAAAAAGGTGCCCCAAGCGAGCAACAGAATAACCAAAATAGTGGTGCGGCGAACGTTCAGCAATAGCTCACTAAACTGGGCAAAGTTGCGTCGATTCAACCCTCCTTTTTTTAACAATAGCGGCAACACCAAATCGTTACTCACCATAATTGCTAAGGCAATGGTAGAAACCACAACCATACCACTAGCGGCTGAGGTGCCCCCCAAAAAGGCTACCATGCCCAGAAAATCATGCCCCGCTTGCAAGGGTAAACTAATCACAAAGTTATCAGCTGGCGTGCCTGCGGGTAACAAATAATCGCCCGCAAAGGCAATCGGTAAAACAAAAATAGCCAACAACAATAAGTAGCTAGGAAATAGCCAACGGGCGGTATGTAAATCACTCAGTTGATTGTTCTCAACCACGGTCACATGAAACTGCCTAGGCAAACATATCACGGCGGCAATCGCCAATAAGCTGGCCACCAGCAAATCACTCACATCGGCGATACTGATTTGCTGCCATTTAAGCGCTAAAGACTGGCTCACGTTTTGCTGCGCAGCTAAGGGTAAATCCCACAAGATTGATACCGCCAACAAGCCAACACACACAAAAGCCACCAACTTGACCAAGGATTCAAATGCAATGGCTACAATCACCCCTCGGTGGTGTTCAGTTGCATCTATATGTCGAGTACCAAACAGCATGGTGAAAATCGCCAACGCGATACTCACAAACAAGGCGATTTGTGAGCTACTGCCCTTACCCACAGCTTCTCGCATAGCATCTCCGCCAAACAGGTCTAAACCCATCACAATGGCTCGAAGCTGCAATGCAATATAGGGTAAAACACCCACAATACAGATCAGAGAAATAACCACGGCAAGGGTTTGCGACTTGCCGTACCGAGCGGCAATAAAGTCTGCAATGGTGGTGATATGCTCGCGCTTGGCAATTAAAATTATCCGCGCCAGTAACTTCCAGCCAAACAAAAACAGCAATAAAGGGCCAAGGTAAACCGGAATAAAAGACAGTAGATTTTGATTGGCTTGGCCTACCGTGCCGTAAAAAGTCCACGAGGTACAATAAACCGCGATTGAAAAGCTATAAAAAGCCGGCTGCCACCTCAACCTAGCGCTAGAAATTTTATCGGTATAATAGGCAATGAAAAACAACACCCCTAAATACGCCAAAGAAAGGGGAATCACCAACCAACCTTCACTCACCATTTGCATATTGAATCAGCTTCCTTTTGATTCACAGTAGGGCCTAATGTACAGCGTGTACAGGGCTTACAACTCTCGTTTAGACTAAAGTCGTCTAGGTTAAGTTAGCAAAAAACGACATGCTTATCTGTGATAAATACGTAGACTTAGCAACCTTAAAGGCGGGAACATGAGTACCGATTTTAACTTCCAACACCCACCTTTTGATCAACTAGAACCCAGCCAGCGACAACTGGTATCAACCAGTCTAGATATACACTATTTTCAAAGCCAACAAAAAATAGTGACCGCTGGCGCGCAAGCATCTTCATTATTTATCGTCATTAAAGGCCAAGTAGAAGAACGAGCAGACAATAACGACGAGGTATTTGCTCACTACACGGTAGAAGATTGGTTTGACGTTCGCTCGCAGTTTGGTGGCTATGCTAAACACGACTACGTGGCCCTAGAAGAAACCCTTTGTTATGCCCTGCCCAGTCAGATATTTCGCCAACTGGTCAGTGAAAACAGTGACTTTGGCGACTACTTTCAACGCGATTTAGCCTCTCATCATCAACTAATTGAATCACGTGAGGGTAATAAAAATCTGGCCGAGTTTATTCTTACCACCATTGATGAGCGCAATGTACAACCGGCCGTAGTCATCGAAGGGGAAACGTCACTGCAGCAAGCCACCATGATCATGCGCGAACAAAAGCTAGAATCATTACTGGTGAATCACGACGGCTGTTTTGGCATGTTAACGGGTACCGATTTATTACACGCTGCGGTACTGGTTCACCAGTCTTTAGATACACCGGTCAGCCAGTTAGCAAACTTCAATTTGATTAGCGTAAACAAAGGGGATTTTCTGTTTAACGCCATGCTGCTGATGACCCGCAATAGCATTGAGCGTGTGGTCGTGAAAGATAGCCAAAAAATCATTGGTATCTTAGAGATGGCTCATCTTCTCAGTTTATTCTCAACCCACTCACATGTATTGGCCCTAAGAATAGCCCGCGCATCCAGCATAGAAGATTTAGAAGAAGCCGCCCTTACTCTCAATAAACTGGTAGAGAACCTCTGTAACAACGGTATTCGTACTTTATTCATCATGAAACTGCTTGCCACCATGAACGAGCAAATCATTAACCGGGTGTTCGATTTGTCCGTCGACAGCCAGCACCATAGCCACGTTTGTTTAATGGTGATGGGCAGTGAAGGGCGTGGCGAGCAAATCGTAAAAACAGACCAAGATAACGGCTTAGTCATCGAAGATGGCTACGATTGGCCAGAAAAACAACAGCAACTCGCGCAGTTTAGTGAGTACTTGCTTAAGCTAGGTTACCCGCAATGCCCAGGCAACATCATGGTCAACAATCCACAATGGGTACAAACACAAAGCCAATGGAGTTCCACCATTGCCGATTGGATAGAAACCGGGCACGGCGAGGCCATGATGAATTTAGCCATTGTGCTCGACGCGCATGCCATTGCGGGCAATAAAAGCTTAATTCGCCGCTTGCGCAAAGACCTAATGAGTCAGATGGCCAATCGCAGTGTCACTTTGGCATTCTTCGCTCAACCGGCACTGAAGTTTCATACCCCGCTCACCTTATTTGGCAACATCAAGTCAAAACAAGCCGGTTTAGACATCAAAAAAGGCGGTATTTTTCCGATCGTTCATGGGGTGCGAGCACTCGCATTAGAAAAATCGATTAGCCCAACCAATACCCTTGAGAGAATTGAGCAATTAGCGCAACTCAAGGTACTTGATGCCGATGTAGCCGCCAATCTTACCGAAGCCTTGCTACTCTTCTTTAAATTAAGGATTCAGCAACTATTTCCCGCCGACGAGCAGCAAGATTACCATGTGCTAAGAGTCGACCAGCTAAACCATAGTCAGCGAGACTTACTGAGGCATGGGCTGCATGTAGTGAAAAAATTTAAACAGCAGCTAGCGCTACATTTTAATATTCGTGATTACTAGGCTTAAGCATGCTGCGACGCTACCTATATAAACGAAAATTTAAACACAGCCCCTATGCCGACTTGTTCCAAAGGTATCAAGGTAATGAATGTGTCGCTCTAGATCTAGAAACCACCAGCCTAGACACCAAACTTGCAGATATAGTGTCAATTGGCGCAGTCATCATTAGCAAAAATACTATATTAGCCAGCCAATCTTTTGATGCCAAAGTTCGCGCCACCGACAAACTGGCGGGCGACTCGATAAAAATTCACCGTTTAAGGCATAGTGATCTGATGCAAGGCTGCAGTATTGAAGAAGCCTTGCCGGCGTTACTCAAATTTATCGGCGCTCGGCCTATCGTGGGTTACAACATTGCTTACGACCAGCGCATTCTTAACCGCCACTGTCAAAGCTTGTATGGTTTCAAATTAGTCAATCCACTGATTGATGTAGGGCGCATGTTTGCAGATAAAGTGCATGTAGAACATGTGGGTATTAGCCCCAATCTCGACCTTGAACACATTTGTAGCAGCTTAAACATTCCCCTTTCAGGACGTCATCAAGCCATCGATGATGCGATTACCGCCGCTATGATTTACTTACGGCTAAACCTTGGCCCGCGCCCCACTAGCGCCACGCCAAAACACCGCAGTTAAGCGAGCCTTAACCGGGCCCATCAATATGGCCGATAACCGCCCCTTTCAATCTATTGATTGCTGATCAACAAGCATGAGTTTCATAGTAAATTCCACAACATCCCCTTCAATCACAAGTTTAGAAACTGCCTCCATTCTGCGCTAGTAGCAGTGCCCGTAATTAGATAGCTTTAGGCCATCGGATTGAATAAATGAAAATACCAATGAAAAAAGCCGCGTTACTATTACTCCTTTGCTGTTCCTCGCTATCAGCCAACCAAGAAAATCAAGACACCTTAGCCAAGAGCGGAGCCCTAAATAGCAGCAAAACACCGCTATTTGGCGCAGAAGTCTACAGTAACGACAAAGTGCTTTATGGCAAATTTGTGGTAAGAATGAAACTCGTCTCGGAGCCAGGCGTCGTATCGTCATTTTTTACCTACGACAATGAATCGTGGCAAGGCAACGGCATTCCTTGGAGCGAAATTGATTTTGAAGCCATCGGTAAAACACCTCAGCAATTACAAACCAACTTAATCACCGGAAAACTTAACAAACGTAAGCACAGCGAAAAAAATCACAACGTCCCTCAGCTTGAAGAATTTGTTGAATACGCCATCACTTGGACTCCCGATGACATCATTTGGCAAGTAGACGGTGAAACCATTCGCCACGACACCGCAGAACGTTCAAAACAAGTGGTGGCAATGCGCGATATTCCACAAAGCTACCGCATGAATATTTGGATTTCTGAAGCGGTAGGCTGGGTGGGACGTTTTGACGCTGCCAGCCTCCCCCTTCACCAAGTGGTCGACTGGATGGAGTATTACGAGTACCAAGATAATGGCGACTTTTCTCTCGCTTGGCGCGACGATTTCAATACATTTAACGACAAACGTTGGGGTAAAGGTGATTGGGGCTTTGAGTCTAATCTGGTGACCTTTTCTCCAGATAACGCGGCAATTGTTGATGGACACTTAGTGCTCAGCTTATCAGCCAAAGGCATGAATATCGATTACTCGGCGAAATAGCCTCGCCAAGCTAAAGGCGCAATTGAGCGCCTTTCACTCTTCCTTCAGAGCAATTTTCCGCTGACACAGTGACCTTTTTTAGCGCCAATTAATCTGCAAAGCGTCGTACCTAAGTAGTTAGTTTTATCGGCTTGCTGATCTGACCAGTGAGCCGCTTCCGCGTTTATTCGTTAAATGGCCGTGAGCCGCCTCTCAGTTTTGTTGTGCAACAACAAACACCACTTTGATTAATAAAGCATTTTACTATTATTCACAAATAATTAACCAAAAGTCTAATTGTCGACAACCTGTGTCAGTGCGAGTCTTATATCAAAATCCGAGACGTCATTGACGATATCCCGCCTCTAACGAGGAAGCAAGGAGTGGAACATGAGTGAACACAAGCTGTACCCGGTGAAACCTAATATTGCAGAAAACTGCTTAATAGACGACCCAACGTACTTAGAAATGTATCAGCAGTCGGTTGAGCAACCTGATCAATTTTGGGGTAAACATGGTAGTGAGTTACTCGACTGGATTAAGCCGTTTGAAACAGTAAAAAATACGTCCTTCGATCCGGGCCACGTTAGTATTAAATGGTTTGAAGATGGCTTGCTCAATGTGAGCGCCAACTGCATAGACCGCCACTTAAAAGAACGGGGTGACGAAGTCGCCATTATCTGGGAAGGCGACAGCCCAACAGAAGACAGTAAACTCACCTATAACGAGTTGTATGAGCAAGTGTGTAAGTTTTCAAACGCACTGAAAGCCCAAGGGGTTAAAAAAGGCGAAGTGGTGTGTTTATACATGCCAATGGTGCCTGAAGCAGCAGTAGCCATGTTGGCTTGTACCCGTATTGGGGCTGTGCATTCAATTGTATTTGGTGGTTTCTCGCCAGAGGCCCTAGCTGGGCGCATCATTGATTCTAATTCTAAGTATGTCATTACCGCTGATGAAGGCCTACGAGGTGGCCGCGGAGTGCCGCTAAAAGCCAACGTAGACCAAGCTTTAGAACACCCTGAGTGTGAGTTTGTTAAAAGTGTAGTGGTGCTAAAACGCACTGGGGGCGAAGTTAACTGGACCCAAGGTCGCGATGTGTGGTGGCACGACATTACCGCCGATCAGCCGGCAGACTGTCCACCAGAAGCAATGAATGCTGAAGACCCACTGTTTATCTTGTACACCTCAGGCTCAACCGGCAAACCCAAAGGCGTATTGCATACCACTGGTGGGTATTTACTGTATGCCACCATGACCTTTAAATACGTGTTTGATTACCATCCTGGTGATATCTACTGGTGTACGGCAGATGTAGGCTGGATCACTGGTCACAGCTACTTGGTATATGGCCCCTTAGCCAACGGCGCAACCACTATTTTGTTTGAAGGTGTACCTAACTACCCCACATCTGCCCGCATGAGTGAAGTGTGCGACAAACACCAAGTCACTATTTTATATACTGCACCAACGGCAATACGTGCATTGATGGCACAAGGTGATGCTGCCATTGAGGGCACTAAACGTAGCAGCCTGCGCATTATGGGCTCGGTAGGCGAACCGATTAACCCCGAAGCGTGGGAATGGTATTACCGTACTATTGGCGATGAACGCTGCCCAATTGTAGACACGTGGTGGCAAACCGAAACCGGCGGCATATTAATTACGCCTCTGCCTGGGGCAACCGCCCTTAAACCGGGTTCAGCAACTCGACCCTTCTTTGGCGTGCAACCCGCCTTAGTGGATAACGAAGGCAATGAGCTTGAAGGCGCCACTGAAGGCAATTTAATTATTAAAGACAGTTGGCCAGGCCAAATGCGCACCGTTTACGGTGACCATGAACGCTTTGAGCAAACTTACTTTTCTACCTTCCCGGGCACTTACGTGACGGGGGATGGTGCCCGCCGTGATGAAGATGGTTATTTCTGGATCACCGGCCGAGTCGATGACGTATTAAACGTCAGTGGTCACCGCATGGGAACCGCTGAAATTGAAAGCGCATTAGTGGCTCACCCTAAGATTTCTGAAGCCGCTGTGGTAGGTGTGCCGCATGAGATTAAAGGCCAAGGTATCTATGCATACATCACCCTAATGGCAGGCGAAGAAGCCAGTGCCGAGCTACATAAAGAAGTAAAAGCTTGGGTACGTAAAGAGATTGGGCCTATTGCCACCCCCGATATCTTGCATTGGGCTGAAGCCTTACCTAAAACTCGCTCGGGTAAAATTATGCGCCGTATTCTGCGTAAAATTGCCACCAATGAAACCGACTCGTTGGGCGACACTTCAACCCTTGCCGACCCCTCGGTAGTAGATAGGTTAATTCAAGAAAAATCCAATGCCGCTTAATTAAGCATCAGTAAGAAAAGCCGCTATTGTTAGCGGCTTTTTTGTTTTAAACATGTGGTAACAGTCTACTTAGATCAAAATAATTATTTGCATCTGCCGATAGACTACGGTGAACTAGACCAATGCTGTATTTAACTTCATTAAAGGGAACACTATGAAGATAACTAAATTACTAAGCTGTTTTTGGCTATGTAGTGTCTTAACTATCACTGCCAGCCATGCCTCTGAACGCGCGGATACCGCTTGGCGGAATGTACAGCAACAAGATGCACTGCTCATTGACGTGCGGTCCGAGGGAGAGTTTTCCCAAGGGCATATCGATAAAGCCTATAACATTCCCCATACGGTGATTGCCGATCAAATTGCGGCAATAACCAAAGACAAAAACCAAGCAATAGTGGTGTATTGCCGCTCTGGAAATCGCTCTGGTTATGCTTTACAGGTATTACAAGCAATGGGTTACCAGCATGTAGTGAACGGCGGCGGGCTTAACGAAATGATGGCCTCACAACCTAAATAGCGAAGCCCATTAGCGCAGACTATTCGTTATCAAACGCCCAGATCTAAAAAACTCCGCAGATCATATAACGATCTGCGGAGTTTTATTTTTTAAGCAGCCAGCTTAACTGGCACCCAACTAGGCTTACTTAGCCATTAATGCTGGGTCGGCCACCGCAAGAGCTTGCTGTTGTTCACTCAGTTTGGGTGTACGTTTCGCCAGTAAGTAGTAAAACAAGGGCGTCAGCAACAAACCAAACACGGTGACGCCGATCATTCCAGCAAATACCGCAACCCCCATTGCTTGGCGCATTTCAGCCCCCTCTCCGGTAGAAAACACCATCGGTACCACCCCCATAATAAAGGCGATAGAGGTCATCAAGATAGGCCGTAAACGTAAGCGAGACGCTTCTAGCACGGCGTCTAATACACTGCGACCTTGGTCTTGTAGCTCTTTGGCAAATTCAACAATTAGAATGGCATTTTTGGTTGCCAACCCGACCAAAACAATCAGGCCAATTTGGGTAAAGATGTTGTTGTCACCTCCCCATAACAGTACGCCACTAATCGCCGATAACAAGGTCATAGGAATAATCAAGATTATCGCCATTGGCAACCGTAGGCTTTCATATTGCGCCGCCAACACCATAAACACCAAAATGATAACCAAGGGGTAAACCAGCATGGCCGTATCACCCGATAGTTTTTGTTGATAGGTTAACTCGGTCCACTCGTAAGTCATCCCTATTGGCAGGGTCTCTGCCAAAATTTTCTCTATGGCTGCTTGTGCCTCACCCGAGCTATAGCCTGGAGCTGGCCCACCATTAATTTCTGCAGTGGTATAGCCGTTGTAATGCATCACGCGATCGGGGCCAGCGGTATTGCTGACATCAACAAACGAACCTAGCGGGATCATAGCGCCACGATTATTACGTACTTTAAGCTGACTGATTTGCTCTGGCGACTGCCTAAATGACTCATCGGCTTGCACCTTCACTTGATAAGTTCGGCCAAATTTATTGAAATCATTCACATAGGTAGACCCCATATAAGCCTGCAAGGTAGCAAACACTTCATCAACCGATACCCCCTGCTGCATAGCTTTGGTTCTATCTAAATCTAACTCCAACTGCGGAACCTTGACCTGGTAACTAGAAAACACTCCAGCTAACGCTGGCGTAGCCCAAGATTTTTGCATCACCTGCATAGTGACCTTAGCCAGCTCTTCGTATCCCAAGTTGGCTCTATCTTGGATCTGTAATCTAAAGCCACCAATCGTCCCTAAGCCCTGTACCGGCGGTGGCGGAAAGATAGCAATAAAGGCCTCTTGAATACCGGCAAATTGTTGATTTAGCGCCCCAGCAATGGCGTTCGCTGACAAACTGGGATCTTGTCGCTGGTCAAAATCAGCTAAAGGCGTAAACAAAATGGCGCTGTTAGGGCTGTTAGTGAAGCCGTTAATGCTTAAGCCCGGGAAAGCGACCGCATGCTCAACCCCAGGTTGAGCCAGCGCAATCTCTGACATTTTCTTAACAACGGCTTCGGTGCGCTCCAGCGATGCAGCATCAGGTAATTGAGCAAAAGCGACTAAGTATTGCTTGTCTTGTCCCGGTACATAACCCGTCGGAGTGGTCTCAAACTGATAAGCCGTTAAGCCCAGTAAACCCACATAAATAATCCCAACAACCGCCGCTAAGCGAATGGTTTTCTTAATAACGCGGCCATAGGCATTGGCGCCTTTATTAAACACACGGTTAAACGGCGCAAAGATAAACTTACCAAAAAGGCTGTCCATCATGCGGGTTAAACGGTCTTTAGGTTCGTCATGCCCTTTCAGCAACAGAGCCGCCAAAGCCGGACTCAAGGTTAAAGAGTTAATCGCCGAGATAAAGGTAGAAATGGTGATGGTTAAGGCAAACTGCTTATAAAACTGCCCAGTTAAGCCCGACATAAAGGCAGTAGGAATAAACACCGCCGCCAATACTAAGGTGGTGGCCACAATCGGGCCGGTCACTTCTTTCATCGCCCGCTGGGTTGCGGCGACAGGGCTTAAGCCCTCGGCAATGTTCCGCTCAACATTTTCAACCACTACAATGGCGTCATCTACGACGATACCAATTGCCAATACCAAGCCAAATAACGATAAGGCATTCAGTGAAAAGCCTAATAAATGCATGAAAGCAAAGGTGCCTACCAGCGACACCGGCACCGCCACTAATGGAATAATCGACGCGCGCCACGTTTGTAAAAACAGCACCACCACCAATACCACCAGCAATACCGCTTCAAATAAAGTTTTAACCACCGCTTCAATTGAGCCGCGTACAAACACCGTAGGATCGTAGACTGTGTCGTAGCTCAAACCTTCAGGGAAGCTTTTTGCAAGCTCAGCCATACGCGCTCGAACATCTTCAGAGATCTGAATCGCATTAGAGCCAGACGCTTGAAATACACCAATCGCAATCGCGTCTTTATTATCCAGTAACGAGCGTAAGGCATAGCTATTCGCCCCTAATTCAACTCGCCCAACATCTTTTAAGCGGCTCACTTCGCCTTGCTCGCCAACTTTAATAATAATGTCTTCAAACTCGCTAATGGTACTTAGACGGCCTTTAACGTTAATCAAAATCTGAAAGTCAGACTCACCGCTAGGTTGCGCGCCTAAGCTACCGGCTGCCGCCTGCTGATTTTGCTCACGAATTGAGTTAATAATTTGGTTGGGGTTAAGCCCTAAAGACGCCACTTTGTTTGGGTCTAGCCATATCCGCAGGCTATATTCACCCGCCCCAAATAAACGCACCGCACCAACCCCTTCGATGCGCGCCAATTCATCTTTCACATTTAGCGCAGCGTAGTTCGACAGATAGAGTAAGTCGTAGCGATCTTCAGGAGAGCTTAAATGCACCACCATGGTTAAATCAGGCGACGACTTCTCGGTGACAATGCCTAAACGCTGCACCGCCAAAGGCAAACGGGGCGTAGCGCGATCAACTCGACTTTGCACTTGAGTTTGCGCTTGGTCTACGTCGGTACCAATGGCAAAGGTAACGGTGAGAGTCATGCGGCCATCAGAGGTCGCTTGCGAAGACATATACAACATATCTTCAACACCATTAATCTCTTGCTCTAAGGGTGAAGCCACTGTTTCAGCAATCACCTTAGGGTTGGCACCAGGATAGTTAGCAGTAACTACCACCGTAGGCGGCACCACTTCTGGGTATTCTGTAATGGGCAATTGCCATACAGCTATCGCACCGCCAATAAACATCAACAACGATATGACCGCAGCAAAAATTGGCCGCTTAATAAAAAACTGAGAAAACATAAGCAAACTTATCCTTGTTGAACGAGCGCATTAGCCTTTAAGCTTAACTGCTGATTCTGTTGGTCTAGCAACTGTTGGGATTGACGCAAACGGCCAAGCACTTGCTCACTCGCCATATTGGTCGCTATCGGAGTCACCTGCATTTGTGGGCGCACTCGCTGAATACCATTAACCACAATTCTTTCTTCGCCAGATAAGCCCTGCAATACAATGCGTAGACCATTAATTTGTTCGCCCAGCACAACCGGTCGATACTGCACTTGATTGTTGTCATCCAATACCAAAACAAACTTATTGTTGAGGTCAGTTCCCACTGCCTTATCGTCAATCAGTATCGCTTGATAAGTGCTGCTGCCAGCGATTTTTAAACGCGCAAACATACCCGGTAATAGCTCACCGGTTTGATTACTAAAACTGGCCCGCAATCGAATAGTGCCGGTATCGCCAGCCACTACATTGTCAATGAAATCAATTTGCCCTAAATGCTTAAACTGAGACTCGTCGGCCAAGGCCATTTGTACGGCGGCGATCATTTCTTGATCACCAGACATGGGTAATACATTGCTAAGCTCTTGATACTTTAAAAAGCTTTGCTCATCGACATCGAAATAAGCATGCATGTGGTCAGTAGAAACAATACGCGTTAATTGGCTAGCACCTAAGTTTACGTAGTTACCTTCGGTGATCAGGGCATTTGATACTCGACCACTTATCGGGGCGCGCACTTCGCTAAACTCAAGATCAAGACTGGCTCGCGATAAAGCGGCACTAATTGACGCCACCGCGGCGACACCTTGCTCTCTCGCCGAAAAGCGATTATCTAAAATTTCATCTGAAATGGCATTTTGTTGATTCAAAGACTGAGCCCGTTTATAGCCCTTTTTGGCCAGTTCTAAACTGCTTTTAGCACTGACAAGCTCTGCCTCTAAGCGCGCCACTTCGGCGGCAAAAATTCGATTATCTATCTTAAATAACACTTGGCCTTTTTCCACCAAACTGCCTTCATCAAATAGAACTTGGTCGATATAACCGGATACACGCGGTACCACCATCACGGTTTGCGGTGCTCGTAAGCGCCCGGTGTAAAGATCGGTTTCGGTAATCCGCTCAACGATGACTTCGGCGACATCGACACTAGGTGGTGGAGGAGCTTGAGTCGTGGCGGCTTCGGGCTTTCCACAAGCGATTAATGAAAGACTAAAAGCACTAATTACGATGAGTTTTGCTAAGCCATAAACTGAAGTCATCTCTGATCCCTCAAGTGATGAATAATTGATAGTGATATGATGTTTCTTTTTGTACTGGGTGGTATGTTAGTGCGGAATTATGATCAAGATCAAGTTATTTTTGTACCTATCGGTATTTAATGTTGTAGACACTCCAGAGCCACTTAGTTATGATCGCTAGATACATCCATGAGGTTTACCTATGTCTCCAAAATGCTGTTCACCTATCGGTCGCCCACGTAGTTTTGATGCTGATAAAGCACTAGAGATGGCCCTAGAGGTATTTTGGCAAAAAGGCTATGAGGGGGCGTCGCTTAGCGATTTAACCCAAGCAATGGGTATCAATAAACCGAGTATGTACTCAGCGTTTGGTAATAAAGAGCAGCTTTTTTTACAAGCGATTGAGCTCTACGAAAAACGCCCTCAGGCATTTTTTTTTCCGGCCCTAGAGCAGCCAACTATCTATCAAGTGGTAAAATACATGCTCAATGGGGTAATAGAAAATCTGTGTGATCCTAAGCAACCGCAGGGCTGTGTCATTGTACAAGGGGCTTTGTCGTGTAGTGAAAACGCCAGCACCATTAAACACGCGTTACAAGAACGCCGCGCTCAAGCAAGCCTTGCTTTGCAACAGCGCTTTGAACGTGCGCAGCAAGAAAACGATTTGTCAGCTGCGGCTAATCCCGAAGCCCTGGCTCACTACCTTGCCACTATTTTACAAGGTTTAAACGTACATTCCACCAATGGGGCCACCCGCCAACAACTAGAGCAAGTCGCAGAACTCGCCATCGCCACCTTTACCCGCGAGTGTCTGCCACCGAGCACTTAGGGTGATAATAAATTGCTTTGGTTTTGGCGTCGATAACGCCCCGGAGACACCCCAAAACTCTTCTTAAATCGGTGAGCAAAAGCAAAACCATCTTGATAACCCAACTGGCTGGCAATCACCTCTATCGACCAACGGCTCTCTCTCAATAAATAACTTGCGTGTTCTAAGCGCAAGCGAGTTAAATACTGTTTGGGGCTGGCTTTAAACTCTTGCTGAAATAAGCGGTAGCAATGCGCTTCCGATACCGACAAACGCTGCGCCATTTCGGCCACCGACCAAGGGTAATGTAACGAAGCCCGCAACTGCTGCTCTAAATTTTGTAGCGGGCTGGGCTCAAGATGCTTTAACGGGCTTAACACTTGTAACAAATAACGCTTTAACAACTGTATTAAGGCCGATTCAATTAGCGGATCCGCTTTATGCTTCCCCTCTTCATCAAGCAGCAGCTTTAAGCACTGATCGATATGATGGCTTGAGTTAATTTTTAGCACTTGCGCTTGTTTTGGGAAGCGGTACCAGCTGATATCAGCCGAAAACAAAAACCAATTATGCCGCCAAAAGTGGCTCGCCAAACTAATCGCGTAATGGCTCCCGCCAGGCAAAATCAGTAACTCATTAGGGCCGATACGCTGCTGTCCCTGCGGTGTATGTAAGTTTCCTAAGCCGGCCATTGAGATAACTAATAGATGCTCCTCAGGGGCACGCCGGCTCACTAAATACTCGCCACGCAAATAAGAGACGCCAGCCAAGCTGATTTGTAACTTAGTTAATTCAGAGAATCGCTCGGTGGTTAAAAAGCGCTCTACACAGCCGGGGCCGATATCAAACTTGTCTTGCCAGTAACGCTCGCTCATAAATGATAGTTTTGAACATGTTTTAGATAGCTTCAATTATGTGCCATAACCAAGCTATAAGATAGGATCGCTCCAATATATACCGACTAACCAGTTTACTTGGATAGTCACAACTAGATGTAAGTCACATTTTTCTGAGGTTGTTATGCACACATTACCTATTTCATTGAATCGCTCATGGCTAGAGCAGTTCTGGAAACTGGCTTGGCCAATATCATTGCAAGCAGTACTGCTAAGCCTATTAGGTTTAGTGGACGTGCTGATGGTGGCTACCATAGGTGATGCTGAAGTAGCCGCTGTGGGTTATGCCGGCAGAGCCTTTTTTGTAGCGATAGTGATCCTCAATGGCTTTTCGACCGCCTGCGCTATTTTAAGTGCCCAACACTGGGGTACTAAAAACTGGACCGCCATTGGCCGCACCGTGGCGATATCGTTCTATGCCGGTTTATTGTTTACCCTCGCCACCTTGGCTTTTATGGTGTTTAGCCCAACCACCATTATGCAATGGGGCAGTAATGACGCCCACCTTATCGCCATTGGTAGCGAATATATTCGTGCCACCGCATTAATGGTGCTATTCACTTTGCCCGTGATCTTATTTGAATCAGCCTTACGTGCCTCGGGCAATACCAAACTACCTTTATACATTAGTGTGTTTGCGGTGGTGGCTAACATCGTACTCAACCAAATACTGATTTTTGGTATGGGGCCGATTCCGGCAATGGGCATTGTGGGCGCAGGTGTTGCTACGGTGATTGCGCGTTTATTGCAGTTAGTGATTTTATGGGCTTGCTTAAAGTGGCAATCACATCCACTACTCAGAGTATGTTTCATCGGTTTTTGGCAGTTTAGCCGAGCAGAGATAGTTAAATACGCTAAACTTGCAGTGCCTTTAGTGATTAACTTTAGTATTTGGTCGAGTGGCGTATTTGTATTTGCTACCTTATATGGTCAGCTAGGGACAAACGCCTTAGCCGCAATGAGCTTAATTAGCCCTATTGAGGGGATCGCTATCTCGTGTTTTATGGGCTTCTCCAGTGCTTGCTCTATCATGGTAGGCAATAAACTGGGCGCCAATCAGTTTAAACAAGCATGGGTTGATGCGCGTTTAGCGCTATTGGTAAGCCCAATAGCCGCCATTGCGATAGGTGTAGCACTTTGGTTACTGAGCTACCCCTTACTCAATTTATTTGGTGCATTGCAGGCCGAGACCTTAGCATTAGCCCAACAACTGGTGTTGATATTGGCAGCATCAACGTGGTTGCGTATTTTTAACATGGTACTCATCAACGGCATCTTGCGCAGTGGTGGTGATAATAGCTTCTGCTTAATGTCGGATACTTTCTGCCAGTGGGGCGTAGGCTTAATGCTAACGTCTATCGCCATTTTTGTGTTTGATGTAAGTTTAATTACCGCTTTTTGCATTGCGCTTAGCGAAGAAGTATTTAAGGCTATATTGTGTTTTTGGCGGATGAATCAGAAAAAGTGGCTACGTAACCTAACAATAGAGCCACTTGCCGAAACTAACTGATTAGACCAGAAAAATGCTGCCATTTTCTGCGAAAACACTATAATTATCGAAAATGTCGAGTAGTTAGCACACTAATGCTGAATTAATGTGCTAATCTTCTCAAGATAACAAGTTCTATAATTTAAGCTGGTTTTTCAACGAAGATGACTAATAAATTCTCAATTTTGTTACTCAATGGTCCAAACCTAAACTTACTGGGCAAACGTGAGCCAGAAGTTTATGGTAAGCAAAGCTTAGACGATATTATTGAACAGCTGCGCGGCCAAGCCTCCGAGATGGGAGCCACCCTCTACGACTTCCAATCAAATGTAGAAGGCGAGCTGATTAATCGAATTCACCAAGCCATGGGAGAGATTGATTTTATTCTTATCAATCCTGCGGCTTTTACTCATACCAGTGTGGCGCTTCGTGATGCCCTGCTCGGTGTGAGCATTCCATTTATAGAAATTCACCTATCTAACGTGCATGCACGTGAATCCTTCCGCCACCACTCGTTTCTCGCTGATAAAGCCGAAGGAGTTATTTGTGGTTTAGGAAGTCAAGGATATCAATTTGCTTTAACTGCGGCGCTTACCAAGCTGCAGCAATAGTTATTTAATTAACCTAATACGATAAAGAGAGCCCTTATGGATATTCGCAAGATTAAAAAATTAATCGAATTAGTAGAAGAATCAGGTGTTGCTGAATTAGAAATCACCGAAGGTGAAGAGTCAGTCCGCATTAGCCGCAACTTTACTGGCGCTGCCACGGTTTATTCTCCTGCGCCTGTTGCCGCACCAGCAGCTGCGCCAGTAGCCGGCGCTCCAGCAGCCGTTGAAGCCGCTCCAGCAGCAACTGGCCACCAACTATTATCACCAATGGTAGGCACCTTCTACCGTTCTTCATCGCCTGAAGCGCAACCTTTTGTTAAAGAAGGCCAGCAAGTTAATGTAGGTGATACGCTTTGTATTATTGAAGCCATGAAGATGATGAACCAAATCGATGCCGACAAAGCTGGCGTAGTAAAAGCCATATTGGTTGACGACGGTGACGCCGTTGAGTTTGATGAACCGCTATTCATCATCGAATAAAGAGGCATTTTTATGCTAGATAAAGTAGTTATTGCAAACCGTGGTGAAATTGCCCTACGGATATTGCGCGCCTGTAAAGAATTAGGCATTAAAACGGTGGCAGTGCACTCTACTGCCGATCGTGACTTAAAACACGTATTGTTAGCCGATGAATCCATTTGTATTGGTAAGCCTGCAGCCTCGGAAAGCTATTTAGATATTCCGCGTATTATTGCTGCTGCTGAAGTGACCGATGCTGTGGCAATTCACCCGGGTTATGGTTTCTTATCTGAAAACGCAGAGTTCTCTGAAATTGTAGAGAAAAGCGGCTTTATTTTTATTGGCCCTAAAGCTGAAACCATTCGCATGATGGGTGATAAAGTTCAAGCCATTAAGGCCATGAAGAAAGCCGGCGTACCTTGTGTACCAGGTTCAGATGGGCCTCTAGGCAACGACAAGAAACAAAATGCAGCGGTAGCCAAACGTATCGGTTACCCGATAATCATCAAAGCTGCTGGCGGCGGTGGTGGTCGTGGTATGCGCGTCGTTTACAACGAAGACGAGCTAGAAACCTCTATCGACTTAACCCGCTCTGAAGCCGGTTCATTCTTTGGTAACGACATGGTCTACATGGAGAAATACTTAGAAAACCCTCGCCATGTTGAGGTTCAAGTATTATCCGACGGCCAAGGTGGCGCGATTCACTTAGGTGAACGTGACTGTTCTATGCAGCGTCGCCACCAAAAAGTGGTTGAAGAAGCACCAGCACCGGGTATTACCGAAGACATGCGCCGTAATATTGGTGAGCGTTGTACTCGTGCCTGTATCGAAATTAATTATCGCGGTGCCGGTACCTTTGAATTTTTATATGAAAACGGCGAGTTCTACTTCATTGAAATGAACACCCGTATTCAAGTTGAGCACCCGGTAACCGAAATGGTAACAGGCATCGACTTAATCAAAGAGCAACTGCGTATTGCTGCTGGTCAACCGCTATCATTTAGCCAAGATCAGGTGAAGCTAACTGGTCATGCTATTGAATGTAGAATCAACGCCGAAGACCCAGACACCTTCATTCCATCGCCAGGTCGGATAAATCGCTTCCACCCACCAGGTGGCATGGGGATTCGCTGGGATTCGCACGTCTATGCTGGCTACTCAGTACCGCCATACTACGACTCAATGATTGGTAAGCTGATTACCTATGGTGAGAATCGTGATATTGCTATCGCTCGCATGAAAAATGCCCTGTCTGAACTGGTTATCGATGGCATTAAAACCAACGTGCCTTTACAGCAAAAAATTATGCAAGACGAAAACTTCCAATTTGGTGGCGCTAACATCCACTATTTAGAGAAGAAATTAGGTCTGTAGTTAGTCTGAAAAATATAAAGCCTTAGTCGTGATACTAAGGCTTTTTTTTGGCTTTAAAGTCACTCACTTACCTGACATTAACGGCTTTAATCACCATCACCTTTAACGCCTCAAAAACGGCTAAAGCCGCTCCTGTTTGTACGTTTAGACACTCTCTTTGCACCAAAAATGTAACAACTACGTTACAGTAGGCCTTGCTTCGGCATAGCTTTACTGATGCATTTTTGAGCATTTGAATTACACTTATAAGACTTTAGTTAGAGCAAAGTTATGCTTTGGGAAACGATAATTTAGTTAATATTGAAGAGTTGGATTACCTAGATAATATGATAGTTAAGCCTATATATGAGTTATTACCCAGCATGTATATTGCTGCGGGTTCAAGCTCGGTTTTATGGACAAACTCAACCTTGGGTATTGCAGGGGGTGGTTTGCTGTTTTGCTTAGGCGCCATTGTTTGGGTGATGCGCTCTAACTTTAGGCGCCAAGATCAAGCCCACGCGCCAGCCAAACGCTTTACTATCCCTGAATCCTTATACGAGTTTATTCCATTCTTTTTTATCGCGGTGGCGATAACCTTACTCTCTAACCAACAGAATATATTGGGTTTTGCGGTGGCGTTAATATGTCTTTATCGCGGCGCCTCACTCTTGTACCTACGTCATCGTTATCGCCAACAAGCTTGGCAACACGTGAAACCAGCAAGCGCTGTCAAACGAAAAGCACGCATGTGAAAAGTTAATTAGTTGTTATAAAATTGACCAGGCTATGATTTACCTCTATGGTAAAGCAGTGCATACAGATTAAAGGAAGAAGCTTATGCTACCAAGAGCAATATATGAACTTCTACCTAGCGGTTATTTAACCGCAGGAACAGGCTCAATGCTGTTGTTAGAGCCTTGGCTTGCTCATGTAGGCGGTGCATTGCTTTTTGCTATAGGCGCTTTAATCTGGGTACTTCGCTCTAACTATCGCCGCTACGACAAACACAAGAAGTCTTTTGTCACCAAACACAAAGTACTACCTGAAGCGATCTACGAGTTTATTCCTTTTGCGTATCTAGCCAGTGCGGTGTTACTGCTCAGCATAATAATGACTCTACCTACCGTGATTATTGCTTGCGCTGCTTGCTTCCGTGGCTTACAGCTTCTTCAAAAACGCTCACACTATCGCAACCGTGGCCTTAGCCCAGCAAATTGATAGTTAACCATCAAGCGACTAAAATTTTTAGATGCTAAGCGCAAACTAACACAGTAAACTTGCCGCCTAATCTAGTAGAGGAGCGGACAATGCCTTGGATCCAGCTAAAAATTAACGCCACAAAAGATACTGCCGACACCATTGGTGACATATTAATGGAAACCGGTTGCCAAGCCGTTACCTTTTTAGACCGTCACGACACCCCTGTATTTGAGCCCTTGTTAGGGGAAACCCCTCTATGGGGGGATACCGACGTACAGGGTTTGTATGACGCAAGCACCGACATGGCCCCCATCTTAGCTTTTTTGCGTGAAGCTAACATCGTAGATGACAACAACCACAAACTTGACCAGCTAGAAGACAAAGACTGGGAACGCGAGTGGATGAAAGATTTTCACCCCATGCAGTTTGGCGAACGCTTATGGATCTGCCCTAGCTGGACAGATGTGCCTGACCCAACAGCCGTCAATGTAATGCTAGATCCGGGCTTAGCCTTTGGCACTGGCACCCACCCCACTACCGCCTTATGTTTAAAATGGCTAGACCAGCTAAACCTCAGTGGCAAAACCGTGGTGGATTTTGGTTGCGGCAGCGGTATATTGGCCATTGCAGCCATCAAACT
Organism: Agarivorans sp. TSD2052; assembly: GCF_023238625.1. Classification (NCBI taxonomy): domain Bacteria; kingdom Pseudomonadati; phylum Pseudomonadota; class Gammaproteobacteria; order Alteromonadales; family Alteromonadaceae; genus Agarivorans; species Agarivorans sediminis. Next base: position 3,978,195 of record NZ_CP096670.1, read on the forward strand.
AGGCGCTGAGCGCGTAGTAGGCATTGACATCGACCCTCAAGCCTTATTGGCTAGCCGCGACAATGCAGAGCGCAACCAAGTCGCCGACAAGCTAGAGCTTTACCTGCCTAAAGACCAGCCTAACGACTTCCAAGCCGACATTGTGGTCGCCAATATTTTAGCTGGCCCACTCAAAGAATTGTCAGAAGTGATACTTGCTTACCTAAAACCACAAGGTTCAATCGCATTATCGGGCATATTAGATGAACAAAGTGAGTCAGTATTAGCCGCTTATCAAACACAGTGCGATATGGACGCGGTTGTTCTTGATCAAGAATGGTGTCGATTAAGCGGCATAAAACGCTAAGTTATCCTTTTTTGTGGCAGGTTTCTTATCTGATAAGGCTTCCTGCCATATTCCTCGACTAAAAATCCAGCTTTTTTTTTGAAAAATGTTCAAAATATAGCCTTTTCAGCGTGCCAAAAAAGTCGTAAACTACGCCGCCCTGAGATTGAGAAGAACGCGAGTTATGAATATAGGCAGTTATAAACTGGACAATCCGGTGATATTAGCTCCTATGGCTGGCATTACTGATCAACCTTTTCGCCGTTTGTGTTGGCGACTTGGTGCGGGGCTTACGGTTTCAGAGATGGTGTCCAGTAACCCTAGGGTGTGGAATAGCCAAAAATCGCTGAACCGTATGGTTCACCTAGATGAATGCGGTATACGCAGTGTTCAAATAGCCGGAGCAGATCCACAATTGATGGCACAAGCCGCTCAACATAATGTAGCGAACGGTGCGCAAATCATTGATATCAATATGGGTTGTCCTGCGAAAAAGGTAAACAAAAAGTTGGCGGGTTCTGCGTTGTTACAACAACCTGAATTAGTCGCAAAGATTCTTGATGCTGTGGTACAGGCTGTTGATGTGCCGGTGACCTTAAAAATCCGAACCGGATGGTCACCAGAACATCGCAATGCATTGGTTATTGCCAAACTTGCAGAAGCAGCTGGCATTCAAGCCTTAGCCATACATGGTCGGACGCGAGCATGCATGTATAAGGGCTTGGCTGAGTACGACACCATAAAAGCAGTAAAGAAAGAAGTCTCAATACCTATTGTGGCAAATGGTGATATCACCACACCGGAGCAAGCCAAACATGTGTTGGATTACACCGGGGCGGACGCCATCATGATAGGTCGTGGAGCTCAAGGTAACCCTTGGCTTTTCAGAGAAATTAATCACTTCTTAGCCAGTGGTGAGCATTTAGATGCACCAGCGGCAGCAGAAGTGAAGGAAGTAATGCTTCACCACTTAGACAACCTATATTCACACTATGGGGAGTACCAAGGGGTACGTATCGCTCGCAAACATGTGGGGTGGTACTTGAAGCAATTAGCGGACACGGACGAGTTTCGTAGCCAGTTTAACCAGCTTGAATCAGCCCTGGTACAAACGTCCGCGATAGAGCAGTTTTTCGAATAGTTGTTGATCATTAATTAAATAAAAAGAGCGTCAAGTATGTTTGATTCAAATACCACCACAAACACACTTTCTACTATGACTAGCAGTGCTACTAGTACTGAAGTGAAAGAACGTCCATTACGCGATTCTGTTGAGCAAGCATTGCGCAACTACTTCGCCCAGTTAAATGGCGAAGATGTGACAGAACTGTACGAATTAGTACTATCTGAAGTTGAAGCTCCGTTGCTTGACGTAGTTATGCAATACACTCGTGGTAACCAAACACGTGCTTCAATCATGTTAGGTATCAACCGTGGTACTTTACGCAAGAAGTTAAAAAAATACGGCATGAACTAAACACCTGTTCATAAGCTATTGATTAAAAAGCCGAAGTGATTTTCATCACTTCGGCTTTTTTGTGTGTAATGCGCCGCGCACACGATAAAGTTTGTCTTCACAGACTTAATCATAATGCTGGCCAGTGCGCTGCACGCACATCATTGTGTTGTTACATGCTATTGCTGACTCAAAACATATAGCCCGACATAACACCATAGTAAAAAACCTAAAAAGTTTAGAACCTTACCAAAAATATAGCGATGATAAAAAATACCCCCGCAAAATAAAAAGAAGGAGAAAAAGAAAGCTGCAAGATAATAATTACCGAAGAATATTCCTAAAGGACCGAATAAGAAAAGCACAACTACTATCCATGGCGGAACAAACTCGACTGGCCATATATAAGCCGCCGTAGATATGCCAATAAAGTAGGTCAACACCCATTGAAAAAAATGAGAAAGAAATACTACTTTTACCCTCTCAATCATCACTTGTGTACCTCCCCTTGTTCTACGTTTAATAAATTGCGGTATATCTCTTCTAAGAGGGGTTTCAGCATCATTATTGAGACCTGCACATCTTACTGCTATGCCTTCGCCGTCGGCAAATATAGCCCCTCCAGTTGGGGGCGTAATTTATTATGATTGCATAAAAATAGAATCGTCTTCAAGACACCCATTTCGTAGAACACCTTGCACACTGGAAAACAACCAGCGTAAGCCAGTTAGCTTTGCCATGCTGCGACCGGTTAGGCTGTAAAAAAGTGGACGATATAAATGACCAAACAAATACCGATGACGAACCAATCGAGCGCCATTACTGACATAGGTTTTCGAATAGGGGAAAGATATTTGCCAAAACCAACCCAAAGCAAATCGTTTTTCATATTGTAAGCACATTGAGCAATGGGCAATATAAGCACCCAACGCGGTACACTCGGTTGCGAAGCCATTAGCAGCAACATAACAGCCCCCAAAAAGAATAACTCTCCACTTAAATGTGTCATCATCCAGTAAAGATTATCTGGTCGCTTTGGTATTTTACCAAAACGATATTTCTCTGAGCTTCCAGGGAATGGAAGCTTATCGATCATCAATTCAAAACCGAAGGGAAGCATAAGAAAATAAAGCCCGTGCACAATAAGTGCAATAAACTGAATATTGCCGATCTCTACAGATGCGCTTAGCGCGTAACCTTCATTGTTTATACAATAAAAAATAAAGAAGGCGACTGTTCCAAAGGGGATGAGTAAAGAGATAGCCGTGATCGCTGCGCCTCGCGCGCTGCGGTAAGCGAGTAACTTAGGTGAACTTATCTCAGCCTCGTTAGCTGACTCGTAATCATTGCTGGGCATAAAGTTATTCTCCTTGGTGGGTAGATGCGGCCCTCACTAAGCGACTTCAATAATGTAAGGCAGAAACAAAGCCAACGGTGTTTTACCCGACTTGCCCCCTCCTTGTTAGCCGTTTACTCATGATAAAGACACCGCGCTTTTCAAGTCGACAATAATCTGATGCTTTATTCCTGCTTGGTTCACACGACCTTTTATATCGTTAGCTGCAGATAGGGAGAGAAGCGTTCCCAACGCTTATATCTACGACCAGAATGTATTTGTCTAAACCTAAACAGCTCAACAAGCCTAATAGGCTGACCTTCATAAACGCCGCGCCAACAACCGTTTACAGTATTATCAGGGCGATGACTCCAACGAGTATAGCTTCTTATCCAAGGGGGGCGTGTCTTGAATTAACCCGTTTACAGCACACAATAGGGTTATAGCCTCATCAAAAAATGACTGACTTTTAGCCAGGTTAATAGTGCGCAGCTGTCTCTCTTCCTCAGATTAGGCCTAAACGAGTCATTTATTAACCAAATTAATGGAGACAACCAAAATACCCGCGTAAGTAGCACCGCTCCCCGCCTAAATAGCGTGTTACGTCAGCATTGATGTAGTAGGATGCCCTCTCAATAAGAAACGCTAACAGACTGATTTAATTTGCTATTGTTGACAGTGCAATGCTCTTGGGCGGGTTTATTGAGTTTTTATGTTGGGATCATTGATACAGGTATTGTTGTATGGACAAAGTTGGGCGGATGGGCGAATTTACCAATCCAATGATGGAGATGGCCTTCCGGAAAAAAGAGTGGGAGCAACTCAAACAACGAATGATTTTTGCTAGCTTTGCCGGAGGCTTAGCCTATTTTTTCGCTATTATTGGTGATGTTATGGTGACTAACTCTGAATCAATGCTGAGAGATTTATTGATTATGAGATCGTCGGTATTACTCATTGCGCTGGCTGTTGGGGTATGTGGCTTTTTTTTAAAAGAGTACACCACGCTGTTAAACAAGATTATTTGTGGGCTTCTATTTTTCGTTTTGCTGGGTGAATCAGCAGAATTAACGATTAAGGCGGAATTGTTTGAGTATGTAGGTATTCCAGGTGTGTCGATCCTTGTTCTATTGTTCTACCTTAGCTTCCCTCCGCGATTTATAAGCGTGTTGGCTGTTTGCCTTACCGGTAGTAGCCTCTATTTATTCACCTGCGCTTTGTTAGGGTATGCCTCGGTCAATTATATATACACCTCGTTGCTGTTCCTGCTGGTTGTAAATGGTTTTGGTGCCTACGTTTATCTTCAATTTTCTATCCTTCGCCGGCGTGAATACAGTGCGCTTGAAGAACTAAAGAAGAATGCCGAAATAGATGCCTTGACCCAAGTGTATAATCGCAGAAAGGTGCTAGAGCTTGGTGATGGAGAGATTGGCAAAGCTAATAGTTTTGGTCATCAGTATTCTGTCATCATGATTGATGTCGACAACTTTAAAAGTGTTAACGATATCTATGGGCATGCCGTTGGCGACCAAGTGTTACTTGAAGTGGCCACCCGATGCCGCAAGCTATTACGCGAGGATGATATTTTTGGACGATTTGGTGGAGAAGAGTTTGTGGTTTTTTTACCGCGAACCAACATCAATACCGCCCTTGTTATTGGTGAACGCTTACTGTCCGAAATTTCAAGTGCACCTTTTGAAACCAATAAAGGATCACTGCTGGTAACAATGAGCTTAGGGGTAGCAGCACTCACAGCGGCGAAAGAAGCTCCAAGAAAGCTATTAGAAATGGCCGATGAAGCGCTATATGAGGCGAAGAAAACCGGAAGAAATAAAGTGTGTACCACACACCAAGTGGTTAAGAGCAGTAACATGGTGTTGCCCAATACCCCAATAGCAGCGCTGTAAACACGGTTATAACTAACCACTTTTTAGCGAAGACTCAGCGTTGGTGGCTCTCATAGCGTCAACACTGTTAATAGGGTTAGCTATTTACTGGGTCGTAAATGTGCAAAAAACCGCTAACCCAAGCACAAGCGGGGTTAGCGTTTTGTTTAGCCAAGCATCTTACGTGCGGCTTCAACCACAATATTTACCGCTTGGTGCTCGGTATTTTTCATTAAGCTTTCGTCTGGAATTTCTTGCTGAGTGCGGTTAACAATAACACCAGCAACACACCCTGCCTTTAAGCCTTGTGAGGCACACATGGTAAACAAGGTGGCGCTTTCCATTTCAAAGTTAAGCACGCCCATGGCTTGCCACTCTTCCATTGATCCTTGAAAAGCTTTAGTCACTCGACCAGATACGGTGTCGTAGCGCTCTTGACCTGGGTAGAAGGTATCACTCGATGCGGTAACCCCTACATGGCAAGTGGCTTTAGCCTCAATGGCTGCACTGTGTAAGGCTTGCATACAAGAAAAATCGGCCACAGCGGGAAACTGCATAGGCGCAAAGTGGCTGCTGGCCCCGTCTAAGCGCACCGAGGCAGTCGTGACGATAACATCACCCACATTGATGTTGGTTTGAATAGCGCCGGTGGTGCCTACCCGTAAAAAGGTGGTAATACCTAATTGGGCTAACTCTTCAACCGCGATAGACGTAGACGGCCCGCCAATACCGGTAGAGCACACCACGATTGGGGTTCCATCTAACTGACCAAGATACGAGGTAAACTCGCGCTGCGAAGCCAAAAATTCGGGCTCTTCGAGTAATGAGGCGATGCGCTCTACTCGCTGGGGATCGCCTGGGATAATGGCCAAGGTGGCCCCTTTTAACATCTCAGGGTTTAAGCCTAAATGAAATACACTCGCTTGCTTATTCATGTCTACCTGCTTGATTTCGTCCTATGATTGATGCCAGAAGCATAGGACGATAACTGCGCAATAAGTGTGAAACGTCTCGCATTTGAGTTTAACTTAGCCCAAATAAGCTTGATAATAACTACTTATGTTGATTGAGAGCACGTTCTACTCGTTACGCCAATATTTCGGTTCTGCCTGACTTAAACAGCAATAATTTTGTCAATAAACGAACTTTTCGTCAGCGGAGTGTTCTACACTATCTTGAAACAGTTTTTGTGCTTACTTGAGGTAACAACCATGAATAAACAGCTTATTATCGGTTTAACACTTGCGTTAGGGTTAACCAGCTGTGCCAGTAATCAATCGGAGCCAAGCATGGATTTAGCCGACAGCCGTTGGTATATGACCGGTGACTTTTATAATATTGCCGATATTAAATTGCCAGCCTTCACCCTAGAAGAAAATGAAAAGGGTTATAAAATATCTGGCACGACAGGTTGTAATAACTTCTTTGGCCAAGCCGAATGGGATGGCAAGCAATTAACGGTTAACCAGCCCATTGGCATGACCCGTATGTTATGCGAAGAAACCTCAAACAAAATAGAAATGGAATTTGTTCAAGCATTAGATCTGCCGATCATCAGTGACGGCGAACACTTGCGTTTAAACAACGGCGCGATGTTTAAACGCGTTCCTACTAATTAAGTATTAGTGATTTAAGCGGCGGCGCTAAACCAGCGTTGCCGCAGATCTTTTACCGCGGCAAATAGCATTAACATGGCGATCAGCCCACTAGTTGCGATAACCCAGCCGCTATTGACTAGTTGTTCTTCTTGCCAGGCCACTGGATTTACTTGCCATTGCCACTGACTAATCGCCCAGTCTAACCCCCAGCCAAACAGCATTGCGCTAGCAATAACCCCAGTTAAGTACGCCACCAAGGCACGCATGCCCATTTCTTGACGTACCAACATTAAGGTGGCGATATTGGTAGCCGGCCCCGCGAGCATAAATACCAATGCGGCCCCCGGTGAGATCCCCGCAATAATTAAGCCTGCGGCAATCGGTGTTGAAGCAGTGGCACAAATGTACATAGGCACCCCTACCAGCACCATAACGATCATGGTTATCCAACCTTGTCCCCAGCGGGTCATAAAGCTTTCGGGTAAATAGCTTTGAATCAGCGCGGCAAATGCTAGCCCCAGTAATAACCACAAGTAGCTGTCTTCCACCAGCTCTACAAAACTAGTAAGCCACGCTTTCAGCTTTTGCCCTCCAGTGGGTTTAGCAGGCGGCGCAGATGCGGCGCTAGCGCACTTACTTTTACCACTGCAACAGCTTTTAACTTCGCTGACTGTAGATTTAGTCTCTTCACCATTGCCCACTAACAAGCCCGCGATGATGGCACTGCAAATGGCTGCAATAGGCCTGACAATCGCCATTACAGGACCTAATAAGGCATAAGAGACTGCCACCGAGTCAACTCCCGTTTCGGGCGTGGCAATTAAGAAAGAAGTGGTGGCACTTTTAGAGGCGCCCGCTCGGCGCAAGCCCATCGCCGCCGGAATCACCCCACAGGAACATAGCGGCAATGGCGCCCCAATAAACGCCGCCTTTATGGTGGTACTGGGCTTATTGTTGCCAAGGTGCTTGGCCAGCCAGCGACTTGGTAGTCCTAGCTTTAAACTCGCCGCAATCACAAAGCCTAAAAACAACCAAGGCGCGGCGCTTAAAAACAAACTAATAAAGTTATTCAATAACATCATCTAAGGCCTTTAATATTGAACAAGACGCTGCGCTCTCTTCACCGCCGCAGCAGGCATTGTGTAGCGTTTGCAAGGTGGTTTCGAAGGCGCGCAACTCGGCCAACTGCTGCTGTACTTTAGCCAGTTTATGCCCTACTACGCTGCTGACATCGTGGCAACGAGCGGTAGCGGCATGCTCGCGTAAATTGAGTAGTTCAAGAATATCTTTTATTGATAGGCCCGCCTGCTTGGCTCGTTGAATAAACCGCAAACGGGCTAGGTCTTGTTCGCTGTACATTCTGTACTGGTTGGCCCCACGTGATGCCGGGGTTAATAAGCCTTTGCGTTCATAAAAACGTAAGCCCTCTACACTCAAACCACTTAATGTTGCCAACTCACCAATTTTATACATAGGCTCCTCCATCAGTTCTATAATAAACCCTGTAGCTTGGTACAGGGTCAATAGTTTTCATCAAGAAATAAAAAAAAGCCTGAGACTCAGGCTTTAAAGGTGCAACACGTCAGCAACTGAAGGGTTATTGATAAAGATTACGCTGTTCAGGCAAATCTGAAGAATACTCTACAAATTCAAGCTCAAAACCATTGGGATCGCGAAAGTACACGTTGCGACGATGCGGGCTTTGTGCCCCTTCATGATGGATCTCATAACCCGCTTGCAGTAAACGGCCGATTAGGCCATCGAGATCTGCAGTAACATAGGCAAAATGCGCTACGCCAATTTGGTTACCCTTTAATGGGCGGTTCTCCCCGTAACCATTGTCGTTAAACGTGAGGTAGTGATTGTCATCGCCAAAGTGCAACCAACGGCGCTCTAGCCCATGCCATGTTTGTTGGCCTTCGCCGCGTACCCACCAGTGCGGAAATGCGGCACGGTAAAACTTTAACGTTTGATCCATGTCTGTGACGACAAGATTTAAGTGCTCTAAATACATAACTTGCTCCTTGCTTGGTTCGCTTAAATTACCAGTGGCCTTGCCACCGTTCTGCTTAACAGCATAAAACCTCAAGTTAAGTTGAGGTAAAGCAGTTTTTTACCTAAAGTAGTTGAAACAGGAGAACAACATGAACAAGCCCCCTAGGCAGGCTCTTTCGGTAGGAGCAGTAGCTAAACGTTGTGGTATTAAGGTATCCACGCTGCACTTTTACGAGAGCAAAGGTTTAATTCACAGTGAACGCAATCAAGGTAATCAACGGCGCTATGCCCCCGATGTATTGAGAAGGGTGTCGGTGATTAAAGCGGCGCAAACAATGGGGATAAGCTTGGCTGACATCCATGCCGCGTTTGCTCGTTTACCCAACCAACGCACCCCCACTAAAGTCGATTGGGAGACACTGTCACAGCAATGGCAGCAAATCCTCAATCAACGGATTAATGCACTAACGCGCTTAAGAGATTCGTTAACCGGCTGTATTGGCTGCGGTTGTTTATCGATGAACAGCTGTCCGCTGTATAACCCCGATGATGAACTTGCCAAACAGGGGCCTGGGCCAGTTATTCTGAACCGCCCAACTTAACGCGAACTAAAACTATTAAGCCCTAGTTCTTCATAAATATTTTCACTCGCAAAGAACTTTTTAATGCTCCGATCCGTTGTTAATGAGCAACCAAGGAGCCTTTATGTTTAATTTTCTAAAACCTAATCCAGTTAAGCGGAAACGCCAAAAATATGATTTGTTACTTGAATCGGCAATGTTAGCCCAACGCCGTGGAGACATCATGACCTATTCAATGCTGAGTGCCGATGCCGATCAATTGTGGAAAGAAATCGAACAGCTAGAAGCTCAGTCAAAATAACAGGCACAAGAATACAATAAATCATAAGCCCGCAAGATATTGATATAAAAGTTATTTTAGGTCAAAAGTTGAGCCCCAAGCCGAGCTAGCCCATACTGCTTAATTATCAACCATTTTGTGTGCATATTGTTAGTGAACGATCACTTAGGCTCAAACCAACAAGCAAAACCAAAGTATGTGAAGCTAGGAAACGTTATCGTCGTGATAACGCTGTTTAGCTTAGCTATTTTGGCGATCGTGTTTACTGCCCTAGAAAACATTGAGAACGAGGTTGAGCTTAAAGTTAAAGAATCGTTGCGTACCGTGCTTAGGGCAACCCAGGAAGCTCACCATATCTGGATCCAGCACCGCCTATTAGAGCTAAGTAATACTGGGCAATCGGAGCGTATAAACCTGTCGATAGCCATTCTTAAAAACCCTAACAGCCCTTCTTTGCTGCATGCTAGCGCCGAGGCCAATGTTGAACGCAGCTTTGCCCTAATGATGGGCACTTACCAAGACAACGCTTATTGGTTAAGTGACCTTGAAGGCACTATTCTCAGCTCTAACCTGAATCACCAGCTTACTAAGCAACACCCTTTGTTTGAGTTTGAACACGATAAAATGCGCGAGGTGATAAACGGTAACGCCACCTTCATCACTGGCATCAAAGACGCCAAAGCCAAACGCCTAAACAATATGTATTTCAGTGCTCCCGTTATCAATAAACAACAACGAGTCACTGGCGTGCTAATTGTCAGCGTTAACCAAAGTGACCACTTTAGCCGCATCACCCAACTTGGCAGAATATGGAATTCAGGTGAAACCTATGCCTTTGATCGCAACGGCTTAATGCTCTCCTCGAGTCGATTTGACGAACAGCTGCTGCGATTAGGGTTATTAGAACCAGGTCAAGTGGCCATTAACAACTTGTACATTACCGACCCACAAGCCAAAGCCGACAACCGTTTTGAAGCGCTCACATTGATGGCACAAAGTGCCACCCAAGGTGAAACCAGCTTTAATACCACCGGTTATCGAGATTATCGCGGCGTAACCGTGGTTGGGGCATGGACATGGCAACCCACCTACAATTTTGGTCTAACCACCGAGATAGACAAAGCAGAAACGTCTACTATCTATAACCGCACTCGTAACATTGTTGTGCTGGGTATAGTGAGCTCTTTATTGGTGGCGGTCAGTTTGTTTTTGTTACTGTATTTTAGCCAGCGCAACGCCAAACAAGTATTGCGTCAATCTCAACTGGTACTGGAAGATCGGGTGAAAGAGCGAACCGCGGATTTAGAATCGTCGCAACAAGAGCTTAGGGTGGCTTACCGCGAGCTAGAAAAACAGTCGATTACCGACAGCCTTACCGGTATACCCAATCGCCGTTGTGCTGATGAGTTCTTAGATCAAGAGTGGCGCCGCGCCCAGCGTGGTGGTTACCCAATAACCATCATGCTCATCGATATTGACCACTTCAAACAGTTTAACGATCATTACGGCCACCCAGCAGGCGATGTATGTTTAGAACAAGTCGCTAAGGTGCTTACCGCGTCAGGGATCTGTAAGCGCCCAGGCGATTTAATTGCCCGCTACGGCGGTGAAGAGTTTATTGCCATACTTAGCAACAGTGATTTCGACTACGCTGAGTACTCCGCTAAACGCTTAATTAAAGCCATTAATCAGGCGAAGATCACTCATCAGCATACTCAAGTAGAAGGCCAATCACATATCACGATTAGTGTGGGCGTTTCGATTGCCGAAAGTGTCGATACCCGTTTAGAAGAAATCATAAGCCTTGCAGACAATGCGCTATACCTCAGCAAGCAAAATGGCCGCAATACCTTTAATTTCAAACTGCCAGCAAATTTAAGTCATTCTCAAGACCCTCCTACATCAACCCGCCCCAGCTAAACTGCCAAAAAACTGAGGGCTAACACCCACAAAGCCTAGGACAGCCATTTTCGCCAGCAATCGGTCAACGATGCCCAGTTAACGGCTTGTGATAGCGGTACTTTTTACCTTTATAGGTGGCTGTTTGGGTCTAAGTGAGTACTTTTTTTGGCTAAAAACGGCGCATTCTTCACACTTTTACTGTAAAATGCGCGCCTCAAACCTAAGTTGTTTATTTTTCGGGCAACTTGTACCGCTAGCGCACATAACTGCTAATGAGGATAAAACCCTAATGGAAAACGCTCGACCGATTCGACGTGCACTGATCAGTGTTTCAGATAAAACAGGCATCATCGAATTTTCACGATCTTTAGCCCAGCAAGGTGTAGAGATCTTATCTACAGGTGGCACCGCTAAATTACTCGCCGAAAACGGCATTGAAGTCATTGAAGTTTCTAACTACACCGGCTTCCCAGAAATGATGGATGGACGTGTTAAAACGCTACATCCTAAAGTACACGGTGGCATTTTAGGTCGACGCGGTACCGATGATGAAGTGATGAATACTCACGGCATCAACGCTATCGATATGGTAGTAGTAAACCTATATCCATTTGCAGCAACCGTTGCTAACCCAGATTGTAGCCTTGAAGATGCCGTAGAAAATATCGACATCGGCGGCCCAACTATGGTGCGCAGTGCGGCTAAAAACCACAAAGACGTCACCATTGTGGTTAATGCATCAGACTACGATCGCGTACTCGCCGAAATGGCAGCCAACGATAAGTCGCTAACTCACGCTACACGCTTTGATTTAGCCATTGCAGCCTTTGAACATACTGCAGCTTACGACGGCATGATCGCCAACTACTTTGGCACTATGGTACCTAGCTACGGCGACAACAAAGAAGGCGACGAAGACAGCAAGTTCCCACGTACCTTCAATAGCCAATTCATTAAAAAGCAAGACATGCGCTATGGCGAAAACAGCCACCAAGCGGCAGCTTTTTATGTTGAGAAAAACATCGAAGAAGCTTCAGTATCTACAGCTACTCAGCTACAAGGTAAAGCCTTGTCGTTTAACAACATCGCCGATACTGATGCCGCACTAGAATGCGTGAAAGAATTCGACGAGCCTTGCTGTGTAATTGTAAAACACGCAAACCCTTGTGGTGTTGCTTTAGGTAGCAATATTCAAGAGGCTTACGAGCGCGCATACAAAACCGACCCAACTTCTGCCTTTGGCGGCATTATTGCCTTCAACCGTGAATTAGATGCCGACACCGCAGAAGCGATTGTGTCTCGTCAATTTGTTGAAGTGATTATTGCCCCTAAAATTTCTGACGCTGCAGCGCAAATTGTCGCGGCTAAGAAAAACGTTCGTTTATTAGAGTGTGGCGAGTGGTCAAGCAAAACCACAAGTTTACAGCTTAAGCGTGTAAACGGCGGTTTATTGGTTCAAGACCGCGACCAAGGCATGGTAAGCCAAAGCGACCTCAGTGTTGTGAGTAAGCGCCAACCTAGCGAAGAAGAGTTGCGTGACGCACTATTCTGCTGGAAGGTAGCTAAATACGTTAAATCAAATGCCATTGTTTACGCCAAAGGTAACATGACCATTGGTGTAGGCGCAGGTCAAATGAGCCGTGTGTACAGTGCCAAAATTGCCGGTATTAAAGCCGCTGATGAAAACTTAGAAGTGGCCGGCAGCGTAATGGCATCAGATGCCTTCTTCCCGTTCCGCGATGGTATTGACGCCGCGGCTGAAGCTGGTATCACCTGTGTGATTCAGCCTGGTGGTTCAATGCGTGACGATGAAGTCATTGCCGCTGCCGACGAACACGGCATGGCGATGGTATTTACTGGCATGCGCCACTTCTACCACTAAAAACCAACAGCCAGCCTCGTGCTGGCTGTTTTGTATTTTGGCTTGGCATGCCAAGCTCGGTTTACTCAGTATTGGATAGACAAAATGAATGTACTTGTGATTGGCGGCGGTGGCCGTGAACATGCTCTAGCATGGAAGGCTGCTCAATCTCCTTTAGTTGAAAAAGTATTTGTAGCACCAGGTAATGCTGGTTCTGCGCTTGAGCCAAAGCTTGAGAACGTAGCCATTGGTGTTGAAGACATTGCAGGCTTGCTTAGCTTTGCCCAGCAAAACCAAGTTGAACTGACCATTGTTGGCCCTGAAGCGCCGCTAGTAATTGGTGTGGTTGATGCCTTTAGAGCTGCAGGCCTTAAAATCTTTGGCCCAACTGAAAAGGCAGCACAACTGGAAGGCTCTAAGTCTTTCACTAAAGACTTTTTAGCACGTCACGACATTCCTTCTGGTTACTACCAAACCTTTACCGAGGTGGCACCAGCGATTGCTTATGTAAAAGAGCAAGGTGCGCCAATTGTAGTTAAAGCCGATGGCTTAGCGGCAGGTAAAGGGGTGATTGTTGCAATGACCGAAGCCGAAGCCATTGCTGCGATTGAAGATATGCTAGCCGACAACGCCTTTGGTGAAGCCGGTTCGCGGGTAGTGATTGAAGAGTTCTTAGACGGCGAAGAAGCCAGCTTCATTGTGATGGTAGATGGCAGCAACGTATTAGCCATGGCAACTAGCCAAGATCACAAACGTGTAGGCGACGGTGACAGCGGCTTAAACACTGGCGGTATGGGTGCATACTCACCGGCCCCTGTAGTAACGCCAGCCATTCACCAGCGCATTATGGATGAAGTGATCATGCCTACCGTTAAAGGCATGGCAGCTGAAGACAATGAGTACACCGGTTTCTTATACGCAGGTTTAATGATTATGGCTGACGGTTCGCCAAAAATCATTGAATACAACTGCCGCTTTGGCGACCCTGAAACTCAACCCATTATGATGCGTATGCAGTCAGATATTGTTGAGCTTTGTTTAGCTGCGGTAGACCGCAAGCTAGATAGCCAAACCGCTGAGTTTGACCCGCGCGCTGCAATGGGCGTGGTACTGGCGGCAGCCGGTTACCCAGGTGCTTACCCTAAAGGCGATGTGATGACCTTACCTAGCCTTAGCGAAGAAACCGCTAGCGCGAAAGTGTTCCATGCTGGCACCAGTGAAAAAGATGGCAACATTGTCACCAACGGCGGCCGTGTAGTGTGTGCTACAGCCTTAGGTAACACGGTTACTGAAGCGCAAGCCAATGCTTATGAGCTTGTTAAAAAAGTATCGTGGGAGGGCATGTTCCACCGTAACGATATTGGTTACCGAGCTGTAGCCCGTGAAAACAGCTAAACCAGCCATTAGCCTGCGTTAAACTAAACATATAAAACCACCATAACTAATAATTATGGTGGTTTTTTTTGTTTTATCAAAACACCTTAGCGTTTTATCTCACAAAGTATCCATCGATGCTATTATTCACTGTCTATAGAAATATTGAGAGCATCATGGAACGGCACAATCTATTAGAAGACTTTTTAGCCTTGTTAATTGGCACCACCATGGTAGCTTTAGGCTTATTTTTCTTTAAAGAAACTCAATTGCTCACCGGCGGTACTGCAGGACTAGCCCTGCTTGCCAGCCAGTTTTTTCAGTTATCTTTTGGGCAAATTTTCTTGCTCATTAACTTGCCTTTTTTTGTGTTGGGTTTTACCAAGATGGGGGCCGCTTTTACCTTTCGAACCGTGGCCTGTGTGGTTCTGGTTTCATTGTTCACCGACTACATGCATTGGGTGATAGATATCGCCCAACTCAACCGCGCTTACGCGGCCGTCTCGGGTGGTTTTTTGATTGGTACCGGCATGTTGATTTTAATTCGCCACAAAGGCAGCTTGGGTGGGGTAAATATTCTTGCCTTGTATTTGCAAAAACGCTTTGGCATTCCGGCAGGCCAGGTACAAATGGGTTTAGATGTGCTGATTGTCATGGCGTCTTACTTTTTAGTGCCCTTAAATGTATTGTTATGGTCTATTGCGGGTGCCGTCGCCTTAAACATTGTGATTGCACTAAACCATAAAAGCGGGCGCTACCAAGGTTTGTCTTAGAAAATGTCACAGTCTTGCCACTCACTCCAGCACTTTGAGGCCTTATTTAGAAGCCACGACCAGCTACTCACACGCTATCAAGCCTATTGGCAGCTTAGTCCCTTTCAGCAAGCAGCATTGCCGTGGACCAACCCGCCACTGATTGCAGCTTTAGCGTCACTGAATACGGAACAAATAGGCCGGCTAGAACAACAACCGCAATTAGCGGTAGCGCATTTTTCAGAACATTTTCCCGGGCTACAAACAGGCCTAGATCAATGGGTATTAAACCCTGCTAGCCACAATACACAGGCTACGCCATTTTGGCTTAGCAATGGTATTAAAGGGCGAAAAGCCGAGCAGATCCAAGCCTTTAGTCAACAGCTGCAAGGCGAGACACTGCCTGTTTTAGAGTGGTGCGCCGGTAAAGGTCACCTTGGGCGGTTAATTAGCTTTCATCATCACTTACCGGTCACTAGCTTAGAGTGGCAGCAGAGCTTGTGCCAAGCGGGTGAGCAATTGGCTCAGCAACTTAAATTAGCGCAACAATTTCATCACTGTGATGTATTAAACAGTCACAGTCAGCAGTTTTTAAATTCACAGCAACACGTCGTTGCCTTGCATGCCTGTGGTGAATTACACCTGCAACTGCTGCGCCTAGCCGCCATAAAAAAACCGCAACGCTTAAGCCTTTGCCCCTGCTGTTATCACCTAATAAAAGATACCCACTATCAAGCCTTATCAGCCAGTGCCCAACAAAGCTCACTCAGCTTAAGCAAACAAGATTTACGCTTGGCTGTTGCCCAATCGGTGACTTCAGGCCAACGGGTTCAAACCCTTCGCCAGCGCGAGATCCACTGGCGATTAAGCTATCAGTGCCTGCGAGAAAGCATCAGCGGTAACGCAAACTATCAAGCGCTTCCCTCGGTGGCGAAACACTGGTTTAGTAAAGATGCGCCATTTAAAGACTTTGCCCTTTGGGCTTGCCAACAACACCAATTGGACTTGCCTGCGCACTTTGATCAACACCAATACTTAGCTCAGGGTGCACAGCGCCATCACTTAGTGCGGCAGATAGAACTTGTTCAACACTTGTTTCGTCCGCTAATGGAGCGCTGGTTATTACTCGATCGCTGTTTGTTTTTAGCGCAACAGGGATATAGTGTGGCATTAACGGAACTTTTCCCCTTTCAAACGAGTCCACGTAATGTATTAATACAGGCTCAGTTAAGCTCACCCCAACTTAATACTTAAATTGCTATACTGCTGATAAGATTAATTTAATACCAGCATACCTGTTCTTATTGGAGACACCATGTCACGTTGTGTATTGTTTGTATTGTTATGCTTCAGCTTTACGACTCTTGCTACTGAGCAAGATGAGCAGTACGAAGAAGCCTTAAACCCTAAGCTCACAGCGGTAGATGAACCGCAGCCTGCAGAACAAGCCTCTGAGCAAGACAGCACGCGTGAACTAGCGCCGTCAACCAACAGTGAAGCCCCACCAGCTAACACTAAACCCAGCTCAAAGCCACCAGCCACTGATCCGGCTAGCAGCACCAATAGCATGGATGATGCCAATAGCCTCCCCGAGCAACCGCAGGCCATCGAGCCGATCGTTGCGGCAGGCTCAGCGGATACACACCAAGCTGAAGCAACTAAACCAATAGATGATGCGCCAGTTTGGGGCCCTTTAACCTTACTCAATACCCAACTAAGCCCCAATAGCAGCGCCACCCTCGATTGGTTTTCAGGTCACTTACCCGGCGGTTTCGAATTAGCCACTCCAGTGGTGGTAATCCATGGTAAAGAACCTGGTCCAAGGGTGTGTTTAACCGCCGCTATTCATGGTGATGAAGTTAACGGTGTAGAAATAGCCCGACGCGTAGTGCAAAACTTAAAACCAGAGGAGCTAAAAGGCACCATCATTTCAGTACCAGTGGTAAATATTGATGGCTTATGGCGAAAAGATCGCTACATGTCTGACCGCCGCGACCTAAACCGAGCATTTCCTGGCGATGCTAATGGGTCTACCGCCTCTCGGGTGGCGCATAGTTTATTCACCAGTGTTATTCGCCATTGTGACAGTGTGATTGATCTTCATTCAGGCTCGATGTACCGAGAGAACATTAGCCAATTACGCGCCGATATCACCTTGCCTGCGGTCGCTGAATTAGCCAGTCACTTTGGCGCAATTCCTGTACTGCAGAGCATTGCGCCTCCCGGTAGTTTGCGCGGAGCAGCTACCGCAGCCAACATACCAGCGGTGGTGATGGAAGTTGGCGGACCGTTTACTGTTGACGTGAAATTAGTCGAAACGGGAGTGAAGGCACTGCGTAGTTATTTAAGTGCCATTGAAATGTTACCTCGCTCATTTTTTTGGTCTTCACCACAACCCGTGTTTTATTCTTCGGAGTGGATCCGCTCGCGCCAAGGCGGGATCTTAATCAATAAGGTTAGCCTTGGACAAAAAGTAAATAAAGGGCAGCTATTAGGTGAAATTAGTAACCCTATTACCGATGAAGTGGAAACCTTGTACTCACCGTTTAATGCCGTGGTGCTAGGCAGAGCCCAAGACCAATTTGTCAGTGCTGGCTATGCGGTGTTCAATTTAGGCGAACGCAGAAGTATTGAAGACCTTGAGCAACAAGGTGAACAAATCAAGAAGAAAGTGGCAGAAAAGAATGCCGAACAAATGGGTTTACCTGCAACCAAAGACGATACTAGCAGTGCTGAAACACCCGCCAACAGTGACGAGCAAAGCGCAACAGAAGAACAAGCAAAAGACATTAAATTACCTAGCCAAGAAGAGCCACCCGCTGAAAGCTCTGAACCGGTTTCGTCTATCGATGATCCACAAGTGCTTAAAAACAGTGACTTAAACTAGAGGGTACGCCAGTGACTCAGTCAAACACGATTGTTCGTTGTCCATGGTGTGGTGATAATGACGATTATCAACATTATCACGACAACACTTGGGGGCGACCAGTTATGGATTCGGTCGAACTGTTTGCCAAGCTTTGTCTCGATGGCCAACAAGCCGGCTTGTCGTGGATAACTATTTTACGTAAACAACAAAACTACTATCGAGCCTTTGCCCAATTCCAGCCAGAGAAAATAGCGCTATTTCAAGAGCAAGACTGCCTGCGCTTAATGGAAAACCCAGGGATCGTTCGCAATAAACTAAAGATCAACGCGATTGTTAAAAATGCCAAGGCTTACTTAGCGATTGAGCAGCAAGGCCAAACGTTTAGCGACTATATTTGGAGTTTTGTCGGCGGAAAGACCATGGTTAACCGCTATGCCAGCATGCAAGACATTCCAACAGAAAGTGCCGAATCACAAGCGATGTCAAAGGCATTAAAAAAGGCAGGATTTAGTTTCGTAGGCCCCACCATCTGTTACGCATTTATGCAGGCGGTTGGCATGATCAACGATCACTTAGTTGATTGCCATGTATATCAAGAATGCGTTGATTTAGCCCAGCGTTAGCTGGCACCTAACATAGCTACAGAGTCATCAGTGCGCACCAGCATCACCTGCTGCGAGAATAGCGTTTTATTGAAACGTTTCCTCTTCCCACCAAGTCCGCGTAACGTATTAATATAAGCTCTGTTAAGCTCAACCTGACTGAATGCTAAAATGGCGATACGCAGAAACCCCACTAGCGAGTGCTAAAAAAGCCCCTTTAATGGAGCGGCTTAGTTAAAATGACTCACTTAGCCATTTCGACTCATGTTATTGGCGCCACGCGTCCAATCAAGTATCGGTTTTTCTAACAAGTAGAAACTTAAAGCGGCAATAGTCCAAGACAAACACACCACTAATGCCCCAATTTGCAAACCAAAAGCGATATCCTCCATGCCCATATAATGGTATTGCGGCACCCACAAAATACGAATCATCTCCATAATCAAATAGTGCCAAAGATAAATACCGAAAGATAAGGTTGCGATGTGAGAGAACAAGCGATTATCTAACAACCAGCTGCAATAACGGCTAAAATGGGCGGCCAGCAAAGCGACAGCACAAAACATCGAAAACAGAGGGGCCAAATAAGCTTGTCCAAGGCTTTGGCTAGGTGCCCCTGGGACCAAGTAACTTAAGCTCATCCAAATCGCAAAACCAAAGGCACCGAGAAAAGCGAGGTCAAAATAATAATGCCTCGACTGCTGTTGCTTTTCATACCAAGCAATACTTGCCGCAGCCATTACACCACATAAAAATTGCCCCATAAAACTGGCAACATTCCAGTAAGGCAGCCACTGTTTAGCCCCGCCAATCACACCGTACTGCCAACCTTTACCTTGTTGGTCGGTCATAAACAGTAGAACAATCAAGTAATGCAACAACTGCATCAATATGAGCAATACTACTCCCCAGACCATCGCCACCTTAAGGCTTACGGTTTTACCTCGCCACAGCGGCATCAATAAAAGCGGCAGTAACAAATAACAACTCACCTCTAAGCCGATTGACCACAGTGGTCCGTTAATATCGCTGGGGAAAAAACTCATGTAGTGATAAGGCGCAATGAAGCTTAAACCCGCTAATAAACGTGGCAATGCATACTCTTGAGGCGCGACGAACAAGTTTAAAGAAACACTGATAAGCAACACCAAATAATAGGCAGGAATGATACGAGCGGCTCTCCGCTTTAAGTATTCTTTAATGCGAGGAAGCGTTTGAGCGGAAAAGTATGCCAGCCAAAATGGATACGCTAACAAAGCACCAGAGAGAACAAAAAACAAACTGACACCTAACTCACCAACATGTAAGCCCTTAATCAACCAATGAGTAGAATCTAAGCGTTGCGCTAAATGATGCGCCAGTACCGCTACACAAGCCAGAGCTCTCATTCCATCGAAGCCACCTAAGCGATGCATGTTTTCCCCTTATTAATTTACTGGGCTCATACGAGTTAGAGCGTGTTGTTTACCACTTAATTCAGCCCATAATTCGCTTCCTTTAAACCAATATCGAGTTTGATACTCAGTATCGGCATAGGACACTTCACCTTGCTTAAAATCAGCAAAGAAGTGCCGAGGTTTGCCGTCTAAACCTAAAGCTGGGTTGGCTACATGTTGCAATACAACTTCAACTTGCTGCTTATTAGGCTGACGCTTAAAATCAATGGTAAACTCTACGACGCCATTCCAACTGCCTTGCCACTTCCCAAAAAAAGCACTGGCATCATGGCTTACCAGAGCTTGCTCAACGACCGTCAGTTGGTCATTAAGCCACCATCGATATAAAGGTAATGCCAAGCTCATAACGAGACTAAGTAAACATAAACGTCTTAAGTACGACCAAGGGATTTTTTGCGTGGAATACCACATAGGCTCACCTCCTAGTCATAGTTTTCCACAACTACACCAAGCTAGGCAGCAGGATTATTGGTTTTGCGATCTAACAATATAATTTTCCTTTAATTGAAGAAAAAATCGTACCGTCATGATAAAAAACTGTGCTAAATGAAGCTGTTAAAGAGTATATCGAGTTAGATAGTTTGAAGGGTTCTGCTTTGTAGCTTTCAAGCAACTAGGCGCGGGAATACCTAAGTAAAGCTGTTGATTGTGAAATACTACTGGGGGGTGTATTTGCTTCCTCTGAGGTATTGAGGAGAGCCGGTTCGCCTGATCGGCGATTACATCGTTGTTACTGTCTTACTTACTACTATGTATACTTGGTCTGAGATTAACGGCTTAATTCAGCTAAACGTTGCTCTTCAGTTTTTTGATTTTGTGTGTAGCTTAGTGCTACCCAACCGATTAAATTCATCATAACTTTTCTCTCTATAGTCTTTGTTAATTAGCGACGTAGTTCTTCTAGTTTCTCTTCGTCAGTTTTTTTGTAACCTAGGTAGCTAAGGGCAACCAATCCTAAAAAATCGTACATAATGTTATCTCTTGTTTAATTGAATGATTAACGGCTGCGTTCAGCTAAGCTTTTTTGGGCATCAACTTTGCTTGATTGTAATGCGTAAAATAATCCGAATAATTCCATAATATTTCCACCTATTGGTTAACTTTAGTTTTTGAAGAAACTACTCAGCAAAGCATTTTGTTGGTTAATTTCTTCTACGGGTTTAATTTTATGAGACCTGAGACACATTTAGTATTACTTTTTTTGGTTTAATTATTACTAAATTTAACTTTTTGTAATAATATTACCAAATATTCATTTGGCATCGTTTTCATAAAGCATGAAAAGCAGCTTTTCAAAAAACAAAACCTAGATCACGCTTTAGCAAACAGGAGCGCAGCTTTAAACGTCAAGCGCTTTTACTGCGTAAAACTGAGTTATGCTAATCGATTGTTAAGGACTTATTTAAAAACTAAGGTTAAACAATGAAAGCAATTCAGGCTCAGCACCACGGTGACCAACTTCAATTGAACCAATGTCCAGACCTGGTCGCAAATGACGACCAATTACTGATAGCCGTAGAGGCTGCAGGCGTTAACCCCGTTGATACCTATATTGTTGCAGGTACCAATAATTACACCGCGTCTTTCCCGCATACCCCTGGTAAAGACGCCGCGGGAACCATTCGCCAAGTAGGCGCGAACGTCAAAGGCTTTGCCGTAGGTCAGCGAGTCTATTGTGCAGGAACGTTAAGTGGCGCTAGCGCCCAGCTGTGTTTAGCCACACCTCAACAAGTATTTCCTCTATCTGATAACTTAAGTTTTGAGCAGGGTGCATGTTTAGGCACACCTTACGCCACTGCTTGGCGCGCACTGTTTATAAGAGCCCATTGCCAAGCGGCAGAAACAGTATTAATTCATGGCGCCAGTGGTGGTGTAGGCTTAGCGGCAATTCAGTTGGCAAAAGCAGCTGGATGTGTAGTTTATGCCACAGCAGGTAGTGAAGCCGGCTTAACATTATTAAAGCAACAAGGCGCGGATGTCGTCGTTAATCACCATGAACCACAGCATTATCAGCAACTACAACAAGCTGGTCCCGTTGATGTGGTGCTAGAGATGTTGGCTAATCAAAATTTGGGAGACGACCTGCCCTTGCTTAATAAAGGAGGTCGCGTAGTAGTAATCGGTAGCCGAGGCCCAGTAGAAATAAACCCACGGGACTTAATGGCTAGAGACGCGTGTGTAATGGGAATGGCTTTGGCCAACGCTGATGGCGTTCAATTGAACAAGATCCATGCGGCACTTTATGCAGGAGCCAATGCTGGTTTTGTGCAGCCGGTGATAGCAAAACGCTTTAACCTTGCAGAGACAGGTGCTGCACACACCGCGGTTATGCAAGCCGGCGCGAGCGGAAACATAGTGATTAATACCCAGCAATAATTGCCAATAGTGAGGCATTGAAGAAAAGCGGCCTAGGCCGCTTTTTTGCTGCTCAGTGATTATAAGTCTTTGGTACTTTCTAAATAGCCATAGTCTGATATTAGCGTATAGGCTCGTGCCTTTTCAGTGAAGGCTTGCTGTGAGTCAATGATCTGTTTAGCTAAAGGATCACGGCTAGCATGCTCCGCCAGCAATTCGTCGTTGGCTTTTTTGAGCGCACTTAGCACCTCTTTTGGAAACGTACGCACTTTAATATCAGGGTACTCTTGAAGCATGGTTGCCCAGTTATTGGTACTCATTGCGGTGGCTTCAACATAGATGTCGAAGGCCGTTGCACGCATTGCCGTTTCTAAGATCACTTGCAAGTCTTTTGGCAGGGTCTCAAATTTCTTCTTATTCACTAAGAACATATTCTCAGAGCCAGGTTCATGCCAACCCGTGTAGTAGTAGGGGGCAATTTTATGAAACCCCATACGTAAATCTAATGAAGGCCCTACCCACTCTAGTGCATCAATGGTATTGCGTTCTAACGCGGTATACAGCTCTGCCGGTGGAATGTTAACTGGGGTAGCGCCCAATTTAGCCAACACTTCCCCGGCAAAACCGGGAATACGCATCTTCAGGTTTTGTAAGTCTTCTACGCTGTTAATCTCATTGCGGAACCATCCGCCCATTTGAACGCCGGTGTTTCCTCCAGGAAACGTCAGTAAGTTGTGAGGCTCATATACCTTCGCCATTAACTCCTTACCTCCTCCGTAGGCATACCAAGCATGTTGTTCCATGGCGGTCATACCAAAAGGCATAGTAGTGAAATATAAGGTATTAGGTACTTTGCCCTTATAGTAGTACGAAGCTGAGTGCCCCATATCGTACTGACCACTTTTGACCAAATCAAAAATACCAAGCGGTGCTTTGTGTTTGTTGGCTGAGTCAACGCGGATTTGGAGGCGACCATTAGACATTTGCTCTGCCATGTTGGCAAAACGTTGCACACCCGTGTCTAGTAATGGGAATTTAGTGGGCCAAGTCTCAGCTAGCTTGAGCTTATAAACTTTGTCTTGGGCGACAGTTGTTAGCGACAAACAACCCAGGGCTAATGCTACAAAGCACTGCAATCCTTTTCTCATGATATGTCCTTATATGTAGGGAACGCGTAGTTTTTATTATGTTGTGTTATAGCTGAAGCCAAACTGATATTTGGCATTCATTAACAGAATAGTAACAGACCATAGGCCTCACTCAAACCCGCCTACAAACTCGCGCCCTACAGAGCAAAAAAGCCTTCCCATATAGGAAGGCTTTTTTTAGGGGCAAACACTAAAAATAACGAATTAACTTTAGTTTTTAGCCGCTATCTGTTTGTACATTAAGGCGGCACAAACAGCCCCGATGATCGGCGCTACCCAAAATAGCCAAAGCTGATTGAGGGCAATCCCCCCTTCTATTAACGCTGGAGCGGTGCTTCGAGCCGGATTAACCGACGTATTGGTTACTGGGATCGAGATTAAGTGAATCAGGGTTAAGCCTAAGCCAATCGCGATTGGCGCAAACCCCGCTGGCGCTCGGTCGTCTGTCGCCCCCAAGATGATAAATATAAACATAAAGGTCATCACCATTTCACAGACAAACGCAGCGATCAGGGTATAACCTCCAGGTGAATGTAAATCGTAACCATTGCTGGCTAAACCGTGACTTGCTAGATCATAGTCTGCATTGCCACTGGCAATCAGATATAAAATAATTGCCCCAACAAAGCCCCCTAAAAGTTGGGCACAAATATACGGGAATACGTCCACTTTTGAAAAACGGCCCGCAGCCATCAAGCCAATAGTTACGGCGGGGTTTAAGTGACATCCTGAAATGTGGCCAATGGCATAAGCCATCGTCAACACAGTAAGACCAAAGGCGATAGATACGCCAACTAGCCCAATACCGACTTCAGGAAAGGCTGCAGCTAACACTGCACTACCACACCCACCTAGCACTAACCAAAAAGTTCCAATTCCTTCTGCGATTAAACGATTAAACAAAGGCATGTTTGCTCTCCTTTTCAAACATTTATAAAGCGAAGCAACAAATTTGCATCGCAGCCTAACTATAGGCTACCACTACTAAAAGGTTTAGTTTTTTCAATGCAATTTCAAACATGGCTCACCCGCACTGCTTAATCGCTCAGTACAGAGCCTTTTGACGACACAGATAAAAATTTTTTCGCGTAACTATCTTTCATCGTCAGATAACCCCGATCAGTATATACAGTTAAATTAGGCCTCAAATTCAGATAATTAATAGAACAAATGCTATACTCGCCGCGTTTTCATCTTTAGAGACTTGTTTAGGAGATTTATGTTTAACCGTTCTTTGTTAGTTGCGAGCCTATTGGCTATCGCTTCGCCCGCCGCTTATGCCACACAATTTAATTTTGACCTAAATAATGATGCCTTTGAAGCAGGCTTTGGCACTGCCATAGGGCCTGGTGCAGAAGTATCAGCCAATTACATGTATTCTCGCCCCGAGGGCGACTTGGCTGATATCGGCATTAAAGCCACTCATCAACATGAAATTCATAAATTTTCAATCGGCGCTAAATTTACGAAATTATGGGCAAACAATCGTGCCAATGCCCATGCTGCGGCGATTGGTGGAGACTATGCGATTACCGTTGCTCAAAACTTAACGGTTTCGGGTAGCGCGTACTATGCTCCATCGGTATTAACTAGCAGTGAACTTAATCGTTATTACGACCTAGATGCAAAAATAGCCTACTCAATCATGCCGCAAGCAGACGTGTACTTGGGTTACCGCGCCATTCAGTTTCGTTATAGCAACCAGCAAGACCTAGACTTTAATAAAGGCTTGTATATTGGTGCAGCATTTAATTTCTAACGACAAATAAAAAAGCCCTGTTAAACAGGGCCTTTTATTGGAAGAACAACGCGAGCTTACTTAAATGTACGTTGGCGAGTTTTCTCTAAACCTTTCAGAATTTTATCCAAGCGGTCAGGGTGAACCATAAACTCTTGGAAGCCTTTCATGCCTTCCTTAGCCATAGCAGGATCGGTATCACGGTCATAAAACTGTGCAGTACCCGCAGCGGCTCCCAGCATTGCTACACCGGTGTTTAAGAACACATTGTCTTGTGCTTTTGCTTTCTTATTCGGTGGAATTTGCAATAAGGCTTTATTAATCTTGGTTTGATTCTCAGGACGAGCCATAAATGCTAGGTATTTTCTAGCGTCTTCTTTGTTTTTAGCTTTTGATGGAATGTGTAAAGTATCCATTGGTGCATCTTCTGCTACCCCAACCGTTGGGTCGATAATAGGGAACTGAAAGAAGCCCATTTTATCTTTAATCTCATCAGGGAAGTTTGGCGTAATAAAGTTACCAATCAGATACATTGCAGCTTTGCCGTTATATAAGAAAGGCTGCGCTTCTTGCCAAGAATATGAAGCATGGTTTTCGAGGAAATAACCGGGTTCGATCATTTCTTTCCATTTTTCCATGGTTTTCACTACTCGAGGATCAGTATAAGGCACCTTGCCTTCCATCAACTCCATATGAAAATCTAAACCGTTAACGCGCAAGTTCATGTAATCAAACCAACCCGCTGCGGTCCATAGGTATTTGGTGCCAATGGCTATTGGCGCAACACCATTCTCTTTGAGAATTTTAGAAGCCTCTAATAATTCTTCCCATAGGTAAGGTTCATCGATACCGTATTTCTCAAAAATGTCTTTGCGATAATAAATGCCCCATTGGTAATAAGTATAAGGAACGCCCCATTGCTTACCGTCAATGGTCATTGCAGGAGCGGCAGTAGCAAAATCTGCTGCCATATCATTTTGCTGCCATATATCACTAACATCTTCAAACAAGCCCTTATCAACAAAGGCCTTCATACGGTTACCTGCGTACCAGTGCACAACGTCTGGCGGAGATGTCACCAACCAGTTACGAATGGTTGTTTTATAGGCTTCATGATCATACAAGTTGTATTTCACTTTAATGTCTGGATATTCTTTCTCAAAATCAGCAATGATTTCTTCAAATGCGGCTTTAGGTGCAGGGTCTGAAGCATCAGAGTTAATAATCAGTGTCCCCGCGTTGGCATAACTACTGACTAAAGTAGCTAGCGCTATGGCTTGACCACATTGTTTAAGTGTACTCATCATTTACATTCCTTTTGTTTGTTGTCCTTGTGAAGGATCTATCGCTCCCTCATTATTGCTTGAGGGTGTGTTTAGCCTTTGGTCGCCCCGAGGGTCAACCCAGCAATAAAATGACGCTGCATAGTAAAAAATAGTATGACCGGAGGTAAGGCCGCTACTACTGCTCCAGCTGATATCAACTGCCAAGATGCCAACCATTGCCCTTGCAACGCACTGAGTCCTGCGGTAACGGGCCTAACTTCATCACTTTGCACCAATACCAACGCCCAGAAAAAATCGTTCCATATAAACGTAAACACTAATACTGCCAAGGCGGCGGTTGCCGGTTTCACCAAGGGCAATACGATGTGCCAGAAAATCTTAAACTCATTGACCCCCTCAACCCTTGCTGACTCGATCAGCTCAGTAGGTAAACCAACAATAAAGTTACGCATAAACAAGGTACAAAAACCCGTTTGAAAAGCGATATGAAATAAAATGAGGGCCCAATGCGTATCATAGAGACCAAACTGAATGGTGAGGTCGCGCACCGGAATCATTAATATTTGAAATGGCACAAAGTTACCTGCAATAAAGGTAGCAAAAATCCAAATATTTGCCTTAAAGTTATATTTAGCTAAGGCAAAACCGGCCATCGTTGACAAGGCAACACAACCAGCTACTGCAGGCAAAGTAATAATTAAGCTATTTAACAGGTATTGAAACATCGGTGTGGCGGTAAATACTTGGGTGTAATTTTCGATTAGCATCCACTCACTGGGCCACCCCCAATAATTCCCTTGGTTGATATCATCCAGTGACCTGATCGACGTAGCCATTACTGCGATCAACGGTAGTAGCCACAATATAATGGATATTGGCAATGCCACTCGGTAGCTTATATTGGTAAAGGCTGATGCCTTCGCTATGGGACGTGGATACATTACTTTTCACTCCTTATCATCCGCCACAAAAAGTAAGCGATATAAATATCCATAATTAAAAATAGCACTACTGCTACCGCTGCACCGTAGCCCATACGATAATTAAAGATTGATTCTTCATACATCATATAAGCGAGCACTGTTGAACTTCCCCAAGGACCACCCGCAGTCATGGTGGCTACGAGGTCGAAAGAGCGCAGAGCCCCAATGACTGTTACTACGATTGCAATGAAAGTGGCTGGGCGCAACTGCGGTAGTACGATATACCACAGCATTTTTAAACCCTTAGCATTGTCTAGCCGAGCGGCCTCTAATTGCTCATGATTGAGGTTATTTAAACCTGTTAGATACAAAATCATGCAGTAGGCAATTTGCGGCCATAAGCCCGCGGCGATAATGCCGTAAGTCACAAGATCTTCGTCAGCTAAAATAGAGACCGGATCACCACCAAAAAAAGTAATTACACTATTCAGCACGCCAAAGCTTGGGTCGTAGAACCAAGAGAACACCAAGCCCACAACGACTTGAGAAATAACAAACGGGAAAAAGAATAAGGCTTTAACTAAGCGGATTCCGTAAACCTGTTGATTCAAAAATAAGGCAATGGCTAAACCGCAAGGTGGCGCCAACATAAACAACAGCATCCATAAAATGTTATTGGTGAGCGCTGTCCAAAATTGGTCGCTATCAAACAGTTCTACGTAGTTGCCAAAACCAATAAAGGTTTTTTCGCCAAGCCCATCCCATTCAAAAAAACTTAACCAAATACTTTGCAAAACCGGAAACAACACATAAATCGAAAAGATGATTAAGGCCGGCCCCAAGAATAACCAAGGCGCTACATCACTGGAGCGTAATCGTTTACCCATTTGTGGTTCAACGGCCCCATTGCCGGGCTTTTCTTGGGAGTGACTTGAAGAGTTATTCGCCATTTTTTAATGTTCCTTTTTTACCTGCTGTAAACAACAAAACCAGCTAAAACAACCAAAACAACCTGATTGCCACAGCATTACAGCAAGCTAACCTAATCACTAGAGTGCTTAACGACTCATCAACATAATAAAATTTAGATCAAATATTGTGATGTGTAAACGTTTTCATTGTGGAATTGTTAAGGTAAAGTAACGAACTATGATCAACATCATACTTGTTTAGTTGCTAAGGTTAGAAGTAACCACCAAATCAGGGGCAGAATATGGCGGATATTACACTTTCAGGTTTAGTTAAGCGTTATGCCAAAGTAGAAACCATTCACGGAGTAGACCTAGAGATAAAGCACGGAGAGTTCGTGGTTTTTGTCGGTCCTTCAGGGTGCGGAAAATCAACACTGCTGCGGATGATAGCCGGTTTAGAAGATATTTCTGCTGGTGAATTATCGATAGATAACCAGCGGGTTAACAATGTTGACCCAGCAGATCGCGGCGTCGCGATGGTTTTCCAATCTTATGCTTTATACCCACACATGACCGTGGCCGAGAATATGGGCTTTGGTATGAAAATGAATGGTGTAGATAAAGCGGTGATAAAAAAACGGGTCGATATGGCCGCTAAAACACTGCAAATGGAAAACTTACTACACCGCACCCCCAAAGAGCTGTCTGGTGGACAGCGACAACGGGTGGCAATTGGTCGAGCCATTGTTCGAGATCCCCGAGTATTTCTATTTGATGAGCCGCTTTCCAATTTGGATGCTGAACTACGCGTAGAAATGCGGCTACAAATCGCTAAGCTGCATAAAGAACTGCAGACCACCATGGTGTATGTTACGCATGACCAAGTAGAAGCAATGACCTTAGCCGACAAAATAGTGGTGCTACGCGCCGGGAATATTGAGCAGGTAGGCTCTCCTCTTGAACTGTATAGTTATCCGGAAAATATTTTTGTCGCAGGCTTTATTGGTTCGCCCAAAATGAACTTTATGCCAAGTAAAGTAAGCGCATTAGACGGCAATATTGCCACCATTGAATTAAGCGATGGTCAGCATATTCAGCTCGCCGTAAGAGCAGACAGTGTAAGCGTTGACGAGCAGTTACAACTAGGTATTCGCCCTGAACATTTACGACTCAATGAGCAGGGAGAAGTCAAACTAAGCTTTCAAAATGAAGTCAGTGAGCGCCTAGGTAATGCCACTTATCTATTTGGCCAATTGGGTGAAGTTGATGGTATCAAGGTACATGTAAATGGTGACCATCAGGTAGAACGATTTACCGAGATCACCCTTAGTACTGAACTCAGTGAATGCTACCTGTTTAATCAGCAAGGTATTGCAGTGCGCCAATATCAATAATAGATATCTTATAAGTAGATGCTCTTTTGTCTAAGCCTTTGACAAAGAGCATTTGTTAGCCTGATCACTGAGTTAGCGCCGTACAGAAGCCCCTTTACGAAAAGCGCCCCATCAAATATCAATTAGCATTCCCTCCAAGAAAGCGTTTGTCCATGGCGACCAAAGCCGCTAGCGGCTATGGTTAACCACAAACCCAGCCAAGAATAATCATTTATTGCCATTTTCATTAGATCAATAGCACAAGTGACCACATATCACACCAAAGAAGTCACATATAGCAACACATCACTCAATATTGTTACTTATACTATTACCAAGTAACGATTAACGAGTAAAACCTATGGACTTCCCCCTACATCATCATCGATTAAGCTACAGCCAGCGCATTAATAGCCAAGCGCTGGCTGCAAAAATGGCTTCACCTTTTGCCTAAAACTAAACTGTAGGGACCTTTTATGTCTGCTTTTACTCACCAAAAATATCAAGCCTTTCCCCCTGTTCAGCTTGCCCAAAGAACTTGGCCGAACAATACCATTACCCACGCCCCGCAATGGTGTAGCGTTGACCTTAGAGATGGCAACCAGGCACTCATCGAGCCGATGTCTGTAGAGCAGAAAAAAGCCTTGTTTGCGCTGTTAATAAAGCTAGGTTTTAAGCAAATCGAAGTTGGCTTTCCTGCTGCATCAACCACTGACTTTGACTTTGTTCGCTGGTTGATCGAAGCAGAGCAAATTCCTGATGATGTGTCTATTCAAGTATTAACTCAGGCTCGCCCCGCCTTGATAGCCCGAACGTTTGAAGCCGTTTCTGGGGCTAAGAATGCGATCGTTCATTTGTATAACTCCACCTCTCGGGTACAGCGCGAGAAAGTATTCAAACTCGATAAAGCCGGTATTATCGACATCGCAGTTCAAGGCGCTAAAGAGCTGCAACAACACGCGTTACGCTACCCCGATACTAACTGGCAATTTCAATACTCGCCCGAGAGTTTCACCGGTACTGAGTTAGATTTTTCCGTGGATATTTGCAACGCAGTGGTGGCCCAATGGCGCCCTCATGCAAGCAAAAAAATCATATTGAACCTACCTGCTACGGTAGAAATGTCGACCCCTAATGTTTACGCGGATCAAATAGAGTGGTTCATCCAGCATATTGATCATCGCGAAGACATTATTATTAGTCAGCATACCCATAACGACCGAGGTTGTGGCATCGCCGCTGCAGAGTTAGGTCAGCTAGCTGGTGCAGACCGAGTAGAAGGCACCTTGTTAGGTAACGGTGAACGAACCGGCAACATGGATATCGTCACCATGGCCATGAACCTATATAGCCAGGGTATTGACCCAAAACTAGATTTAGCAAATGTAGATGAAATTGTACAAGTCGTGAAATACTGTACTCAATTGCCTGTACATCCGCGTCATCCCTATGTTGGAGAACTGGTGTTTACCGCCTTTTCTGGCAGTCATCAGGATGCGATTAAGAAATGCTTAGATTTGCAGCGTGAAGGCTCAGCTTGGGATGTCGCTTATCTGCCTATCGACCCGGCGGATTTAGGCCGTGATTATCAGGAAGTGATCCGCATTAACAGCCAATCGGGCAAAGGCGGTATTTCTTATATCCTTGATAGGGATTATGGCATTCAGCTACCGCGTTGGGCACTTATCGAGTTTAGCGCGATCGTACAAAAGGATGCTGAACATAGTGGTGAAGAAATTAGCCCGAATAAAATATGGACGTTATTCCAACAACACTACTTGAGTCAAACCAAGGGCTATCAACTTGGTCATTATCAAGTTAATTACCAACAGCAAGAACATATTCAAATAAGCTTACAGCACCCTGAGCAGCCTTGTAAGATAGAAGCCTTTGGCAACGGAGCGTTAGCCGCTTTTGTCAACGGTTTGAAACAACAATTTGAATTAGATATTGAGGTCGTCGATTACAGTGAACACGCCCTAAGCAAAGGCGCAGAAGCCGAAGCAGTATGTTACATCCATGCAAAAATTGCCGGGCAGCGTTACCTTGGCGTGGCTATCGATAAAGATATATTGACCGCAAGCCTTAAAGCGATGTTGTGTGCGGTAAACCAAGAGTTAACGGCATTGGGGGCTGAAGCGGAAGCTTAATAACTGTACTATCCGCGCTCACCTAGCGCGGATAGTATTAATGCTGTTTTAGTGCTGATGACCACCAGCTCCATGGGCATGACCATGAGCTAACTCTTCTTCAGTAGCATCACGAGCTTCTACCACCTTGATAGCAAAATCTAGATGTTTACCCGCATAAGGGTGATTAGTATCAATGGTTGCCATAAACTTACCCACTTTTAGTACCGTAACTTGGCGCGGGCCTTGTTCAGTTTGAACAACCGCTGGCATGCCCGCTTTCCAACGCTTAGCACCTTGCAAATGTTTAACAGAGATACGCTCTACTGCTTCTTCATTGCGAACGCCATAAGCTTGCTCTGGAGGCAGGCTTAAGTTAACCAGGTCACCGGCTTCTTTGCCTTCTAAACCCGCTTCAATGGCAGGGATCATGGCATTATGGCCGTGCAAATACGCCACCGCGTCTTTTTCAGTGGCTTCTAGCTGCTCACCACCGGTTTCATGCAGGGTATATTCAAATCGAACGACACAGTCTTTTGCGACTTTCATTGTATTATCTCAAGATAGAATTGTTGCCACACTACAGCAGAATAGCGAGACTTTGCCAAGTACCCGCCTACATAATTAGCCGCAAACGGATATTTTTAGCTCAAGCATTGAAAAATGGTAAGAGAGTTGAGGGCTCTAGACTCCTCAATATTGGCGTTTAAATGGGCTGCAGCCTTAGTGGTAACGTTTACACTTCCATCAATTTTTGTCAGTGCATTACGCCTATTACGGCGGCGCCTGGTAGGTAATAGTGATAATTCAGCTTCCTTTAAATGATAGTCTTGCATGCTTACTCCCTTAGGCCATTTTCGCTTGGTAAAAATGAATACTAAACGCTCAGATTATCCTAAGTCGCCTCTAGCGACAGCCCCGACTTTAGTCTTAAAAGCCCACCAGCCCCTCATCAGACAAATAAAATTATCAATTCATTTTTCACATACCTGAAATAACCTAAGTGCTATTGCCCGACATCATGAAAACGGTCAATATTCCAGCATAAGATTAAACATCCACAGTCTACAGGGAGGTAGGAACAGAGAGAGTAGTTAATGACATTAAACAATTCCGTAGACTTAACCCCTTCAAGCGATACGATCAGCCATGCATCAATGGCATTGATGGAACACCTGTTCTCTCTACAGGCTCTCCCAGAGCAAACGCATATTAACGAGCTGGCGGCACTGAACCGTAATTTACATCACAGTGACCCTCTCAAGCAGTTAGCTTTACTGCGTGAAACGGCTGAGCGCTTACAACTGTTCAAAAACTTTGAGCCAAGCTCTTGGTTTGTGCAAGAAGGTGGGGACTATTTATATAGACCCGAATTATTACGCAATGCGCCACTCACCAAAGTGATTTTGTTACTCAAAGAAACCCTCGCTTACCGTAACTGGGCTGGGTTGCTACAAGTAGCGCATCCACACTACTTACCCCAGCTACTGGCCCGTTTGAGTGAATTCTCTTCGAGCAGCACTAACTAAAGTTGCTTACAGATAAAATCAGCGAGACCGGGAAAACCACCCAAATGCTGAATCAGTTTAATCTGCAAGTCATTGTGCGCGCTGTGTGCTTGCTCTACGATGCGCGGAAGATCGTTCACCACATGGGTTCCTTCCGCTAAAAAATGAGGATATAGGGTAATATCTCTAACCCCTGCTTGATAACACTCTTCTATGGTTGTCGATATTGAAGGTTCAACCAACTCTAAAAATGCGGCATGCACATGTTGATAATCGGTGAGTTGCTTGGCCATTTGGGCCGCAAGAGTGACCACTTCTTGGTTTGACTGAACGCGACGGCTTCCATGAGCCACAACCAGTAAAGCTTTCATTGTATTCCTTGAATAAAGTATTGTTCTCAGACTTACGCAACTAACACTAGGTTAGATTAAGTCTATGAGCATTTATATTACAGAGTGAGAGAAGAAATAGAACAACGGGGGGGGGAAGGAAGTATTTAGCCCTCGTAGACGAGGGCTAAATAAGACACTATTTTACAGCATCTTTTAGCGCTTTACCGGCTACGAAAGCAGGTACATTAGCAGCAGCAATTTGAATCTCAGCACCCGTCTGAGGATTGCGACCAGTGCGTGCTGCACGGTGGTTAACTTTAAATGTACCAAAACCGATTAGCTGAACTTGGTCGCCATCTTTAAGTGCGCCAGTGACTGCACCTAAAGTTGTTTCCAATGCCAATTTTGCTTGAGCTTTTGAAAGATCAGCTTTTTCTGCAATAGCGTCAATGAGTTCAGTTTTATTCATAGTGTCTAAATCCTTTAATGTTCGTTTAAATAATCCAGCTTCACTTTAAGAGAAAAAAAAACCCCACGCAAAGAGTTTTTCCCGTTTAGAGCCTTGATTGGCGGGGCTTTAACCAATTTATGCGTAAACAGTCACAAAATCACAGCTTATTAGTGATTGTTTATGCCTTAGCTGGCGTCCAAACAAATACCTAAGTTGCTTACTCCTTGGTTTACGGCGAGAGCTTTTAAGGCCTGGATGCCGTTTTTATCCGCCGCTAAGCTATCAATAGCGTCTAGCAACGTCGTTTGAAACTCTAGCTCATGTTGCACCAATTCTTGCTGCATCACTTGCTCGTCAGTCAGCTCACCATACTGCAACTCCAGCATGCCTAAAACGCTCGCTAACGAGGTTTGACTTGCTTGCTCCGCTTCTTGTCCAGTAGGCTCAAGTAAACTGGTAAACAAACACTCAGCCACTACACAGCAATCAAGGGCAGGATAGACGCCATACATATCATATTGTTGGGGATCTGGAATTAAGTCTTCAAAGCGCTCTCTTTGAATGGCAAAGTTGATCTTATTTTGCGGAAATAATGTTTTTTCCCAGAATAAGGCCATCAGCTTATTAAAATCTGCTTGATGGTCTAATTCGACGGCTTGGCAAAACAATAAGTAATTGGGTGACATTCTTTGCAATAAGGCTAAACAATATAGCGCCTGTTGGCTGTTCGATAATTTGGCTAAACGGTCTATATCACAAGGGGTAAGCATTGGTTGCTCCACGCTAAACAAAACAATTAAACTAATTCTAGTTACCCGCGAAGCTTAACATCTGCTTGGCCTGTTCGTTAAGCCCTGGGCGGGTACTAAACCATTATATGAGGTAATAAATGAACATTTGCATAGTGAACCCCGAGGCTAATTTCTACTATGACGCCTTAAGCCAACGTTTCCCTCAGTTTTGCTGGCACTATGCATTACAAGCCAAAGACCTTTCACCCCAAGCTAAGCTCAGTCAAGTGCTACTTGCTAGCCCCTCTGAGGCCGCACAGCTAATTCGCGAAATGCCAAATTTAGATTGGGTGCACTCTACGTTTGCAGGAATAGAACCTCTGTTAGCAGCTACACTGCCAAAGCACTATCAGCTGACCAACAGCAGAGACGTTTTTGGCCCTTTAATGAGCGAGTATGTGTTTTCGCATTTACTCAAACTAACTCAACAACATCAGGCCTATGCACAGCTACAACAACAGTGTTCATGGCAAGCGCTGGTTAATACTAGCCTACAGCAGCGCATTTTTTGTTGTATTGGTAGTGGCAACATAAGCCAGCATTTAGCAAAAACAGCCGCACATTTTGGTATGAGCCCCTTAGCGGTAAGCCTCAGTGGTCAAGCCAAACCAAGCTTTACACAAGTCGTCAGTATGGATAAACATCACTTATTGACTCAGCAAGCTGACGTCGTGGTGGCGGTGCTGCCTAATACCCCCCAGACCAGACATTTATTAAGCCATGATTTTTTTGAGCAATTGCGGCCCGATGTTATTTTTATTAATGTTGGACGTGGGGCCACTGTAGACCAAGCTGCTCTATTGGACTTTTTAAACACCCATCCTACAGCACAGGCCATTATTGATGTGACCAGCCCTGAGCCCTTACCTAAAGATCATCCACTTTGGTTGCAAAACAATTGCACAATCACCCCGCATATCGCAGCGCCAAGCCGCGTAATAGACATTACTCGACTGTTTGCGGACAATCTTGCTACTTACAGTAAAGGGCTTGAATTGAGGGATAAGGTGGATTTTAGAAAGGGTTACTAGTGCCAAGTCAATCAGCAGCCGCGATTTATCTGCCATAAACCAATGCACAAGATAAAACGCGGTTCAGTTAATCATCGTCTTGATAGCTAATTTGCTTTTCCAGATCAAAGGCTGCAAATGCGCGGTCCCCTAAAGAGTTCAGCACTTTCACTTCCCCCTCTAAAATGGCGATAATAATTTTCCCCTCTTTATCTTCATTGGGGATAATTACCCGCCCTTTACTACTTTTGCATAAATCAGACAAAACCTGTTGTTGCAATAACAAAGGGTTATCTTCATCGTAGTAGAGCATTGTCACCTTCATAGAACCTCTTAAGCATTTGATTCATCAATAATAACTTTCAGCCTACAGGCACCGATACCTAGTCACTTCTTGTAGGTTAAATAAACTTTAACACCTTGTCATCGTTAACAAAATTGATAAACAATTTATCAACACTATATTAAAGATAGCATAGCTTACTCGTTATAGAGCAACTATGGTTTTGTTTTTAAGCTTAGCTTATAGTCGACGTTTGAGCATTAAAATATAGAGAGCGTTATGGCGTATAAAGAGTATAAAGTGATTGCAATAACCGAAGGGGCATTAGGAACTCTATTTTTAGGGGCTTCGGGTATGCCCTTGCAAAAGGTTGAAGCCACGCTAAATAAAGAAGCCAGCCAAGGCTGGCAACTGGTTTTTCAGGTAATCGAAAACCGCCGTTTTTGGCTATTTTGGAGCCGTGAAACCGTAATAGTGACTTTGGGGCGTTAGTACTGAATGTTAAGCCGAGAGCAAATAGAAAATCAGCAAGAGCAGTTACGTCTTGAAATAAGACAGCTCCCAGATGAACAACGTAAGCAGTTCTATCGTTTGTGGGAGAAGCAGGTAAAAGATCCTGATAGCTATGCCGTACTAAACTATTTGCTGCTGGCAGGCTTACACCATTTCTACTTGACTAAGTGGCTACGCGGCAGTGTTAACTTGCTGGTTTCCGTATTCTCGCTGATATTGCTACTTAGTGGATTTTGGCAATGGGGAGTCGCTTTGTTAGTGCTGGTAACTGTAGTAGAACTACCAGCACTGTTTCGCTCGGAACTCATGGTGCTGGATTACAATAACCAAACCATGCGAGCCTTATTGAAACAACTAAAAAGTGGCTAGTTTTTAGGGCCTTTAATTAACCATAAAATCACACCCAGCATTGGCAATAAACAAATCAAAAATACCCATAAGTATTTGCGCCCGACTTCTGCACTGCTGTTTAATATTTTAACAATGGCATAAACATCACTGACGATGATCGCAAGTGCCAATAACAATGACAAAGACATTGTTTCTCCTAAATGTACCGAATAATAGGCTTATTCTAAATCAATTTGACGACGTAGTTTTAACAAAATTTCATGGCGAGCTTTAGCATGTTCATTTTCAACCTGTCGACTCAATTGTTGAGTGGCCATGTCTATTTCAAAATACAGCCAACTGCGCACGAACACGCCGTAGCGTGTATCCAAGCCAAAGGCAATCAAGCGGGTGTAGTTTTGCTCAGGCGGATCTTGATAAAGTTGCTTACGTGATTCTATCAGTACCTCACCAAGCTCTTGCTCAGAAATGGAACTGGCAAACGCCATTGAACTCGCCAACCACGCCATCAATACACTAATAAGCAAACATTGTTTCATCACAAATCTCCTATTCACAGAGTAACTTAATCGCCATCACCAATAACAATAAGGCAAAGGCCTGTTTCAATCTCTTTGCTGGTAGACGATAAGCTAAGCGGCTGCCTAATCGAGCAAATATTGAACTGGTTAACACAATACCAAGCCAAGCAGGCATATAGACATAACCGATACTCCAAGCGGGTAGCTCAGCGGATCCCCAACCATTATAGATATAGGCAGCAGTGCCAAATATAGCGATGGGTAAACTACACACCGCCGATACGGCAACGGCTTTAGGCAGTGACACACCAAACCAACTAAGAACCGGAAAAGTAATCGTTCCTCCGCCAATGCCAAACATACTAGAAATGGTGCCAACAGCAGTACCAATCATGCCTATTCCCCACGTGTTCGGCAGCTTGCGCTGGGCTTTAGGGATCCGGCCAAAAGCCATGTAAAGTGACATAACTAATAAGAAGCAGCCGAAATACCAAGTTAAATGTTCCGCATGCAATTGCGTGGCAATCCAAGCGCCTAGTATAGATCCAAACGCAATACCTAAGCCTAAACGATAGACAATAGACCAATCGATGGAGCCTCGACAATAATGCGCATAACTGGCGCTACTCGCGGTAACAATAATCGACGCTAATGACGTACCAATAGCAAGATGGATGGCAGATTCGCTGGCAAAACCCATGGCACCAAAACTACCGATTAATACCGGAACAATGACTAAACCACCACCAATGCCAAACAAGCCAGACATTAAACCAGCAACCGCGCCAATCATTAAAAAACTAACAAAGGTCACAACAGACTACAGCTCAACGATTATTTTGAATGATCAGTCTGCGTTAAGTACTGTTTTTTGGCAAGGCTTTCGCTTACATCAGAAAATGAGTGATATGACATATAAGGAAGAAAATGGGGCTCACCAATGCTTTTCAGCTTAAGGGTGACAACGGCAATCAGTACCAAGATAAGTACAATGCCTATTTGAGTCGGTGACTTCATAGTGACAAGCTCTCTGTTACGGCAATAATATGAACTTCATCCGTAAAGAGTTCTGAGGCACACTATACCAAAAAAGTGGTATAAATCGAGGATAAACGGAATAAATAACACGCATTGGGTGAATACGTGTTATTTAAATTTTAAATAGCTGAGTAATTTAAGTGTCTCTACTTATGGTAAGGAGCACTCAATTCATGGACAGCATCGATAAACGCACCCGCATGATCAGGGTTAACATCGGGATGAATACCATGGCCTAGGTTAAATACATGCCCATTACCTTGGCCAAACCCGGCCAAAATAGTGCCAACTTCTTCTCTGATTCTTTCTATCGGTGCGTACAGCATAGAAGGATCCATATTGCCCTGCAAAGCCACTTTATCGCCAACCCTTTTTTTCGCGTCAGCAATATTAATGGTCCAGTCTAAGCCCACCGCATCACAACCGGTGGCAGCAATTTGTTCTAACCACTGCCCGCCATTCTTCGTGAAGAGGGTCACTGGTACTGTTTGACCATTTACTTTGCGGGTTAAACCATCAACAATTTTGTGCATATAACGCAGCGAAAACTCGTTGTAATCACGCGGAGACAACACCCCACCCCAGGTATCAAATATCATCACTGACTGAGCACCAGCAGCGATTTGCGCATTCAAGTATAAGATGACCGAATCGGCCAACTTATCCAATAGTAAATGCAAGGTTTTCGGCTCTGCGAATGCCATTTTCTTCACTGCACTAAAAGACTTAGTGGTACCACCCTCAACCATATAAGTTGCTAAAGTCCAGGGACTACCAGAGAATCCAATCAGTGGTACGTCACCTTTTAGCTCTCTTTTAATGGTGCGAACCGCATTCATCACATAGCCCAGCTCCTGCTCAGGATCGGGGATAGGCAAGGCTTTCACTTGCGCTAAACAACTGAGAGGACGCTCAAATTTAGGACCTTCACCAGTAGAAAAATACAAGCCTAGTCCCATCGCATCGGGGATGGTTAAAATATCCGAAAACAGAATGGCTGCGTCTAAATTAAAGCGGCGCAAGGGCTGTAAAGTCACTTCACAAGCTAAGTCAGCATCTCGGCACACAGACATGAAATCGCCAGCATCGGCACGCACTGCACGATACTCAGGTAAATACCGTCCTGCTTGACGCATCATCCATACAGGTGTTGCATCAACAGGTTGCTTTAATAGTGCTCGTAAATAGCGATCGTTTTTCAGTTCCGACATTACCTTTCCGATTCCTCAAATAATTAGCTAGTGCATTGTAACTAGCTACTTAAACAACTCAAGCCTTATAAGCCAGCCAATCACGTTTAATCACACTGTTGTAAGCTTTATTCCGTTTGCTGGCTAAGCCAGTGATTAATCATATCTCGAGCAATCGTGCCAGGAGGTGGTAAGTGAGGTAAAACAGAGGCATCAAACCATTGAGCGTCAGCTAACTCCCGACGATCAATATTTATCTCTCCCTCGGCATAGTCTGCAAAATATGCTGCCATCAACGAGTGAGGGAATGCCCAAGGTTGGCTTTTCCAATATTGCACGTTTTTAACTTTTAGACCGGTTTCTTCTCGCGTTTCTCGGTGAACGGTTTGTTCGAGCGTTTCCCCTGCTTCAACAAAGCCAGCAATCGCTGTATAAATGGGCATATCTTGTTTTTGATGACGACGATGATTAGCCAACAACACTTTATTTCCGTCAGTAATTAATACGATAATACTGGGTGAGATCCTTGGGTAGGCTCTAAAACCACAATGGTCACATTGCATCGCCAGCTCCCAATCGACTCGCACTAAGGCGTTACCGCAACGACCGCAAAATTTATGGGTTTGTAGAAATAAGGCAAATTGCTGGGCTTTTCCGACTAAATTGAAAAGCGCCGCATTAAGTAAGGACATGGTGGTGCGTAATTCAAGCCACTCTCCCATGCCCATATCGACAACTTCAGGCAACTCGAGCCGCAGGCAGGCTTCGCCTTTATAACTAGCAAATCGTTCAGCCGCGCTAAAATCAAGCATCGGTACGGGTAGATCGTCTATGTCGCCATAAGGGATCCGCTCTCCTTGGGGAATCACTAGTACTTGATTACCACAGGTAAAAAACCACCAGCCAAATTGTTTGGTCACACCACATCCTTTCTTTGCTACAAAGCTTGCTCAATTGATGAATAATGACCAAGCTTAAGCGACAGTACAAGCTTTTCACTATCAACAAATGTTTACCTAGCCCCCACTTAAACTAAATATCGGTTGACGAAAGCCCATATTTTATTTAGTTATAGAGGAAGCTTTAGTGATTTAGGAGCAAGAGCCAATGTTAAGCAAATTAGAGAAAGCTCAAGCTAAATGGGGTGGCGCTAGCCAAGTCATAGACGCTTGGTTACTCGCAAGAAAACAACTACTTATTGGCTACTGCGAGATGGCGGGCTTACCCCCTTACGATAGCGCCGAACGATCTTTACCGCCACTGGCTGAAATTACTCAATTTTGCCAAAAATTAGTCGATTACGCCTCTACCGGAC
This sequence comes from Agarivorans sp. TSD2052, assembly GCF_023238625.1. Taxonomy (NCBI): domain Bacteria; kingdom Pseudomonadati; phylum Pseudomonadota; class Gammaproteobacteria; order Alteromonadales; family Alteromonadaceae; genus Agarivorans; species Agarivorans sediminis. The sequence continues at coordinate 4,019,635 of NZ_CP096670.1, forward strand.
ACTTCGAAATTTACGAGCAAATTGTCAGCGAATGCGCCAGTGATGGTGATACCCTGCCCGGTGAAAAGCTATTACCGCAAATTACTGCCACCACTGACACGGCTTTAGCATTTAACGATAAATACGCCGAAGTGAGTGAAGATTTAGAACTAGCCAGTTTTGATCGGGACTTGTCTCAGTTGGGCCAAGAAATGGAAGAGCGCTTTGCCATTGAGGATGAATTACTTGATCACTTGTATCAGCATAGCCAGCAAAGTGCAGCGGCCGAATAAGCTATTTCCCTAATCACTATGTTTGATTAGAAGGTTGTTGGTGAATGATAGAAGCTAAACGACAAACAAAAACGCAGCGCCAAAGCGCTGCGTTTTTTTATTCACTAGAAAGCGATTAACTAGCTAGCGGGTTGCTCAGCAACTGGTGCGTCTGCTTTTTCAATTTCAATCAATTCAACTTCAAATACTAAGATAGAATTTGGTGGGATACTGCCCGCACCATTTTCACCATAGCCCAATTCTGATGGGATAAAGAACTTGTATTTAGCGCCTTTAGACATTAACTGTACGCCTTCCGTCCAACCTGGAATTACTCGGTTTAGAGGGAATGTAGCAGGTTCGCCACGATCGTATGAGCTATCAAAAGTCGTACCGTCTGTTAGGGTGCCTTTGTAATGAACTGTTACAGTATCTTCAGCACTTGGCATGTCGCCTTCAGCCGCTGTTAGCACTTCATATTGAAGGCCTGACTCTGTCACCATAACGCCTTCACGAGCGGCATTATCAGCTAAGTATTTGTCGCTTTCTGCTTTAGCAGCTGCGGCATCTTCAGTAGTTTTCTTCTCTACTAGAGTCGCTAACTTTTCATCTAAAGCTTTAAGGGCAGCTTGAATCTCATCTTCAGACATAGCCACGTCACCGGTTAAACCATCTTGCATACCTTTAAGAACTAATGCGTTATCTAATTCAAGGCCCAATTCTTTTTGCTGCTCTAGGGTTGTCGCAATATAGCGAGAAACCGAAGCACCAATGGCGTAAGCTTGCTGTTGATCTACATTTTCTAGGGCAACTTGAGCTGCCGCTGGAGCTTCAGCTTTTTCTTCCTGACAGCCAGTTACGGCAATAATCGAGGCGGCTAAAACCGACACGGCAAAAAACTTCTTCATTCATTTATCTCCAATTAGAGTCGCATTAATCTGTGGCCTAGTGTGCAGAACACTATGAATAATTAAACACTTAGCCAACAAAGCCCTTATACTAACCCTATTAGTCAACACAACCTAGTGACAGTTCCGTAAAAAAACGTAAAAAAATGACATTGTTTAAATTATTAGTAATTTTTAGCTTTTCTATTTTAGTTACGGCTTGTAGCGACGACTCAACGCCGAGCGTTAGTTGGCAACAAGCCACTGACGGCGCTTACGCAGCCACCTTGTCGACAGACGGAAGTCTAAGTTTGGTGTCATCAGTCCATCATGGCTTAAGCCTGTGGGATGTAAAACAACAACGTCAGTTGTTCCAATGGGATCATCAAAACCAAGCCAATAACCAAGTTTTTTTAGTCAAAATTGCTGAGGGTAACCGTTACGCAATTAGTGCTAGCCGCGATGACTTTGTAGTCTGGGATATCAGCAATGGACAGGCTTTGGGCTATTGGACACTTGGCGAATCAAGCATTCGCGACATTGCATTATCAGAGAATGGGCAACAAGTCTTAATTGGCCTAAGTGAAGGCAAGGTTATTCATCTAGATTTGATGAGCGGGCGACGTTTAGAGTTTCTAGGCCATACCGAAAAAGTGAATGCCGTGGCACTGTCGGCCAACGGCCGCTACGCCTTAACTGGCGGCAACGATTACCAAGCACTATTTTGGGATACCCAAAGCGCTCAAGTGATTTTGCGTTTTCCTCATCAAGGACGAGTCACCATGGTGGCTCTTGAATCAAACGGCCAATACGCATTTACCGCAGACACGGGGAAGTTAGCACGCATTTGGGCTATCCCAAGTGGTGAGCAAGTCAGCCAGCTAAAGCTTACCGCTCGGCAGAATATCTTCACCTATGTTAACTTTGCAAAACAAGGAGAATGGCTAATTACCGGATCTGCGGCGCGTAAACTCAGTCTATGGCATGTTAAAACAGGCCAAGCGCTACAGCATTGGTTAGTGACTCCCAAGCAAAAAACTCGGCCTAAAAGCGCGGTTGTGTATGCTGGAGCAATGCTTGATAATGACCAGCTAGTGAGCGCCAGCTCTAGCGGTTTAATTGAAGTATGGAACATAAAAAATTAGCAGTATGAATGATCAAGACCTAGCAAGCGTAATTGAACGCCTCGAAACCAAACTAGCCTTTCAAGAAGATACCATTGAGCAGCTAAACTTGGCTTTACAAAATCAACAAAATCAATTGGAAACCTTGCAACACCAATTCAAGCTAATTCGTCACAAACTCTTTGAAGGTGATGGCAGCGCTGCCGTAGCCCCACAAGAACAAGAAACGCCTCCTCCTCATTACTAACCCTTAGGTTTGAATTTAAGCATGTCTTTTCAATTTCGTTTAGCGCTAGAAAGTGACCTCCCCTGTATTGTTGACATCTACAATTCGATCATTGACTCGCGGCAAGTGACTGCCGACACCGAACCGCAAACGGTGACATCGCGCTTAACCTGGTTTAGACAACACCAAAATCCTCAACGCCCTTTATATGTAATAGAACAGCACGGAGAAACCATTGCTTGGTTGAGTTTTAGCGATTTTTACGGGCGCCCGGCATACCAGCACAGTGCTGAAATCAGCCTATACATAGCCGAAAACCAACGAGGAAAAGGTTTAGGTAAACGCTTATTGGTGGCCGCCGAGCCCATGGCTAAAGCACTAGGTATAGAAATATTACTGGCTTTCATTTTTAGCCATAACACCCCCAGCTTGGGGTTATTCGACAAACTCGATTACAGCGTTTGGGGACAACTACCTAACGTAGCGAGAATGGACCAACAAGACTACAGCTTAACGATACTGGGTAAATCTCTCACTTAAGCTCAGATGAGCGAACCTGAAGACAATAAGCATTATGACCATTACTTACCACCACGGTTCGATAGCTGAACTGCTTGCTGTTGATGCCGCTATTCCAGAATTTGAGCGCCACAATACCGAGCAAGTGCTAAGCTCTCGGTTGACCGGTAAAAAGACGCTAATACTGATCGCTCGCGACAATAATCAGCCAATTGCCTACAAGCTTGGTTACCCACTTAACGCTCAAGCATTTTATAGTTGGTTAGGAGGCGTTGTCCCTGCCTACAGAAAACAAGGCATAGCGTCTGCTTTACGAGAGCAGCAAGAACAATGGGCGCTAACGGAGGGTTACCAGCAAATCAGTGTTAAGTCTATGAACCGTTATCCAGCAATGTTGCGCTTACTGATAGCCAGCGGCTACCAAATAGTGGGCTATGAAAACAACGGTAACAGTAACAACAGCAAAATTTGCTTTAGTAAATCGCTTAAGCAAAGCTAACTACGGTTTAAATAAACCAATAATATCTTGCTCTGCCGAAGGCTCTTGTTGCTTAGGTCGCTCGGCATGATAGTCACAACTCACGCATTCGATATGCTCACTTTCTTGTTGAGCATGTTGCTCAACGATTAAGCGGATAGAATCTTGCTCTCCACACTCGGGGCATACAGCACCCGCGATAAAACGATGTCTTGCCATAGTTAACTCTACTTTGAATAGCCATGTTGCTATGCGACTTAGGCCGCATCGGGTATCATAGCGGCATTATTGCACACTTTTAGCAGCACATAGCAACAACCATGATCGTAGCCAACAATATTAGCCTGCAACGCGGCAGCAAATTTCTTTTAGAAGAAACCAACCTCACCATTCACCCTGGGCAAAAAGTAGGTTTAGTGGGCCAAAACGGTTGTGGTAAATCATCGTTATTTGCCTTGTTAAAAAATCAGCTGCATGTAGATGCGGGCAACTTAAGTGTGCCAAGTAAATGGGCCATATCCAGTGTTGCCCAAGAAACACCAGAGCTTAGCCGTAAGGCCATTGATTACGTGATTGATGGCGACCAAGAATTTCGCCAACTAGAGCATGATATCGCCGCCGCGGAAGACGCGGGCGAAGGTGAGCTTATAGCCACTCTCCATACTAAACTCGATACCATTGGCGGTTACCAAGTAAAAACCAAAGCCGCTGAACTGCTAGCAGGCTTGGGCTTTAGCGAAGCCGGTCAACAACAAAGCGTGAGTGATTTTTCTGGTGGTTGGCGGATGCGTTTAAACCTCGCGCAAGCTTTATTGGTTCGCTCAGATTTGTTACTGCTTGATGAGCCCACAAACCACTTAGACTTAGATACCGTAGTGTGGTTAGAGCAATGGCTTAAGCGCTATCCTGGTACGCTAATACTGATTTCACACGACCGCGATTTTCTAGACAATATTATTAATCGTATCGTGCATATTGAGAATCAAAAGCTCAACGAATACACCGGAGGCTATTCCGACTTTGAGCAAATGCGCGCGACGCAATTGGCTCAGCAGCAAGCGATGTTTGAAAAGCAGCAACGAGAGCGCGCCCATATGCAAAGCTTTGTCGACCGCTTTCGTTACAAAGCCAGTAAAGCCAAGCAAGCACAAAGCCGTTTAAAAGCATTAGAAAAAATGGAAGTGATTAGCCAAGCGCACGTTGATTCGCAGTTTAGCTTTCACTTTAGAGAACCCGATAACTTGCCTCTACCGCTACTAACGATGGAAAAAGTCAGCGCTGGTTACGCTGATAAAACCATTCTTGAACAAGTGAAATTTAATTTAGTCCCTGGCAGCCGAATAGGCTTATTGGGGCGCAACGGAGCCGGTAAATCAACTTTTATTAAGCTGCTATCGGGTGAACTAAAAGCACTAGCAGGAAATGTTGAAATCAATAAAACCGCCAAAGTCGGTTATTTTGCTCAGCACCAATTAGAAACATTGCGTGCCGATGACACTCCCATGCAACACTTGCAGCGCATAGCGCCCAATACTACCGAAGCTGAACTACGTAAATATTTAGGAAGTTTTGGCTTTCAAGGAGATCAAGCATTAGAACCCGTTGCGCCGTTTAGTGGTGGTGAGAAAGCCCGCTTGGTGCTAGCCCTCGTGGTATGGGAGAAACCCAACTTATTGCTACTTGATGAACCTACCAACCACTTAGACTTAGAAATGCGCCACGCACTCACCTTAGCATTACAAGAATTTACTGGCGCAATGATCATCGTATCGCACGATCGCGCATTGTTACGTGCGACCACCGATGAATTTTACTTAGTAGACAGCCAGCGTGTATCACCATTTAACGGTGATTTAGACGATTATCAACAATGGTTAAGTCAAGCCAATCGGGCAGAAAACAGTAATGCCAATGGGGCTAGTGCTAACGCCAATTCTGTGGGGCTACGCAAGGAGCAAAAACGACGTGAAGCCGAGTTTAGGCAGCAAACTAAAGGCATTCGTAAAGAATTAGAAAGCTTAGAGAAACGCAGTGCCAAAGCCCAGCAAGCCCTCGAGAAAGTGGAACAAAAAATGGCGGAGCCAGAACTGTATGAGGCCGACAATAAAGCCCTACTTCAACAGTGTTTACAACAACAAGCTGAACTAAAAAGCGAACTTGAAGAAACTGAGCTAAGCTGGTTTGACTTGCAAGAGCAGCTCGAACAGCAGCAACAAGCTTTTGGCATTGAGCAAGCTGAATAAGTTTACTTGACCAAAACGTTTAGCCGAGTAATGCTACTAACAACAAAACTATTAATAACAATTCAAGGATGTATATGGACACGGCGCTTAACCGCTCAAGATTATTTATAGGTATTGCATTGATTGTGGTGGGTATTGCGGTAATAGCCTATGTGCTACCGCAAACGATTAGCCTTGTATCATTGCCACATGATGCACCATTTATGCAAGGGTTCTTCAATTGGTTAATGGCAGATACCGACGCCATCAATAACCAAGTCAGTGAAGAATTTTTCGAGATATTCCAAACCTTTGTCAAGGTCATCGTGCTCATCGTGTTTTTATATGTTTGTGTAAAATTAGTCACTGTTGGTTTGATGATTATCCGCGAGGGTGTCAGCCTTATTCGCCCTGCAGCTAGTAACAAAAAAGACAAAGTATAAAATCACGAGTTTTAGCGAGCCTTAGGCTCGCTAAAACTCCAGCCTAAACGTTCAAGCAGGCGCTCTTACAAGCCCAGTATCGCGCTGGCTAGTCCGAAGTACACCAATACACCAGATACGTCGGCAATTGTTGCCACCAGTGGGCCAGAGGCCGTTGCGGGGTCAAGCTTGATCTTATTAAGCAGGAAGGGCAGGCTTAAACCCACTAACGAGCCAACCAATACAATAATCACCATCGATAAAGATACGATCATCGCGACATCGGCCCCCCCTCTAAATACGCCGACACCGTACACCGCCACCGCCATGGTGATACCTAGCGCTAAACCTACCAATAATTCACGCGAAAATAGTTTCGACCAGTCGCTTTTATCGACCTCGCCAGTAGCCAGTGCCCGAACCATCAAAGCCGCTGCCTGAGAGCCAGCATTACCGCCACTGCCAATCAGTAAAGGTAGGAAGAACACCAGCGCCACATGACTAGCAATGGTATCTTCAAAATGAGCAATACCAGCCCCGGAGAACATGGCACCAAATACTAACAAAACCAACCACAATACTCGCTTTCGATAGAGCTCCCAAATACTGACGCGATCTACGGTTTCATCCAGTTTACCCACCGAGGCACTTTTTTGCGCATCTTCAGTGGCTTCTTCTACTGCCGCATCCATGGCATCATCGTAAGTCACAATCCCTACTAACTTTTGCAGTTCATCCACAACCGGTAAAGCCAGAAGGTCATAATGGCGAATTTGTTGGCTAGCATGCTCTTGGCTATCTTCTACAGCCAAAGATACCACTTCAGTTCGCATCAACTCACGTACTTGGGTATCGGGCGAAGCCAAAATAAGCTCTCGTAAAGAGATAGTACCTAGTAAGCGTCGCTGCCCATCAATCACGTAAGTTTGGTAAATGGTTTCTTTATCTGGCGCTTCTAAACGTAATTGTTTTAAAGCTCGGCTCACCAACCAATGTTCTTTCAAAGTGGCGTAATCCGACGTCATTAATGCGCCAGCTGTGCCTTCTGCATAGCTGGCCAGTTTACGTAAATCTTCACGCTCGGCCTGAGCTAAGCCAGGTAATACCATCGCCCGCTGTTCTTCGTCTAAATCATTGTATAAGTCGGCGCGTTCGTCGGCGTCCATACGCGAAAACAAAGCCGCCAACTTGTGTCGCTTCATCAAACCTGCCACATCAGCTTGCAGATACGGAGGTAAATAGGAAAAAACCTTAGCGCGATCGCCTAAGGAAAACATGGAGATTAACGGAAGTGCCTCTTTAGGCTCAAATTCCGCTAAAGCTTGGCCAATGTCGGCAAAGTGATATTCGTCTAAGGTTGAGCGCAAAGTTCCTTTATCAAGGTTAACTAATGCGAGCTCCAATTTTTGGTGAAGGTGTGCCATTTACTGCTCCAGCGTTCGCATAGAGCCAAGCACTAAGGTGACGGACTACGCGAAAAAATTTGGTTTTCTAATATCTAACAAACAATTGAAATTTCGACTATCGGGGTCCGGGTTCATAGAAGGTTCTCAGTGATAAAATCGGCGCAAATTGTAGGGCTTATCTGCTACTAATTCAAGCGCTTTGTCGCCCCTAAGCCTTGACTTAGGGGCGCTAGAGAGGCGGGTTGTAGCGTATTTCTAGGCAATATTGTTAAGTGTTATATCCCAAGTTTGGTGCTAACCAGCGCTCGGCTTGCTCTAAGCGCATATTTTTGCGCTGAGCATAATCTTCAACCTGGTCTTTCTGAATCGAAGCGACCGCAAAATAGCGACTCTCAGGATGAGAAAAATACCAACCAGAGACTGCCGCACCCGGCCACATGGCAAAGCTATCAGTTAATACCATGCCAATTCGATTCTCTACCTCTAACAAGTCCCAGATCACCCCTTTTTCGGTATGTTCAGGGCAAGCGGGATAACCCGGCGCAGGTCTAATGCCTTGGTAGTTTTCTCGAATCAACTCTTCATAACTTAAGGCTTCGTCGGCCGCATAAGCCCAGTACTCTTTGCGCACCTTAGCGTGTAGATATTCAGCAAAACCTTCTGCTAAACGATCGGCGATCGCTTTAACCATAATAGCGTTATAGTCATCACCATCAGCCTTATAAATATCGGCTAACTCGTCTTCACCAATGCCACCTGTGACCGCAAAAGCGCCAAAGTAGTCGGCTTTACCACTCGATTTTGGGGCTATAAAATCGGCTAAGCAGTTATTAACGCCTTTCTTTTTATCGGTTTGTTGGCGTAATTGTGAGCTAATAGCCAACACTTCGCTACGCGACTCGTCGGTATAGATCTCAATATCATCACCCACGCTGTTAGCAGGGAATAAACCACATACTCCTGAGACTTTAACTTCCCTTTTTTGCTTAAAGCGTTCCAACATTGCTTTTGCATCGGCAAACAAGCGCTTAGCTTCTTCGCCAACCACTTTGTCTTCTAAAATACGAGGATATTTACCCGCCAATGACCACGTCATAAAGAAGGGTGTCCAATCAATGTAAGGTTCGATGTCAGCAATTGAGACATCATCAAATTGCTGAATGCCTAATTGCTTAGGCACTGGGGGGGTATAACTTTGCCAATCAATCGCTAAGCCATTAGCTCGGGCACGCTCCAAAGTAATAGGAGGAGTGCGCGGGCGCTTACGGGCATGTTGCTCGCGCACAATATCGTATTCTTTATCAAGCTTGGCGACAAAAGCTGGACGTAGTTCATCCGACAACAAGCTCTGACACACACCAACCGCGCGCGATGCATTAGAGACATAGACCACGGGTTTATCGTAATTCTGCTCAATTTTAACTGCGGTATGCGCTTTTGAAGTGGTGGCACCACCAATTAATAGCGGTAAGTCTAAGCCTGTACGTTGCATTTCTTTGGCTACGTGTACCATTTCATCCAAAGATGGCGTAATTAGGCCAGACAAACCGATCATGTCTACCTTTTCTTCTTTGGCCACTTTTAAGATCTTGTCGCATGACACCATCACGCCGAGGTCAATCACTTCGAAGTTATTACACTGCAGAACAACGCCCACAATATTTTTGCCAATATCGTGCACGTCGCCTTTAACGGTGGCCATCACAATTTTACCGTTAGAGCGCTGACCTTCGCCTTTCTCCGCTTCAATAAAGGGTTGTAAATAGGCGACTGCTCGTTTCATTACCCGTGCCGATTTCACCACTTGCGGTAAGAACATTTTACCTTCACCAAATAGATCGCCAACCACATTCATTCCGTCCATCAACGGACCTTCAATAACATGCAAAGGTCGGTCTACAGACTGGCGAGCCAGCTCGGTATCGTCTTCGATAAATTCAGTAATACCTTTCACTAAGGCGTGTTCTAAACGTTTATTTACATCCCAGCTGCGCCACTCTAAATCTTGGGTATTTTCTTGCTGACTACCATCACCGCGGTACTTCTCGGCGATCTCCAGTAATTCTTCAGTGGCGTTATCGTGGGTATTAAGAACAACCGCTTCAACTTTGTCTTTTAGTTCTTTTGGAATATCTTCATAAATAGCCAGTTGAGCCGCGTTTACAATGCCCATATCCATGCCATTTTTAATCGCATAATAGAGGAATACGGCATGAATAGCCTCACGTACCGGGTTATTACCACGGAAGGAGAAACTAACGTTAGACACACCACCTGAAATCATCGCATGTGGCAGATTGTCTTTAATATCTTTTACCGCTTCAATAAAATCTACGGCATAATTATTGTGCTCATCGATACCGGTTGCCACAGCAAAGATATTGGGATCAAAAATGATATCTTCTGGCGGGAAACCTACTTGGTTAACCAGTATGTCGTAAGACTTACTGCAAATTTCAAATTTACGTTCGCGAGTATCGGCCTGACCATCTTCATCAAAAGCCATCACTATCACCGCTGCACCATATTTGCGAAGAGTTTTAGCTTGTTGAATGAAAGGTTCAACCCCCTCTTTCATGGAGATTGAGTTAACAACCGGCTTGCCTTGTACGCATTGTAAACCCGCTTCTAAAATGTCCCACTTAGACGAATCAATCATGACCGGTACTTTGGCGATATCTGGCTCGGAAGCGAGCATGTTCAAAAAGCGCACCATCGCAGCTTTTGAATCCAACATGCCTTCATCCATATTTACATCAATAATTTGAGCGCCGTTTTCTACCTGGTGTAAGGCAATCTCAATGGCCTTATCATAGTTTTCGTCTTTAATTAGACGCTTAAAAATAGCTGAACCGGTTACGTTGTTACGCTCACCTACGTTTACGAACAAACTTTCAGCGGTAATGGTGAGCGGCTCTAAACCCGATAAACGACAAGCCACATTGATCTCAGGAAGCTGTCGAGGAGCCACGCCCTCAACCGCTTCAGCCATCGCCTTGATATGCTGTGGCGTGGTACCGCAGCAGCCACCGACTAAGTTTAAGAAGCCTGCTCGCGCCCATTCACCGATATGTTCTGCCATCTCAGCAGCTTCAAGGTCATATTCACCAAAGGCGTTGGGTAAGCCGGCATTCGGGTGCGCCGATACGTAAGTCTCACTCACCCGGCTTAACTCTTCAACGTACTGGCGGAGTTCGTCTGGGCCTAGCGCACAGTTAAGCCCCATGCTCACCGGTTCAGCATGGCGCAAGGCGTTATAAAAGGCTTCGGTTGTTTGGCCACTAAGAGTACGCCCCGACGCATCGGTAATGGTACCCGAAATCATTATCGGTAAATCTACACCTAACTCTTCATATACAGTCTTAACCGCGAATACTGCCGCTTTTGCATTTAAAGTATCGAAAATCGTTTCGATAAGAATGAGGTCACTACCACCTTCAATAAGCGCTTTAGTCGATTCTTGATACGCTTCTACTAGCTCATTAAATGTCACATTACGGTAACCAGGATCATTAACGTCAGGAGAAATAGAGCAGGTGCGGTTAGTCGGGCCCAATACACCAGCCACAAAACGGGGGCGTTCTGGGTTTTGTGCAGTCACTTCGTCGGCTACTTGGCGGGCAATTTTTGCGGCTTCTCGATTAATCTCTGCTGAATACTTCTCCATGTCGTAGTCGGCCATGGCAATAGTCGTAGCATTAAAGGTGTTGGTTTCAAGAATATCCGCCCCTGCTAGCAAATATTCTCGGTGTATATCAGCAATGATTTTAGGCTGACTAAGTACCAACATGTCATTGTTACCTTTGACATCGGTATGCCAATCAGCAAAGCGCTCACCACGGTAATCGGCCTCTTCCAACTTGTAAGACTGAATCATGGTTCCCATACCACCATCAATGATCAAAATGCGCTGGGAGAGTTGGTTTTCTATTTGTAGCCTTGCTGACACGGGAACATCCTATTTCTTTGGCTGATATTTCGACTCGGCAGTGTAGCACACTGCCGATCGGGGCTTAGCTGCGTTAAAGTTATATGAAATTATTTCAAGATATTATCGGACTTTGGTTTTAACTCTTCCAAATTGTATGGGGTAATTTGGTACACACAGTAGTTTAGCCAGTTGTTATAAAGTAAATGGCCATGGCTGCGCCAGGTTGCACAGGGCGGCTTATTACAATCGTCCTGCGGATAATAATTTTCCGGTAGTTTAGGGCTTAAGCCTTCTTGTGAGTCTCTAAGATACTCATTATGTAGGGTATCGGCGGCATATTCTGGATGTCCGGTGATAAACACTTGTCTAAAGTCTTCACTGGCAAATAAATAGCTGCCCGCATCGGGACTATCGGCTAACACCTTCAAATCGGTTTCTTCAGTGATTAAATTGGAGTCAAAATGTGCGAAACGAGACAGAGGTGCTAAAAAGGCGTCATCAAAACCTCGCACCAAAGGATTATGTTTATGTTTAGTTTGATGCCAATAAACGCCAGAGAGTTTTTTATCACGGGTTTGTTTGTTGAGGCCATACAAGTGATATAACGCTGCTTGGGCTGCCCAACATAAATACAGCGTTGAGGTAACATGGGTTGTCGACCAATCGATAATCTCTTTGACTTGGTCCCAATAGTACACCTCTTCAAATGGTACTTGCCCTAAGGGTGCGCCGGTGATCACCAAGCCATCAAAGTTACGCTCACGAAGTTTGTCAAAATCTCGATAAAATTTATCGATATGCTCCTGTGGCGTGTTTTTAGACACGCGATGGTTTATTCGCAGTAAGCTGACATTAACTTGCAGCGGCGAATTAGACAGTAGCCGCAAAATTTGGTTTTCGGTCTCAATTTTTTTTGGCATTAAATTAAGCAATACGACTTCTAAAGGCCGTATATCCTGATGAGCAGCGCGACTCTCTGGCATAATAAATATGTTTTCATTACGCAGTACTTCAGCGGCTGGTAACTGGTCAGGGATACAAATTGGCATAAGAGTTTCCTTGCGAACAACATGCAACGTATGTCTAGACATCTAGAAGCCTATTTTAGTTAGTTCACACTGTATGTCTAGAACTTGTTAAAAGCAGCTGATTTTATGCCAATAGTTATTCATAATGCAGGCTGAATAAATAATCTTATAAAGGCACATGGCAGAAATTAAGCTCAGCGTTGAACGCTTACAGACAGGTGTGTTTGTAAAACTTCCCGTAAAGTGGGGAGAACACCCGTTTATGTTCACAAGCTTTAAGATTAAAAGCCAAGATCAAATTGAGGTTATTCGAAATTTGGGGCTAAAGCATGTCATCGTTGTGCCTGAAAAAAGTACCGCGCCCCCACTCCCCGTGATTGAAGATGGCGCCAAAACCGCTCCCACTGACAAAGATGTTTCACAAAAGGCAGAGAAAGCCCTATGGGAAGAAAAACGCGCGCGAATTGAAGAACTGAAAAACTACCGCCGTAACCTACAAAAGGTAGAAAAAGAGTTTGACCGCTCTATGTCTCAAGTGCGGGCGGTAATGTCAAAGCTAAAAAGCAGGCCACTAAACGCCGTTGAAGATGCCACCACTCTCATCAACAATCTAGCGGATGATTTGCTATCAGGTGAAAATGTGGTTCTCCACTTAATGAACGACAGCAAAGATGCCGATAGCTTCTATTATCACAGTTTGAATGTGTCTATTTTAGCCATGATGCTGGCAAAAGCAGCCGGTTTTTCTGAGCGGGATATTAAGGTACTGGGCATTGCGGGTTTATTCCATGATGTTGGAAAAATGAAGATTCCTGACAAAATTTTGCGTAAGTCAGGAAAGCTCACCGCGCAAGAAGCTAACCTATTAAAAATGCATACTAAGTATGGTGCAGACTTTCTTAAACTCTCGGAGACTATCCCTCCCCAAGTAAAATTAATTGCACAACAGCACCACGAATACTTAGACGGTAGCGGCTATCCTCAGAAACTGAAAGGGGATGAAATCGACCGTTTATCTCAGCTCATTGCCGTAGTAAACGAATACGACAGCCTTTGCCACCCTAGAGACCCTCGCTTATCGCGGATACCGTTTACCGTAATCGCCTACTTGTATAAGCAGCGTAAACAACAACTAAACACGGCAGACTTGGGGATCTTAATTAGGCTATTGGGGATCTATCCTCCAGGCAGTGTAGTGCAATTGAGTTCAGGACAAATCGGCTTAGTCATGTCGGTTAACTCAGAACGCCTACTATTTCCTACAGTGCAGGTTTACGACCCAAATATCCCACGTACCGAAGCGCCAATCATAGATTTAGAGGCGGCAGGCCTAACCATAGAAAAGGCGTTAAAACCAAGCGCGCTACCAGAAGCCATTTTTGAGTATTTAAACCCTAGAGCTCGAATATCCTACTACTTCGACCACAATAAACGCTTATAGATGACGCTTATAGGTGACGTAGAGCGTTAAGCGTTAAGCGTTGAGCGTTGAGCGTTGAGCGTTGAGCGTTGAGCGTTGAGCGTTGAGCGTTGAGCGTTGAGCGTTGAGCGTTGAGCGTTGAGCGTTGAGCGTTGAGCGTTGAGCGTTGAGCGTTGAGCAATGGAGCTTAACGACCTTTACTATATTGTTGCTAGCAAATTTTAGGTAAAAAAAAAGCCGGACCTAAGTCCGGCTTTTTAAGCTTGGTGTCCGAGTTTACTCAGCCGCTTCTTCAGCAACTTCTTCAACTTCTGGACGGTCCAACAACTCAATGTATGCCATAGGGGCATTGTCGCCAGCACGGAAACCACATTTTAAAATGCGAGTATAACCGCCTGCACGTTCTTTGAATCGTGGGCCAATTTCAGCGAATAGCTTGCCAACTACTTCTGCATCGCGAGTACGAGCAAAAGCAAGACGACGGTTAGCTACACTGTCATTTTTAGCCAATGTAATTAATGGCTCAACAACACGACGAAGCTCTTTGGCTTTAGGCAATGTTGTCTTGATAACTTCATGGCGAACCAATGAACTGGCCATATTCCGGAACATAGCCTGACGATGGCTACTATTTCGGTTCAATTGACGACCACTCTGACGATGGCGCATGACCTTATCCTTCTATAATAAGACGTTAAAACTAGTGACTTTACTTATCAGCGATACTAGCTGGCGGCCAGTTTTCTAGGCGCATACCTAGAGACAGACCACGTGATGCTAGAACATCTTTGATTTCTGTAAGCGACTTCTTACCTAAGTTAGGTGTTTTAAGTAGCTCAACTTCGGTACGCTGTACCAAGTCACCAATGTAATGAATCGCTTCTGCCTTCAAACAGTTAGCAGAGCGAACTGTCAACTCTAGATCATCGACAGGACGAAGCAGGATTGGATCAAACTCTGGCTTCTCTTCTTTCTCTTCAGGCTCACTTACATCACGTAAGTCAACGAAGGCATCCAACTGCTCTGCAAGAATTGTTGCACTGCGGCGGATAGCTTCTTCTGGATCAAGAGTACCATTGGTTTCCATATCGATAACCAATTTGTCCAAGTCAGTACGTTGCTCAACACGGGCAGCTTCCACAGTGTAAGCAATACGCTCAACTGGGCTGTAAGCCGAATCTACAAGCAAACGACCGATAGGACGCTCTTCATCTTCAGAATGAACCCGAACTGAAGCTGGTACGTAACCGCGACCACGTTCTACCTTGATTCGCATGCTGATTTCAGCGTTGCTGCTCAAGTGACAAATAACGTGCTCAGGATTAGTGATTTCGACATCAGCGTCGTGCTGAATGTCGCCTGCAACCACAGGACCTGCTCCAGACTTGGCAAGACTAAGAGTAACTTCGTCTTTGCCTTCTAACTTTACAGCAATACCTTTAAGGTTAAGCAAGATTTCCAAGATATCCTCTTGTACGCCTTCCTTACTGCTGTACTCATGCAGCACGCCGTCGATTTCAACTTCAGTTACCGCACATCCAGGCATAGAAGATAAAAGAATACGACGAAGAGCATTACCTAAAGTATGGCCAAAACCACGCTCTAATGGCTCAAGCGTAACCTTTGCACGAGTTGGGCTAACTTGTTCGATCTCAACTAGCCTTGGTTTTAGAAACTCTGTTACAGAACCCTGCATTGTGTCCTCTCTATAATTCAACTTTACTTAGAGTAAAGTTCGACGATCAGCTGTTCGTTAATTTCCGCAGACAAGTCAGCGCGCTCAGGTAGGCGTTTAAAAGCACCTTCCATCTTAGTTGCGTCTACTTCTACCCACGATGCCGCTTCACGTTGCCCAGCGATTTCTAATGATGCAACGATACGCGCTTGCTTCTTAGATTTTTCGCGAACACTGATAACGTCTTCAGGTAATACCTTGTAAGAAGGAATATTAACCACTTGACCGTTAACTAAGATAGCTTTGTGGCTAACTAGTTGACGAGATTCAGCGCGAGTAGCACCAAAGCCCATACGGTAAACAACGTTATCTAAACGACTCTCTAACAATTGCAACAAGTTCTCACCGGTGTTGCCTTTAAGGCGAGCAGCAGCTTTGTAGTAGTTGCGGAATTGCTTTTCAAGAATGCCGTATAAACGACGAACTTTTTGCTTCTCACGAAGCTGTAAACCGTAGTCTGAAAGACGCGCTTTACGTGCACCATGTTGTCCAGGTGCTGTATCCAGCTTACACTTTGTGTCGATCGCGCGAACACCACTTTTCAAGAAAAGATCGGTACCTTCACGACGGCTAAGTTTAAGCTTTGGACCTAAATATCTTGCCATTTTTCTTTCTCCAATCTATCCAGAAACTACACGCGGCGTTTCTTTGGTGGACGACAACCATTGTGTGGAATCGGAGTCACGTCGGTGATGTTAGTCACACGGAAACCCGCAGCATGTAATGCACGGATTGAAGACTCACGACCAGGACCTGGGCCGTTTACAAACACTTCTACGTTTTTAAGGCCGTAGTCTTTAGCTGCTTCAGCAGCACGTTCAGCAGCAACCTGTGCAGCGAACGGGGTAGACTTACGTGAACCACGGAAACCTGAACCACCTGCGGTAGCCCAAGATAACGCGTTGCCCTGACGATCAGTGATAGTCACGATAGTATTGTTGAAAGAAGCATGGATATGAGCCATGCCATCAGCAACTTGTTTTTTTACGCGCTTACGTGCGCGAGTCGGAGTTTTAGCCATTGTCACTCACCCCTTATTTCTTAATAGGTTTGCGAGGACCTTTACGGGTGCGCGCATTTGTTTTAGTGCGCTGACCGCGAAGGGGCAAACTGCGACGGTGACGAAGTCCACGGTAACAACCGAGGTCCATCAGACGCTTAATGTTCATAGAAACTTCACGGCGTAGATCACCTTCAACGGTGAATTTAGCTACTTCGTCACGAAGTTTGTCAATTTGTGTTTCGTCTAATTCTCTGATCTTTACATCTTCTGCAATACCAGCTGCCGCACAAATCTGTTGTGAGCGGGTTAAGCCAATACCGAAGATTGCAGTTAAAGCGATAACTGCATGCTTCTGATCAGGAATGTTAATGCCGGCTATACGGGCCATTGGCACACTCCTATAATTTTCGTGTTAAAACGAAGGCCATCTGTGAAAAGCCCGTAAGGATACTCAACAGATGACCACATTGCAAATAATATTGTCTTGAAATCTACTAACTAGCCTTGGCGCTGTTTATGCTTTGGCTCACTGCAAATTACTCGCACAACACCGTTGCGCTTGATAACTTTACAGTTACGGCAGATTTTCTTAACGGATGCACGTACTTTCATTGCTATCTCCGTAAAAGTTAAAGACCAATCTCAAGGGCGACCTAACGGCCGTAACCTTTAAGATTAGCTTTTTTCAGGGCCGAACCATATTGATGAGACATCAAATGGGTTTGAACCTGAGCCATAAAGTCCATGATAACCACCACTACAATAAGTAGTGAAGTACCACCGAAGTAGAACTGAACGTTCATTCCGATCATCATAAACTCAGGAATTAAACATACAAACGTGATGTACAAAGCACCAGCTAGGGTTAAACGAGTCATCACCTTGTCGATGTATCGCGAGGTTTGTTCACCAGGGCGGATACCCGGGATGAATGCACCACTCTTCTTCAAGTTGTCTGCTGTTTCGCGAGGGTTAAACACCAACGCAGTATAGAAGAAACAAAAGAAAATGATAGCAGCTGCATATAAGAACACATATAACGGTTGCCCAGGTTGTAGCGTCAATGACAGGTCAGATAAGAAAGATAAACCTTCAGTTTGACCAAACCACTGTGCCAATGTACCAGGGAACAGAATAATACTTGAAGCGAAAATTGCTGGGATAACCCCGGCCATGTTCACCTTAAGTGGTAAATGTGTACTTTGCGCAGCAAACACTTTGCGACCTTGTTGGCGTTTTGCGTAGTTAACAACGATACGACGTTGTCCACGTTCTACAAATACCACAAAGAAGGTCACCGCAAATACAAGAGCAACGATGAACAAGAGTAACAATAAGTGCAACTCTCCTTGACGCGCCTGCTCAGCCGTCTGACCGATTGCAGAAGGCAATCCTGCCACAATACCAGCAAAGATTAGGATCGAAATCCCGTTGCCGATACCGCGTTCAGTAATTTGCTCACCTAACCACATCAGGAACATTGTTCCTGTTACCAAGCTAACCACCGCAGTGAAATAGAATGGAAGACCTGGGTTAATCACCAGACCAGCCATCATATTAGGTAAGCCAGTAGCAATACCTATAGCTTGAAATGTTGCTAAAACCAGTGTGCTATAACGCGTGTATTGACTAATCTTACGTCTACCCGACTCGCCTTCCTTTTTAAGTTCAGCAAGGGTTGGGTGAACAACTGTCAATAACTGGATAATAATCGATGCCGAAATATACGGCATGATACCTAACGCAAATATAGAAGCACGTGAAAGTGCACCACCTGAAAACATGTTAAACATTTCCAGAATGGTACCCTTTTGCTGGTCAAACAACGCGGCCAGTACAGCGGCATCAATCCCAGGTAACGGCACAAAGGAGCCCGCTCGGAACACAATAATGGCCCCAAGCACAAATAGTAAACGACTCTTAAGCTCGCTTAAGCCGCCTTGTGCACTTGCTGATGCTGTTCCTGGATTCTTAGCCATGTTTTGTACTTATTCCTCGATTTTACCGCCAGCAGCTTCAATAGCTGCCAGTGCGCCTTTAGTTACACGCAGGCCACGTAAGGTAACTGGTGCTTTTACTTCGCCAGATAATACTACTTTTGCAAACTTAATGTTGCGAGTAATAAGACCAGCAGCTTTCAAAGCGTCCAAATCTACCACGTCAGCAGTAACTTTAGCTAGCTCGCTAGTACGAACTTCAGCAGTTACCATTGATTTACGTGAAGTAAAACCAAATTTAGGCAAACGTTGTTTCAAAGGCATTTGACCGCCTTCGAAACCTGGACGAACACTACCGCCAGAACGAGACTTCTGACCTTTGTGTCCGCGACCACCAGTTTTACCCAAACCAGAACCAATACCACGTCCTACACGTTTAGCGGCTGGCTTTGAGCCAGCTGCTGGAGAAAGAGTATTCAAACGCATGATTATTCTCCCTCAACCTTAACCATGTAATAAACTTTATTAATCATACCGCGAATACAAGGAGTATCCTCTAATTCTACAGTATGGTTAATGCGACGAAGACCTAAACCCGTTAAGGTTGCGCGGTGCTTAGGCAAACGCCCAATACTGCTTTTAGTCTGTGTTACTTTAATTTTGTTCGACATGGCTTATTACCCCAGAATTTCTTGGACGCTTAGGCCACGCTTCGCAGCAACGTCTTGTGGAGAATGCATATTCTCAAGAGCGTCGATAGTAGCGCGAACAATGTTGATTGGGTTAGTAGAACCGTATGCCTTAGACAATACGTTCTGCACACCAGCAACTTCTAGAACAGCACGCATCGCACCACCGGCAATAATACCAGTACCCTCTGATGCAGGTTGCATGTAAACACGCGACCCAGAGTGGCGACCCTTAATAGGATGCTGCAGTGTAGTGCCTCTCAGCTGTACACTAGTAAGGTTACGACGCGCTTTTTCCATTGCTTTTTGAATAGCAGCAGGAACTTCACGTGCTTTACCATAACCAAACCCTACGCGACCGTTACCGTCACCCACTACTGTTAGAGCAGTGAAACTGAAGATACGACCACCTTTAACTACTTTTGACACACGGTTTACAGCGATAAGCTTTTCATTCAGATCACTACCGGCTTGTGCTTCAAATTTAGACATGACTCACTCCTTAGAACTGAAGACCAGCTTCACGTGCAGCTTCTGCAAGCGCAGCAACGCGGCCGTGATACTTAAAGCCTGAACGATCGAAAGCTACAGACGTAATACCTTTTTCAGCAGCACGCTCAGCAATTGCTTTACCTACGGCTGTAGCGGCAGCTACGTTACTTAAACTTTCAAGCCCTTCAGAAACGGCTTTATCTACTGTTGATGCTGTGGCAAGAACCGTTGCATCAGGTGCAATCACCTGCGCGTAAATATGGCGCGGAGTACGGTGAATCACCAGGCGGGTTTTACCCAACTCTTGCATAGCTTTGCGAGTGCGTGTTGCACGACGCAGACGAGCAATTTTCTTATCCATAGTGTTAACCTACTTCTTCTTAGCCTCTTTACGGCGGACATTTTCATCTGAGTAACGAACACCTTTGCCTTTGTAAGGCTCTGGCGGACGGAACGCACGAATATCTGCTGCTACCTGACCAACGACTTGCTTATCAGCACCTTTCAGTACGATTTCAGTCTGTGATGGACACTCTGCTGTTACACCTTCTGCTAAGGTGTACTCTACAGGATGAGAAAAACCTAATGTTAGGTTTACTACGTTGCCTTTAACAGCAGCACGGTAACCTACACCTAATAATGTAAGTTTTTTCTCAAACCCAGCTGTAACGCCAACAACCATGTTGTTGCTTAGAGCACGAGCTGTACCAGCTTGAGCAGTTGAAGCACCTTCAACTACAGCAAACTTAAGTTCGTTTTCTTCTTTCGTTACAACAACCGCGTCATTAAATACGCGAGTCAATGTACCTTTGCTACCTTTAACCGTTAATTCTTGGCCGTTGAGAGTTACTTCAACGCCAGCAGGAATTGTAACGGGAGCCTTGGCTACTCGAGACATATTACCTACCTCCGGTTAAGCTACGTAACAGACGATTTCACCGCCCATGCCGGCTTTACGCGCCGCACGGTCAGTCATCACGCCTTTAGATGTAGAAATGATTGCAACACCAAGGCCACCCATAACTTTAGGTAGGTCTTTAGCACCTTTATAAATGCGTAGACCTGGACGGCTTACACGTTCAATCTTTTCAATAACTTTTTTACCTTCAAAATACTTGAGGGTAACTTCTAATGACTTTTTCACGTCACCAGTCACAGCGTATCCTGTGATGTAACCTTCTTCTTGTAACAAGTTAGCAATTGCCACTTTTACTTTAGATGAAGGCATAACAACAGATACTTTATTTGCCGATTGACCGTTGCGAACGCGAGTCAACATATCCGCAATAGGATCTTGCATGCTCATAATCGTTTACTCCGTAATTAAGTGGATTACCAACTGGCTTTCTTAAGACCAGGAACCTCACCGCGCATCATCGCTTCACGCAATTTAATACGGCTTAGGCCGAATTTACGTAGGTAGCCATGAGGACGGCCGGTTACGTTACAGCGGTTACGCTGACGAGACCGACTTGAATCACGAGGTAACGATTGCAATTTTAGTACTGCGTCCCAACGCTCTTCATCAGAGCTGTGTACGCTGCTAATAATCGCTTTAAGCGCTGCGCGCTTTTCTGCGAAACGAGCTACAGTAACTGTACGCTTCGCTTCACGAGCTTTCATTGATTGTTTAGCCATAACTACTCTACCTTACTTACGGAATGGGAAGTTAAAGGCAGCCAGCAGAGCGCGGCCTTCCTCGTTGGTTTCGGCAGTAGTAGTGATGGTTACATCCATACCACGAACCTTATCAACTTTGTCATAGTCAATTTCAGGGAAGATGATTTGCTCACGCACACCCATGCTGTAATTACCACGGCCATCGAATGACTTAGCATTCAAACCACGGAAATCTCGAACACGAGGAATTGCGATTGAAATCAAACGCTCTAAAAACTCCCACATACGCTCACCGCGTAGAGTTACTTTACAACCAATTGGGTATCCATCACGGATCTTAAAGCCTGCTACAGATTTACGAGCTTTGGTGATCAGTGGTTTTTGACCTGAGATAGCTGCTAGATCGGCAATTGCGTGCTCTAGTACTTTCTTGTCATTAACCGCTTCACCCACACCCATGTTAAGGGTGATTTTCTCAATCCGAGGGACTTGCATGATGGATTTGTAACCGAACTCCTTTACGAGTTCAGGCGTTACAGTTTCCTTATATAGGTCATGCAGTTTCGCCATCGTTAACTCCAGTTACTTTACAATTTCATTAGACGATTTGAATACACGAACTTTTTTGTCGTCTTCAAATCGAAAACCAATACGATCACCCTTGCCAGTGGCAGGGTTAAACATCGCTACGTTTGATGCATCAAGGGCCGCTTCTTTCTCAACGATACCGCCAGCAACACCCAATTGAGGGTTTGGCTTTTGGTGTTTCTTGATCAAGTTCACGCCATCAACGAATAGTTTACCGTTGGCTAAAACTTTGGTTACGCTACCGCGTTTGCCTTTGTCTTTACCTGCAATAACTATTACTTCATCGCCTTTCTGGATTTTATTAGCCATTATTGGACTCCTTAAAGTACTTCTGGTGCTAGAGACACAATTTTCATGAACTGCTCATTTCGCAGTTCGCGTGTCACAGGACCAAAGATACGAGTACCAATAGGCTGATTGTTTGCATTCAAGATAACCGCAGCATTGCGGTCAAAACGAATTACAGAACCATCAGGACGACGTACGCCTTTTCTAGTACGCACTACCACTGCATTCATAACGTCACCTTTCTTAACTTTACCGCGTGGAATTGCTTCCTTTACAGTAACTTTAATGATGTCGCCAATTCGTGCATAGCGGCGGTGCGAACCACCTAGGACCTTAATACACTGTACACGGCGCGCGCCGGAATTATCCGCCACGTCCATAGTAGATTGCATTTGGATCATTTCAGTGCTCCGCTATTTGTTACAACTGATCCCAACAATTAGCGCTGAGATCTCTGGCTGCCTAATTAAAGGGCGCGAAATTATAACACCCTAAATTTTGAATTGGTAGGATTGTCTAAAATTTGTTTAATTAAACATTTAAAGCCATATTAAACAATAACTTACCTTCAAAATTTACACCTCGAAAAGGTGAAAAATGAGCTTAATTTCGCTTGAATCGTTAGAAAGCTGTCAAGTAACTTCTTTCTAACTCGCTAATTCGGTCATTTAATAGACCGAAAAAACAAAAAGGCCCAGCTTAATGCCGGGCCTTTCTGAATATGGTGCTGATAGGCAGATTCGAACTGCCGACCTCACCCTTACCAAGGGTGCGCTCTACCAACTGAGCTATATCAGCGAACTAAAAACCCAGCCGTTAGCTGGGTTTTTATAGAATAGGCGCCTGGCAGTGACCTACTTTCACATGGGGAGACCCCACACTATCATCGGCGCAGTTGCGTTTCACTTCTGAGTTCGGCATGGGTTCAGGTGGGTCCACAACGCTATTGCCACCAGGCAAAAACTTGTTGTCTTTAACATTCGAAAAAGCTGAAAACATCCCACGAGTATAACAAGTACTCTTGGTCTTAAAAAATAAGATATCTATAAGCAACACCACTTGGGTGTTGTATGGTTAAGCCTCACGGGTAATTAGTACAAGTTAGCTCAATGCCTCACAGCACTTACACACCTTGCCTATCAACGTTGTAGTCTCCAACGGCCCTTCAGAGGACTTAAAGTCCTAGTGAGAATTAATCTCAAGGCCTGCTTCCCGCTTAGATGCTTTCAGCGGTTATCAGTTCCGAACGTAGCTACTGGGCAATGCTATTGGCATAACAACCCAAACACCAGCGGTTCGTCCACTCCGGTCCTCTCGTACTAGGAGCAGCTCCTTTCAATTCTCAAACGCCCACGGCAGATAGGGACCGAACTGTCTCACGACGTTCTAAACCCAGCTCGCGTACCACTTTAAATGGCGAACAGCCATACCCTTGGGACCGACTTCAGCCCCAGGATGTGATGAGCCGACATCGAGGTGCCAAACACCGCCGTCGATATGAACTCTTGGGCGGTATCAGCCTGTTATCCCCGGAGTACCTTTTATCCGTTGAGCGATGGCCCTTCCATACAGAACCACCGGATCACTATGACCTACTTTCGTACCTGCTCGACGTGTCTGTCTCGCAGTTAAGCTGGCTTATGCCATTGCACTAACCGTACGATGTCCGACCGTACTTAGCCAACCTTCGTGCTCCTCCGTTACTCTTTGGGAGGAGACCGCCCCAGTCAAACTACCCACCAGACACTGTCCGCAATCCCGATAAGGGACCAACGTTAGAACATCAACACTACAAGGGTGGTATTTCAAGGTCGGCTCCACATCATCTAGCGACAACGCTTCAAAGCCTCCCACCTATCCTACACATGTAGGGTCAATGTTCAGTGTCAAGCTGTAGTAAAGGTTCACGGGGTCTTTCCGTCTAGCCGCGGGTACACCGCATCTTCACGGCAATTTCAATTTCACTGAGTCTCGGGTGGAGACAGCTTGGCCATCATTACGCCATTCGTGCAGGTCGGAACTTACCCGACAAGGAATTTCGCTACCTTAGGACCGTTATAGTTACGGCCGCCGTTTACCGGGGCTTCGATCAATAGCTTCGCTTGCGCTAACCACATCAATTAACCTTCCGGCACCGGGCAGGCGTCACACCGTATACGTCATCTTTCGATTTAGCACAGTGCTGTGTTTTTAATAAACAGTTGCAGCCAACTGGTATCTGCGACTCCCAACAGCTTAGAGAGCAAGTCTCATCACCGTCGGGAGCGTACCTTCTCCCGAAGTTACGGTACCATTTTGCCTAGTTCCTTCACCCGAGTTCTCTCAAGCGCCTTGGTATTCTCTACCCAACCACCTGTGTCGGTTTGGGGTACGGTTTCGTATAATCTGAAGCTTAGAGACTTTTCCTGGAAGCAGGGCATCAACCACTTCATGTCCGTAGACACTCGTCATCAATTCTCAGCCTTAGACACCCGGATTTTCCTAAGTGTCCAGCCTACAACCTTAAACATGGATAACCATCACCATGCTGGCCTAGCCTTCTCCGTCCTCCCATCGCAATTATACAAAGTACAGGAATATTAACCTGTTTCCCATCGACTACACTTTTCAGTCTCGCCTTAGGGGCCGACTCACCCTGCTCTGATTAACATTGAACAGGAAACCTTGGTCTTTCGGCGAGGGGGCTTTTCACCCCCTTTATCGTTACTCATGTCAACATTCGCACTTCTGATACCTCCAGCAAACCTTACGATTCACCTTCAACGGCTTACAGAACGCTCCTCTACCGCACTTACCAAAGTAAGTACCCGTAGCTTCGGTGCATAGCTTAGCCCCGTTACATCTTCCGCGCAGGCCGACTCGACCAGTGAGCTATTACGCTTTCTTTAAATGATGGCTGCTTCTAAGCCAACATCCTGGCTGTCTAAGCCTTCCCACATCGTTTCCCACTTAGCTATGACTTTGGGACCTTAGCTGACGGTCTGGGTTGTTTCCCTTTCCACGACGGACGTTAGCACCCGCCGTGTGTCTCCCGGATAGTACTTAGTGGTATTCGGAGTTTGCAAAGGGTTGGTAAGTCGGGATGACCCCCTAGCCTTAA